>DASRLH010000241.1:0-6744 GCA_035648595.1 Tepidisphaeraceae bacterium
CTTTTCAGGTCCACCGTTACGTCAGACGAACCCTTTACACCCTCATAGCGCAAAAAAGCCTGGCGACCGTCGATGTCGGCGCTGCTATAGGCACCGACTATAGGCAGGCGCGTCGTTGCCAGCGCGGCCAGTGCGCGCCCAACGTCCTTCACGTGCCGAGCGGAGGCTACACCGTCTGCAGGCAGCACGGCGACAACCGTCCGCGGTGCACTCACATCCTCGCTCAACCAATCAGGGTGGTTTAGTAGGATACCGGTGGCACTGAAGAAGATCAGTGCCAGAAAAGCAAAGGCCGAAAGATAGCCATGCCAGTGACGGCACTGGGTATAAAATATAATGGCCGCAGCCGAGCGAGGCTTATGAGGTCGCCTTTTGGTCATGACGACTACTTACCGTAGCTCACCTGCGCCTGGCCAAGCTCCTGCTGGCCTGCCGCCTGTGCGCGGGCCGGATCGAGCGCAAACTGTAGGGCGAGGAAGGCGAGCAGTATGGCGAGGGACGATGCCGTCCATATCCGCGTTTTGGATGTCATAACGATCATCATTCCACGGCGCGCTCGTTGTGTCTAACAATGCGGGGCGTCCCGCCCGTGCCGACGGCTATAAAGTAGAGGCAATCGATACACCCTGAGCTCCATGCAACACGCACGGGCGGGACGCCCGTGTCACGGTTGAGGTTGCATGCAATAGGAAAAGAACGAATGGGTTGCTCCACAAGCCCCGCATCCCACCGCATGCGCTTGAGGACTAACGTAAATAGCGCCCCAATTGATTCGTTGGGTTTCAATACCGGCTGATGGCAGTGGTATGCACCGACTGCCATCAGCCGAATCGGCAAGATCCTACATCGCCTTCTCTTGCCATTGTCACCCTGCGGCGGGCGGATTATGCAAGTGAGTATCGGCTGCCGCGCCCGCCGGGATTGGGCATGCGTTTGAGCTTGTTGGTCTTCACGAGCATGCCCAGCGTGTTGTCCACCTTGCTGTTGCGCCCCGACGAGTTCCACTCATGGGCCAGTTCGGCGGAGGTGGGGTTTTTCCTGGACGTCACGTACGCCAGCACCAGTTCGCTGCCGCTAACGGGGTACTTGCCGCGGCCGCGACCCCGGCCTCGTCCACGGCCCCTGCCTTTGCGCTTGGATGGGGCGCCGGCGGCCAGGGCGTTGCCATTGCCTTCGCTGCCGGCGGGCGACTTCGCCGGCGCAGCGAACCTGCGCGTGGCCGGCGCGCCGCCGCCCAATAATTGCGAGAGTAATCCGCTGATCCGCTCCAGCGTGCCCGCGATGGCGTTGGCCGCCTCCCGCTGATGGCTTTGTTGCTCCTGCAACGTGCGGCCAATTGCCTTCGTCATTTCAGAATGTTGCTGTTGCTGTTCCTCCAGCGTCTGAACCAACTCCACCAGATTAAGCGATGTCATGGCAGCCATGGCGCGATCTCCTTCTTCTAAATGTCCCCCTGTCAGCGACTCTTATACAGCAAACTACCTAAACAAGGTATAGGTGTCTGACCGGCATAGCAAATATAACAATCGGACTCGCCAATCAAGATACTCGCTCCGACCCTTCATTCACGGGCTTAAACACCCCAAACGGCATGTAATCCGCCTTGGGAATAAAGAGCGCATCGGAGTCGATCAGGCGATACGCAAGCAGGTGCCGCTGCGGAATAAACCAGATCTGGCGATCCGGGTTGCACAGCACGAGGTAGCATTCACTGGTCTCCGACGGGTTGTACATCCCCAATACCTTATAGACGAAGGCGGGATCAAATTTCGCCTCGTCGATCGGGTGCGGATGAGGCGGATGGGGTCCATCGAAAGGATGGATTTCAACGTACAGCCGCGAATCAATATCCATGAGTGGCGTGTTCCCTCTCCGTTCTGTTTGATCGTCTATGACTTGCCCAAACCTGCGGCCCGCGATACTGTCTGGGACGATGCCCTCGTAGCTCAGTTGGCTACGCGGATACCCAAAAAACACCGGGGAAAACAACAAGTTTTCCATCCACAGGACATATACAGGACAAATCCAGCGGCCAAACCAGCCCGGACGCCGATCTTGCGGCGCTCATGGAAGCATGGCCGAGGCTATCCGTCAAGCAACGGCGGCAACTTTCGTTGCTCGCGCGAACAATGGTAGAATGACCCACGGGAACGGCGGAGTAATTACCGCCCTCACGATCCTGGCGGCGGCCGGCGTTTCACCTGCGCCACGTCGCCCAGGATCGGCCCGCAACAACAGGTGAACAATGAACCCAAATACCTATGTTGGCTTGGCAATCTTGGGGCGATGGCGAAATACAGCGGGCGCATATTTTGATGCGCTTGCAAAGCTTCTTGCCGACCGAGAAAAATTCATGCCGCCGGGAAAACCAGCTTCCGCTGATGTTTTAGACTTTATGGATCGGTCATTCGACACTTTTGAAAATGCTTGTCGTAGATTCGCCGATGTCAATTTGGAGTTGACCCAGTTTTGTAACGTGAACGGGATTAAGCCGGGATGGATCTCGGCAATGGCCGTCGATCCTCAAAAGGTATTTTTCGACGCTGGCGGCCTAAACGAGGATCGCGCTGTGGAGTTGAAGAAAACCATTGACGAGGTGGAGCGGCGGCTGGAAGAAATGCTGAAAGAGAAAGGCGAGGCGGCGCCCCTAAACCAGGCACAGGCGAACGAAGCGATGCCGCTTGCATCGGCCGTCGCACACGGCGGAATCGTTGCGGCGCGGCAGAAGCGCATCGCCGCGCGGTATCTTGAGCTACTTTCCGACGAGAGGCGTTTTCCTAAAAAGGGCGTTGTCTACGCGCAATTGAAGACCGAGTTTGAGCGCGAAGTAAAATCCATAAGCACTATCAAGAAGCACCTGGCCAAGGCGGCCAAGCAAGACCCGACCTTCCCTTATGGGCGGCGGCGTAGCGTGAGGGCGAAATCCAACACCCTTCACGAAGCAAATCCATCCCGCCGCGGCAGGTAGTCCGACGCCCGCAAAAGTCCGAAAATACATCCGCGAAAATCGGACAAGATTATTTTTGCCGTTGCGTGCCGCCCGTGTTTTCACGGGCTTTTTTATGCGCGCACTCACTTCCTAAAGTCCGAAAACGCCCCGAATCGTTCGGACTCTGCGCGTAACTATGTACGGGTCGCGTGGCCCGAAAAACGAACCAGAGAGGTGCGGTATGGCGACGGCGACGGCAGTAGAGCGACCCCCGGCGACGGCGGGCCTGATCGGAATCGAGGCGTGGTGCGATGCGCTGGGGCTGGGCCGGCGGACGGTCTGGCGCTGGCTTTCGGAGGGGAAGATTCCCGCGCCCGACGTGCGAATCGGCGAGAAGGTAGTCCGCTGGCGCGCCGAGCGGATCGAGGAGTGGATCGACGCGAATACCCGAACCGACTGATCCCCCGAAATAGGAACGCCGGCGGCAGGGCGCGAACCCGAAACCGCCGGCGAAAGACGATGAGACACCAGTATACCACCGCACCGCCCCCCGCCGCTACCGCCGACGATGAAATCGAACTCGCGCACGTCCTGCGCCGCGAGGAAATCGAGCTAGAACTTCTGTCCGAAGTGTTCCATCATTCCGCGAAGTGCTGGCCGGTCGCGCTGGCCGCCGGGGCGCGGGTGGACCTGTTCCATCGGGATGACCTGCGGATCATCGCTTCTGGCGTGGCCGTCGCCGCCGAGGAGGGCGCGGACTGGCGGAAGCTCCACCACTGCCTATCTATCGCCCTGCGGAATGCTGGATTCTGGCAGCCGGAAGCGCCGCTCGCGCCGCCCTACGGCCCGTGGAATCACGCGAATCTGCTGCTCCTGAAGGAGGCGCGATATTTCTCCACTTCAGCTATTCGATATTTCTCCCGCCGGCTGAAAGAGATCGACCGCGCCGAGCGCGACGCGCACGAGCATATGGCCCATGCCCGGCGGTTGTTGAGAGGGGAGGCGGCATGAGCGCGATGCCACTTCGATTGACGCCGGCGGAAGATCCGGCACCGCTGCCGAACGCCGCGCCGCGCACGCTGGCCGGCGCTTTCATCGCTTCCCATCGCCGGCATGAGCGGCATTTCCGAGGCGACTTCTACCAGCGCGATCGCGCGGTTTACCGGCGCGAGGAACGGGAAGTATTACGCGCTGAAGTGGCCGACTTCCTGGCGGATGTTTTCACGCTCGACAGGGAAGGGAACGCCAAACGATACATCCCCAACGCCGCCCGCATCAACGATGTGCTCGACGCCATGAGCACACTCGCGCAGGTTCGCGTCGATTCACTTCCAGCCTGGCTGGATCATCCCCATTCGCGCCCGCAGGTCGGGAATGTAATCGCCTTTCAAAACGGATTGATTGACCTGGCGGAATACCTTGCCGGCGAGGTGCGATTGATGCCCCCTAATCCGCTTTGGTTTTCGACGAATGTGTTGCCGTTCGACTTTACGCAGGATGCACCGGCACCCGCGGCATGGTGGAACTTCCTGGGCCAGCTTTGGGCCGACGATGAGGAAGCCGCCGGGCTGCTGCAAGAGTGGTTCGGCTACTGCTTGACGGCAAACACGGCCCAGCAAAAAATCGCCATGCTGTGCGGGCCGCCACGGTCCGGCAAGGGAACCATCGCGCGGATTCTTACAAAGTTAATCGGCCCGGAAAACATCGCCGCGCCGACGCTGGCCGGCCTGGGCGGCAACTTCGGCTTGTCGCCCCTGCTGGGAAAATCACTGGCAATCATTTCGGACGCGCGGCTGAGCGGTCGAAGCGACTTGGCCGTCGTGACAGAGCGGCTATTGAGCTTGAGCGGAGAGGATTCACTCACGGTGGACCGCAAATGCAGGGAGTCTGTCACCTTGAGACTTCCGACGCGCATCATGCTTTTGAGCAACGAGCTTCCAAAACTGTCGGACGCATCGGGCGCGCTGGCCGAGAGGTTCTTGATTCTGGTTCTGAAGCGCAGTTTTTTGGGCGCGGAGGATGTCAACCTCACAGAGAAATTATCCGCCGAACTTCCAGGCATCCTACTTTGGAGCTTGGAAGGTCTACGCCGCCTTCACCAGCGCGGCCGGTTCTTCACCCCCGCCAGCGCCGACGCCGCAATGGAGGAACTGAGGGAGCTTGTGAGTCCCATCAAAGCATTCTTCAACGAGCGGTGTGAAGTCGGGGCCGGTCGATGCGTTGAGGCGTCCGCGCTCTATGAGGCGTGGTGTGCCTGGGCCAAGTCGCAAGGGCGCGAACACGCCGGCACGGTTCAGACGTTCGGGCGCGATGTACGCGCGGCAATTCCGTCGGTGGAAATGAGTCAGCCGAGACTCAAGAGCGGTGAACGAACTCGCGTTTACGAGGGGGTCTCATTGAGACTTTGAGGACGTTTGGCACGCGTTGGAACGCGTGAATAAGCAATGCACACATGAGGCAAGAAAAATATACCTATAGGTACATAGGTCTGGACCGCGTGCCTTCGCGTGCCAAACCCGATTATTTGCTCAAAAACGAAGTTTCAGAAAGAATTAGAAGTTTCAAAGTGTCAGAATCTACCGACTTCATCGTCCGCTACAGACCGCTCGCGTCCGACCGACCGGCGGAGTACCGGCTACGGCGTGAACTCAAGCACGCTTTGCGTTCTGAGCAACTACGGTGCATCGACTTCGCCGAGGTCGCATCAGATGTACCCCTTGGCGGATTAACGCCGGAAAACGGCAAATGCGGCCCGGCAATCGGCAGCGAGGTAAAACACCCATGACCGACACCCCCGATGAAACAGAGCCGTCAACCCCCGCAGGTAACGGCGATCGCGCCCACGGCGGCAGGTTCGCCGTCGGCAACAAGGCCGGTAAGGGAAATCCGAACAACCGCCGGGCGCAATTGATCCGCAATGCCATCATCAAGGCGGTCAAGCCGGCGGATATGGCCCTGGCGGCCAAGGCGCTGCTAGAGCAGGCCAAGGGAGGCGACAGGCAGGCGTTTGCTGAACTGGCCGACAGGATTTGCGGCAAGCCAATTCCGATGGACCTGGAGCAGAGAATCGCGGATCTGGAAGAAGCATTGGAGAGCAAACATGAGTGAGCCATTACGTCAACGTCTCACCCGGCTTGAAGGTCGTGCCGGAGCGCCATCCACCAGGTGTCCCCGGTGCCAAGCCGACTGGCCCGGCAGCGTCGTGCTGGAAGTGATGCCCGATTGCTCCCTCAAGGCAACGTGTCTGCGTTGCGGCGGGCCAAGGGAGCATGACCCCAACCCCCGCAAGCCGGTCAAGGTTTACGCCGGCATCGACATCTCCAAGGAGAACCAATGCGAACCGTGAAAGATCGTTTACAGGCTATCGAGGATCGAATCGGCGGCACTGATGAATCCCGTCTACGCGGCCTGCGTGCGCGTGAGATTGTCGGCGAGGTCCTGGCGCGCCGCGACGGCGAGGCGTACGCCATCCTTGAGCAGGTCTGTGACGCCGTTGAAGCCGGCGAGCCGGAGGACGGCCCGGCGATCGCGGAACTGTGCCGGCGGTTTGATGAGCGAATGATTGCGGCCCGTAGCGGTCGCATCGCGTGAGCCGGCAGAGCGCGGGCGCGTCAAGCACGCCATCATCGCCGGCAGTAACTCTCCTCCTGGCAATCGCGGCGCTTTCACGCGGAAGCGCCGCCTTGCCGGGTTTTTCCGAGTCCATTTACGGCGGCCAAGCCGCATCGAGCAAAAAAATGTACGGCGAAAAAGAGCATCCGCTAATCGAGCAATTGAAGCGCGAGCACGAGGCGCGAGGCGTCCCGTCAGCGGCG
>DASRLH010000242.1:0-9320 GCA_035648595.1 Tepidisphaeraceae bacterium
GCTGCGCGTGCATCGGGTGGGCGTTTGCGGAACGGATATCAGCGGCTTTTTGGGCAAGATGCCGTTCTTCAGTTATCCGCGGATTCCCGGTCATGAGCTGGGCGTGGAGGTGTTGGAAGTCGGCGCGGGGGCGGCCAACATAAAAGCTGGCGACCGGTGCTCGGTTGAGCCGTACATGAATTGTGGGCAGTGCCATGCCTGCCGGAAGGGCTCGACCAATTGCTGCGCGAATCTGAAGGTGCTGGGCGTGATGACCGATGGCGGCCTGCTCGATCGCTTCATCGTTCCCGCCCATAAACTTCACCCGTCGGCGAAGCTGAGCTTCGAGCAATTGGCGCTGGTCGAGACCCTGGGCATCGGCTGCCATGCTGTCGATCGCTCGGGCCTCAAGAAGAGGGAGAATTGCCTGGTCATCGGCGCGGGGCCAATCGGCCTGGCCGCCATCGTTTTCGCCAAGCTCACCGGCGCGCGCATTCTGGTGCTGGACATGAACCGCCAACGGCTGGATTTCTGCCGGCGGGTGATGGGCGTGGATGAAACAATCGTGGTTTCCGATACGGTCGATCAGGAAATTCGGCGCTTGACCAACGGCGACAACCCGGACGTGGTGATCGACGCGACGGGCAGCAATATTTCGATGTCCAACGCCCTGGGCTACATCGCCCCGACGGGGCGGTTGGTGTATGTTGGAATCACCACGCGCGAGGTGATTTTCAAGCATCCGATTTTTCATAAGCCCGAGGGCACGCTGCTATGCAGCCGCAACGCGCTGCCGGGTGATTTCACGCGGATCATCAAGTTGATCGAGGACGGCAAAATCGACACCCGGCCCTGGGTCACGCATCGCACCGCGTTTGATTCGGTGATCGAGGAATTTCCCAGTTTCTGCAAGCCGGAAACGGGCGTGATCAAGGCGGTGATTGAAGTGCAATAAAGCCGAAATGCGGATTAACCACAAAGGCACAAAGACACTAAGGGAATTCCGAAACCCGAATTCAGAAATCCGAATTGAATGCTTCGTGCCTTCGTGCCTTCGTGACTTCGTGGTAAGAATTCTTCTCTTCGGATTTCGTGCTTCGGATTTCGGGTTTCCACCTACGGGCGTTTATGCGGTCGGCCGTCACCCTCAGTCTCGTATCTCAATCCAAGGGTGGTCCCTTCGTGTTTTGGGACGATCTTGGCGGCGCGTGTCAGAAGGCGGCGGCGCTGGGGTTTGACGCGGTGGAGATTTTCGCGCCCGGCGCCCAGGCGGTTGCCGCTGAAACGGTGCGCCCGCTGCTCGAACAACACAACCTCAGGCTGGCCGCCCTGGGCACCGGGGGCGGATGGATATTGCATCGGCTGAGCCTCACCAGCCCCGATGCAGCCATGCGCGAGAAGGCCCGGGCGTTTATTCGTTGCATCATTGATGCCGCCGGAGCGCTGGGCGCGCCGGCGATCATCGGATCCATGCAGGGGCGGTGGGGGGAGGAGATGGATCGAGAGTCGGCATTCAATCATCTGCGGCTCGCGCTCAATGAATTGGGCGAGCACGCCAGGTCGCTTGGCGTCCCGTTGATCTTTGAGCCACTCAATCGCTATGAGACCAATCTGGTCAATACGCTGGCAGACGGCGCGGCGCTGTTGGCAAGCCTGGAAACGACAAACGTGAAGCTGCTGGCGGATTTGTTCCATATGAATATCGAGGAGTCGGACATCGCCGGGGCGATTCGTCACGCGGCGGGGGACGTGGGACACGTTCACCTGGCCGACTCCAACCGCCGGCCCGCAACCCTGGGCCATACCCACTTCGCCGCCATCGCCCACGCGCTGGCGGAAATCAGCTATGGCGGATACGTGTCGGCTGAGTGCCTGCCTTACCCCGACCCCGATGCCGCCGCCGCGACAACCATCCGGGCGTTCCGCCGGTTTTTTGCCGTGGAGACGGCGATTGGGCCGCATTGAGGAAAGAGAAACCACGGAGACACCGAAGCACGGAGGCGCGTTCGACTTCTAAAGCTTCTCTCTCAATTGCGGATCGAACATTGCCAAGCGCCAATTCATTTTGATAGGAAACTTCAGTGCTTCGACACAAGCTGATTCATCCAAAACTCAACGAGGTTCTCGGGCGAGCCGGGCATCATGGCAGGATTCTGATCGCCGACGGCAACTACCCGGCTTCATCGGCGATCGGCCCGCGAGCGGAGTTGGTCAGCCTCAACCTCATGCCCGGCGTGGTGAATTGCACACAAGTGCTTGAGGCGATTCTCTCCGCCATTCCCATCGAGGCGGCCAATACCATGATGTATGAAAAGACCGGCCCCTATGCCCTCCAGGAAGACCCGCCCGTCTGGGCACGGTATCGGCAGGTCATCAAGGAGGCGGGACTTGCCGTGGAACTTGCGCCGATTGAAAAGTGGGACTTCTACAAGGCCGTTGCCACCAATGACCATGTGCTGACGATTCAGACCGCCGATCAGCAGCGGTTTGCGAATCTGTTGTTGACGGTGGGGGTGAGAGCATGACCACCCGCCCCCTCGGTAAAACCGGCTTGAATCTCCCCATGCTCAGCTTCGGCGCGTCCTCGCTGGGCGCGGAGTTTCGCAACGTGGACTTCAACGAGGCAATCCAGTCGGTGCATGTGGCGCTGGACCTTGGCATGAACTTCATCGACACGTCCCCCTTTTACGGGCGCGGCATGTCGGAGGTGCTTCTGGGTTTCGCCCTGCAAGGCGTGCCGCGCAACAGCTATCTGCTGGGGACAAAACTGGGGCGGTATTCGGGGACGCGATTTGATTTTTCCGGCGCCCGCGTGCTGGAAAGCGTCGAGGTGAGCCTGGAGCGGATGAGGACCGATCACCTGGACATCGTGCTGTGCCACGATGTCGAGTTCGTCGAGATGCGGCAGATCGTCGAGGAAACGCTCCCCATGCTCCGCACCCTGCAGCAACAAGGCAAAGTCCGATTCATCGGCGTCAGCGGATACCCGATGAAGATGTTCAAGTATGTGATGGAACGTGCCGACGTGGACGTGATCCTCAGCTATAACCATTACACGCTGCAAAACACGCAGCTTGTCGACCTGGTTCCAGAGGCGAAGGCAAAAGGCGTTGGCATCATGAACGCCGCCCCCTTCGCCGCCCGGCTATTGACCAACGCCCCGCTGCCCGCCTGGCACAAAGCCACGCCGCTGGTGCGCGAAACGGCCCGGCGGGCGGCCCTGGCGTGTCAGAAAAAAGGCGTGGACATCGCGCAGCTCGCGCTGCAATTCTCCATTGCCAATCCCGATCTGGCGACGTGCATCGTCGGCTCGGCCAATCCGCAAAACGTGCAAGCCTGGGCGAAGTGGGCGGCACAACCGGTGGATGATGCGCTGCTCAAGGAAGTCCTCGACATCCTCAAGCCGATTCACAACTGGCATCACATCGAAGGCCGGCCTGAGAACAACGATGAGCCGTCAGTGGAGGGCTGACACCGTGTTTCACTGCATCGGCACACTTGATACAAGTTGCTCCTTGAGCATGAGCTACAAGACACACATCCTGAACCGCGTGCTGCCGATGTCGTTGCGCGCGCGGCTGCGGCCTGGGCCAGATGGACCTCATGTTCGTTCGCGCGGACCATCCGCTCGGGGCATCCAACTCCTTCGGCTCGGCACCGGAGTGATCACTACGCTTGGCGGATTGTTAGTAGCTCGCATATAAAATTTCCGCGCCGCCCGGCGCACTGGCCGCGGCCGCGGTGACAAATGAGCCCACCGGCGTCAGGTCGCCGCAGCCGACTGGATCGTTCCAACTTATTTCATCGGCCAAGTAGGCGCGCGGGTTCCTGCCGGCATTCCCCCATCGTCGTTGTTCATTCAGTTTCTCATCGTTCGCCATTTTTCTTCAATCCGATCCGGCGGCGCGCCCGTTATGCGAAGGGGCCTGCGCGACGCCGCGCCTGCTGGGGATCGACCGGACTGCCTTCCCCGTGCGGCCCGGCGTTTGCTAAGGTCTGCTAATGTTCAAAGAGATCCCCGGTGGCGCGATTGGGAGACGCCATTGGGCGGAGGCATGGAGAAAAAAAAAGGCAGGTGTTCGCGGCTGATGCCGTCTATGACATGTCTTCAAGTTTCGTTCCATAGCGCGTAACCGCGTCGGAACTTTTTCAATCGGTATTTGGCAAAAAAGCAAATTCTCAATCGAGGGATTCAATCATGGATCATGGTTTCATTACTAACCCGGCCACTTCCGTGGCAGTGCCTTCACGTCGTTCCTTCATGAAAACGTCCGCGGCCCTGACAGTCGGCGGCGCATCGGCGGCGATGTTCCTGGGCAGCCGCTCCCTGCATGCCGTGCCACTGACTTCAGCGCAGCGCGAGGAAAATCGCGAGGGCGTCGGCTCCGGCGGACAGCGCAACCAGTTCATTCAAATCCGCCAGCATGAGAACGACCATGTGGCGTTCCTGGTCAAGGCCCTGGGCAGCGCGGCGCGTCCCATGCCCAATTTCCAGGGGCTTTTGCAAAAGAAATTCGCCAATTTTGCGATGGTTTCGCAGACGCTGGAGAACACGGGCGTGGGCGCGTATCTGGGCGCCGCGCCCGCGCTCAACAATCCGTTGTATTTGGCGGCCGCCGGATCGATCTTCGCGGTGGAGGCTCGCCACTCCGGGTACTTGAATAACCTTTTGCGCGATCCGATCACCGCCAATGTGACCGACGACGACGCCAACCCCAGCTTCGAAGGCCCGTTGACGGCTGCCCAAGTCGTTGCCGGCGCCAGCGCGTTCATCGCGGACCTCAACGGCGGCCCGCCGCTCACCTATTCCACCACCCGCTCCGATGCCAATGACATCGACGTTCTCAATTTCGCGCTGGCGCTCGAATATCTGGAGGCGGAATTCTACAACCTCAACGTGCCGCACTTCTATCGAGGCGCCTGATGTAGCCATCCATATTGCCATTGCTGGAGATAACGCGCCCAACGCGGTTGCCTCGGAGGGGGCAACCGCGTTCGGCCTTTTATTTGGATTGATCCGTCGAGGTCAAACCGCTGAAAGAAATGTCGGCGGCCACGGAGATCACGATGCAAGCAATGGTCCTTGCCAACCCGTCGCGGATCGAAACCTCGCCTTTGGCCCAGCGCGAACTGCCAGAACCCGAGCCGCGGCAAGGCGAAATCCGAATCAAAGTGGAGGTCTGCGCCATCTGCAGGACCGACCTGCATGTCATAGAAGGCGAATTGCCGCCGCGGCGCCCGCATATCATCCCGGGCCATCAGGTTGTCGGGATAGTGGATAAGCAAGGATCAGGGTCTGGTCGTTTCGCAATTGGACAGCGCGTGGGCATTGCGTGGTTGCGCTGGACGTGTGGGAAATGCCCCTATTGTCGAAGGGGTCAGGAGAATCTTTGTCCACAGGCGCTCTTCACCGGCTACCACGAAAATGGCGGTTACGCGCAGTACGCCACGGTGCGGGAGGATTTTGCCTACGCTTTGCCGATGTCGCTGGACCCCGCCGCCGCGGCCCCATTGCTATGTGCGGGAATCATTGGATTTCGAGCGCTTCGCCGAGCCGAGGTCCGGCCCGGGTGTCGAGTTGCCCTGTACGGTTTTGGATCGTCCGCGCATATCACCATTCAGGTGGCACGGCATTGGAAATGTTCCGTTTACGTTATGACAAGGGACGAACGCCACCAAGCGCTGGCACGCGAATTGGGCGCTACCTGGGTTGGCGGCGCCACCGCGCGTCCGCCGGAACCAATCGACAGCGCCATTCTTTTTGCTCCAGTGGGGGGCTGGTCCCCGCGGCCTTGGAAGCATTGGATATGGGCGGTACGCTTGCGGTAGCCGGCATCCATCTCTCGGACATTGCGAAGTTGAACTATGAACGCCATCTGTTTCACGAAAAAACGCTGCGCAGCGTCACCGCCAACACCCGGCAGGATGGCGAAGAATTGCTGCGCGTTGCCGCCGAAATCCCCATACGCCCGCGAACGACGGTATTTCCTCTCGCCGATGCCAATGTCGCATTACAACAAATGAAAAACGACGCGATCCAAGGCACCGGCGTGTTGAGCGTCGAATGAATGACGGAAGCGCCACCCAAAACGGCAAACTTACCAGCCTTTCGCCGTGCGGCGTCCTTTTCGTTCCATTCTTCCAGCGGCAGCGTGAGACACCTGGCGAGAATCCGGCTCGCGCCGCTGCATACTCATTGCATTTCCATCCCTCATTCCTAAAGTAAAGCCGATGAACGCGATGACGATAAATTTACTTTCGGTGCTTGCCGACTTGGGCGCCGATCCGAAGGGATCGTGGGGGGCGGTGGTGTTGTTGCTGGCGATCGGGATTGGGTTCGCGATTGTCAACGTCGCCGCGTCGATTGTGATCGGCCCTGGCCGCACCGGGCCGGGGAAGGAAGCGACGTACGAAAGCGGCATGGTGCCGATTGGCGATGCGCATCGGCGGTTCAACGTGCGGTTCTACATCGTCGCGATGATCTTCCTGGTGTTCGACGTCGAAATCGTGTTCCTCTATCCGTGGGCCGTCATCTTCGCCAAAGGCGTTGAAAACAAGGGCCCCGGCCCCGGCGGGGGGCTGCTGCTGGGGGAGATGATCGTGTTCGTGGCGATCCTGCTGGTCGCCTACATTTACGCCTGGGGGAAAGGCGTTTTTCGTTGGGATTGAATTGGGATTTTCGCGCGGTTTTGCCGCGATTTTCTAGGTTTCTATCGAGACGGTGTGCAGGCCAGTCCAGTCCCCCGAATCGGCCTTGCCGATCAGGTAAACATCCACCCGCACCTCTCCCGCGCCAACCCGAAACACTTCGAGGCCCTTGAGCATGAACTGCAAGGTCTGCCGCAGTTCGCGGAATCGTTGCGCATCGTCGGATTCATTCAGATCGCCGAAGAACTGATCGACCGGCACATTTTCGATGGCGCGACGTGCGCCATCGGGAGCGACGTGGGCCGCGATCGCGTTGCTCGCTGAGCCGGCAGCCGCGCCTTGCGCCGGCCAGCAAAAGACATCAAACGGCTCATCCGATTCGCTCGGATATCTCAATCCTTCACTGGCGCGGCGCAGCGCATCGAGTGGGGGCTGGGCCGCTGTCGGTTCGTTTCCGGAAGGGCTGCTCATGACTTTTACTCCAATGGCCGGCTATCGAGCGGCACAGTGTACAGAAGTTCTGGATCTTCGTAGACGCGGCGTCCCCGCCGCGTTTTTCTTCACGGCCGCAGTGCGCTCGAAAGCGACGAGGACGTCGCTTCTACGCACTCTTCTTCACCCGAGTCTGCCGGTTCAGTCATGCCCGTGCTCCATCGGCCTGGGCGGGGCGATGGGGGCGTCGTCGGTTTTCTGGCGAAGCGCCTGTGCCACTTCGGGGCTCAGGCGATCGAAAAAATGCAGGCCCGTTTGTTGTTCCACCTGGGCGGGGCTGGTGCGGAATTGGGCCCATTCCTCGCCGACGATGTCCTGGTTGTTGGGCATGATGACGGCGATGACGCGGGTGTCGGCGTTGATTTTCGCCAGATCATCCTCGCCGCCCGCCACCGGGACAACAACCACCAGCTTCCAGCACCCCGCCGGCACGGTGACTTTTCCCTGGCCGATGAAGTCGCGCGGCCCCATGCTTCCGATGCCGCGTTTGCCGATGGGGCCAGAGAGGATGTACAGGCGATTGCCCTCGCGCACCAATTCGCGGGAATACGATTCGAGCTGCGCCCAGGCCTTGCGGTTCACATTCGGCGCCTGCGGAATGATGTTGGTCATTACGAACGTGGCGAAGCTCATTTGCTCGTCGGCGGCGCGGTCGCTGTGCGGGCACATGTGTCCGCGATCAAACCCGCTGCCCGAGTAATCATGGGTGGCGATCCGCGTGAAACCGGCGGGTAGCGTCATATCCGTGTCAAAGACCTGCTTGCGGCGTGCCGTGCCCAGATCGGCGGCTTTCACCTGCCAGCTTACCCATTTGGGCGTGCCCAGGGTGTTGTCGTAGGCCAGCACGTAATACCCTTTGTCCATCAGATAATTATCCCGATGGAACAAGTCGCCCGTCGCATCGCTTGGATTGCCCAGGAGCAGATTCGGCGAGCCGGAAATGCTAACCGCGACCTGGCGTTGCGACTGGTAATAGACATATGCGCCGATGGCGCAGGCAGCCAGCAGCAGGGCCACAAAGACGAATTGAGCGCGACGATTGAGGCCCAGGAACCAGTTGATGCCGGTGTTGATGAGCGGTTCGAGGTCGGCTTCGGCGGTACGGCGTCTGGGGGCCATTGCCCGCTAGCATATGCGCCAGTTCCAAAGGCGAAAGGCGCCGGGGAAAATTGGGGCGTGCCCGAATTCGGGGCCGGCGAAACCGTTGACATCCACCACCCTCCGCCAATGCCCCTCCCCGGGAAATTGCGTACACCCGAAAATTGCCCGTTGGTTCCGTACCGGGTGCATGGCTACAATACCGCCGTAGTTCGTGCGTATAGGTAAGAGCGAAGGGGGATTTCAATAGCCAGGAGGTTTGTATGCGTCGTGGATTGTTTGCAGCGGCTGCTTTGTCGGCCGTGGTGACGATGGGCGGTTTCGTGATGGCCGAGGACACCGCCAGCAGCGCCAAGGACGTAACCGGCGTGCTGATCGACACCAAGTGCGCCGCCAAGCAGATGAAGGCTGAAAGCCCCGAAAAGGCCGCCGCCGGTCATGACAAGGATTGCGCCCTGAAATGCGGCAAGACGGCCGGCTTCGCCGTCATCAGCGGCAGCCATGAATACAAGTTCGATAAGGCTGGCAATAAGCTGGCGATGGCCTTCCTGGAGAAACATGACTCCACCAAGGCCACCGTTCACGGCACCATCAAGGGCGACAAGATCAAGGTCAGCTCGATTGATGAAGCGAAGGACAAGGAGGCGAAGTAGCGCGGCTTTCTTCTGAAGGCCGGTTCAACTTCGATGTCGCGAATTAGCAACCCTTCCGCACCCGCGGAAGGGTTGCTCTATTTGGCAGTGTTCCCTTCAAGCCCAACAATCACTTTTGTCAGAACTCCATCAATATCCGCCGTGAAATGGGCGGACGCATTGGAATCGAAAACGATTCGCATGTCGGTCGAGGCCGGCGTGAACGGGCCGGCGGCCCGCTTGCCATCCACCATCAGCCAGTCAACCTTACCGCTCATGCGGAGATACAGCAGGTGACGACTGTCGGGGCTGTAGGTGAGCCGCCCAATGATGTCCGAGGGCTCTGATTCAACGCCGTCGTTCACGACCAGGAATTTCCCATTGAATGCGGCGCGATAGGCCATGTGCCGGCTGTCGGGGCTGAAGATCGGGGGCATCACCGCCTCATAAAACTTTCCCGCCACCCCATCC
>DASRLH010000243.1:0-2548 GCA_035648595.1 Tepidisphaeraceae bacterium
CCCCCGCACGTTTTACTTTATTGGCGGCGCCCGATACGTTGGGCGCGGTTCCTTTTGCGATTCGGAGCGTGTATGTCCAAGCCGGCGGGGAAAATTCGATCCGTGGCGTTTGTCAGCCTCGGCTGCCCCAAGAACCTCGTGGACAGCGAGCGGATGCTCGGTTTGCTCGCGCAGGACGGCCTGGCAATCACTTCCGACGCCTCGGATGCCGATGCCATTGTCATCAATACCTGCGGATTTATCGAAGCCTCGAAGGTCGAATCCCTCGCCGCCATCCGCGAAGCGATCGCTCATAAGACCACCGGCAAATGCAAGCGCGTGATCGTCGCCGGTTGCCTCGTGCAGCGCCACAAAACGCGGCTGCTTTCGGAAGTGCCGGAGGTGGACCGGCTGGTGGGCGTCTTCGACCGCGAGCATATCGTGCAAGCCGTGCATGGCAAGGAAAACCCCCGGCAGGAACATGGGCATTTCCTTGGCAAGTATCATGATCTGTCGCGCGAACTGGCGGAATTGTCCCCCATTCCGGCCACTGGCGATTCCCCGCAACGTCCCGCGTTTCCGCTGTTCGAGGACGACCGCGCCCGCCTGCGGCTCACGCCCCGGCATTATGCGTATCTGCGCGTGAGCGAAGGATGCAACCAGGGATGCGCGTTCTGCACGATCCCCTCGATTCGCGGCCCGATGCGTTCCAAGCCGGTCGGGCAAATCCTCGCCGAGGCCCGCGAATTGGCCGCCGACGGCGCGGTCGAGCTCAATCTGATCGGCCAGGATACCACCAGCTACGGCACCGACATCGGCCACGCCGCCGGTTTATCTGGATTGCTGCGGACGCTCGACAAGGAACTCAAGGACGTGCATTGGCTGCGGTTGATGTATGCCTATCCCTCCTGCTTCACCGATGAAATGATCCAGACGATCGCGGCATGCCCGCGCGTGGTCAAGTACATCGACATGCCGTTGCAGCACATCAGCGACGAACTGCTGACGCGCATGCGCCGCCGCGTCACGCGCGGGCAAATCGAGACGCTGCTGCAAAAGCTGCGCAGTTGGATTCCCGGCATCGCCATCCGCACCACCTTCATCGCCGGCGCGCCGGGAGAAACCGAGGCGCATCACCAGGAACTGCTGCAATTCGTAAAGGAGTTCGGCTTCGATATGATGGGCGTGTTTCCCTACAGCCCCGAGACCGGCACGCCCATGGGCCGCATGAAGGACCAAACGCCCGATGAAGTGAAACAACGCCGGGTCGAGGAACTCATGCTCGCCCAGCAGGAAGTTGCCTTCGCCAAGGCCCGCGCGATGGTCGGCCAAACCCTCGAAGTCCTCATCGAGCGCCCGGCCGCCAACGACACAAAGGATTCATGGATCGCCCGAAGCCAGTCGCAGGCGCCTGATATTGACTCGGTCACCTACGTGTCGGGCGCTGCGCTCCATGCCGGGCAACTGGTCAACGTCAAAGTCAGCGACTATCAGGCGTATGACCTGGTGGCGCAGGTGCCCAGGAAAAAGGGGAAAAGCCTGGCAGTGGTGAAGGCGTAACCCTTTGGATTTTCCGCTTTTCCTGGCTATTGAATTTGTTTCGGATTTCGTCATTCGGAATTCGGATTTAACGGCTGTCACCTGCTCGCTTCCCCGCTGCCGCTGGTGTCGGCGGATTCCCTCTTGACTGCGCTTTGGCCGCCCGTGCCGTTTCAAACGGCAGCTTCCCCGCCCCCCGCGGCCTCACCTTTCCATATCCCTTGATCTTGTCGAACACGCGAACGTAGTCGATCACCAACTCCACCGGGAAAACCGTTTTGGCGTCCGGGTTCCCCAGAAAATTGCCGCCGACGGCGACGTTCATCGTGAGATAGAACGGCTGATCAAATGGCGCGGGCCACGCATTCAGCTCCGATTCCTTCATTGGCGCCACGCCCCTTGGCCCATCGGTGTCCGAGCAGCTCCACCAGAAGTTTTGCGCCTGATACAGGTGGTCATCCACAAACCAGCGAATCTCGCCGGGCTCCCATTCCAGGGCGTACACGTGGAAGTCGGCGACGGTGGCGTTGTTGGGCAGGATGTAGTCCTTGCCGGCGTGCGTGTTGGCGGGCCATTGCGAGCCGTAGTGGAGGGTGCCCAGGACTTTGTTGGGCTCCTGGCCGCGCGCCTCCATGATGTCGATTTCGCCCGAGGCGGCCCATCCGCCATACTTGTTTTGCCGGGGCAGCATCCAGATCGCCGGCCACACACCCCTGCCCGTCGGCAGCTTGGCGCGAAACTCGAAGCGGCCATATTTCTTCTCGAACAGCTTGTGCGTGTTCAGCCGCGCCGAGGTGAACGCCGCGCCTTTGTAATTCTCCCGGATCGCCCGCAGATGCAGCATGCCATCGCGCACGTAGGCGTTCTGGGCGCGCGACGTATAAAACTCCAACTCATTGTTCCCCCAGCCCGGCTGCCATTGGCCGGGGCCGGCGGGCAGGAAAGTGCCATGATCGAAGTTCCACTTGGCACGGTCGATTTTGTCGCCGTCAAACTCATCGTTCCACGCCAGCTTCCAGCCGGGAGGGGC
>DASRLH010000244.1:0-17350 GCA_035648595.1 Tepidisphaeraceae bacterium
CGAGCCGGGAACCGAGGATTGAGCAGGCTCGAATGCCACGCGGGCAGCATGACACAAACCAACGGCTGGCGCAATGCAGATTATTGCTATTGTCACGCCAAGCAAAATCCCGGACGCCTGTGGCGTCCCGCCCGTGCCCGGCGATCCCGATCAGGAAAGCACTGTTATTTTAAAGACCGCACCACTCGCACCGGCGGGACACCCATGTCACGGCAAACATGACTCCACCCGCCCAAATCACGGCCGTCCCAGCGCCCTCGTTTGTGAATCGCGCTTTCATCTCCCAATTCCGGCGTTATCATCATGCGGTGTCCTCGGCGCTTTCTCCACGACGGACAAAGCGGCGGGGGCGCCGCTTCTACTGAAAACTTCGTGCCACCGGCACCGGTCTTTTCAAGAGGGCAACGCATGGAGATCCGCATTGATTTCACCGTCAACGGCCAGCGCCAAACGGTTCGCTCCGATCCCGATCGGCCGCTCCTGGACTTGCTGCGCGAAGACCTGAAACTTACCGGCGCCAAATATGGATGCGGCGAGCGCGAGTGCGGAGCGTGCTCGGTGCTGCTCGAGGGCAAGCGCGTTTTCTCCTGCCGAACGCCTGCATCGAAGGCAGTCGGCAAGACCGTCGTAACCATTGAGGGGCTTGCCAGCGGCCAGGCGCTTCATCCGATGCAGGAGGCGTTTCTGGAAGAAGGGGCGTTCCAGTGCGGCTACTGCACGGCGGGCATGATTATCACCGCCGTCGGCTTGTTGCGGGAAAATCCAAAGCCGACCGATGCGCAAATCGTCGAAGGAATGAACGGCAATCTATGCCGATGCTGCAGTTATCCCAAAATTCATGAGGCCGTGCGGCGATGTGCCGGCCAAGGGCGGGTGACGCCATGAGCAAGATCACTTCGAAACCGCGCGGCGCCGATCGAACGGATGGGCATCGACTTGCCAATACTTGCAATCCCGACGCGAGCGCATCTCCCACACGCCGCGATTTTCTGCGCGCGCTGGGAGCCGGATTACTGATCGCGGTCACCGCTCCGCAAGCTTTCGCACAAGCGAGGCCACGCGGCGGGCGAGGCCGGGGTGGAGGAGGACGCGGCGGCGGGGGCGGCGCAACGACCGTCGCGGCTCGCGTCCACATCGGCGCTGACGGGATCATCACCGTCATGACCGGCAAGGTCGAATGCGGCCAGGGCGCTCGCGCGGAGCTTACGCAAGCTGCCGCCGAGGAATTGCGCGTGCCCGTGGAGCAGGTGCGGCTGATCATGGCTGACACGCAGTTGGTTCCCGACGACGGCGGCACCTTCGGAAGCCAGTCCACGCCGCGCACCGTTCCCGCCATTCGCACCGGCTGCGCCGCGGCGCGCGGGCTTCTCCTGGCTTTTGCCGGTGGGAGATGGAAGGTCGATCCCAAAACGCTGCAAGTGCGCGACGGAAAAATCATCGGCTCGGCGGGGGGGCAGTTGCTTTCGTACGCGGATCTGGCATCGGATAAGGACGCGGCAAAATCGCTCCAGGCAGCCATCCCGGCGGATGTGACGATCTCGCCTGTCGGTTCATGGAAAGTGATGGGCACATCCGTCTCCCGCCCCAACGGCAAAGACATCGTCACCGGCGCGCATCATTATCCCTCCGACATTTCCCGGCCCGGCATGCTATATGGCAGGATTCTCCGGCCGCGGGCGTATGGCGCCAAATTGTTGTCGATCGATCTGGCGCCGGCCAAGGCGATGAAGGAGGTGTTTGCGGTGCAGGACGGCGAGTTTGTCGCCGTGGCCGCGCCCAGCGCGTTTTTGGCGGGGCGGGCCTTGGAGGCGATCGCCAAAACCGCCAAGTGGTCGCCCGCGCCGCCGCAGGTTTCCAGCGAGCAATTGTACGATCATCTTCGCAAGCACGCGCGCGGCGGCATTCCCAAAAATCCCTTCGCCGACGAAATCGCCAGCGCCGCCAAATCGCTTCAACAGACCTATCATGTCGCGTACGTGCAGCATTGCCCGCTGGAGCCGCGCGCTGCGGTCGCACAGTGGAGCGATGGCAAGCTGACCGTCTGGACCGGCACGCAGGTGCCATTTGGCGTGCGGTCTCAACTGGCGCGCGAGCTCAACGTGGGCAACGAAACAGTGCGCGTGATCGTCCCGGATTTTGGCGGCGGATTTGGCGGCAAGCATTCCGGCGAGTGCGCCGTCGAAGCCGCCCGCCTCTCCCGCGCCGCCGGCAAACCCGTCAGCCTGCGCTGGACGCGCCAGGAGGAATTCACCTGGGCCTATTTCCGGCCGGCCGGCGTCATCGAAGCCCAGGCTTCACTCGACAAAGCCGGAGCCCTCACCAGTTGGAATTTCACCAACATCAACTCGGGCGGCAACAGCGTTCAATCGCCTTACCGCATCCCGAAAAATCAATCGCGCTTCGTCGGCTCCGATGCGCCGTTGCGGCAAGGCTCCTACCGCGCGCTGGCCGTCACCGCGAACACCTTCGCGCGCGAATGTTTCATGGATGAGATGGCGAACTTGGCCGGGCGCGATCCATTGGAATTCCGCCTCGCCCATCTCGACGCGGGCCGACTGCGGGTCGTGTTGGAGGAAGCCGCGGCCAAATTCGACTGGGCCAATCGAATCAAGACCAAGCAGCCCAACGTCGGCATTGGCCTGTCGTGCGGCACCGACAAGGGATCATTCGTTGCCGCCTGCGCCCAGGTGCGCGTCGATCCCGATCTCAAAAGCTTCAAGGTGATCCGCGTCTGCCAGGCGTTCGAATGCGGGAAGATCGTCAACCCCGAAAACCTCCGCCGGCAAGTGACCGGAGCCGTGCTGATGGGCCTGGGCCCCGCCCTGCGCGAGGAGATGAAATTCGCCGACGGCAAAATCCTCAACCCGTCATTCGGCGATTACGAGGTGCCGCGTCTGGAGGATGTGCCGGAATTGGACATTCACCTCATGGATCGCCCGGATATTGCATCCGCCGGCGCGGGAGAAATCCCCATCGTCGCTGTCGCCCCGGCCATCGCAAATGCGCTTTTTGCCGCCATCGGCGTGCGCGTTCGGCAGATGCCGATCCGGCTGAGCTGAAGTGATCGTCGTGAAAAAACTGCCAACGTATCACGGGCGTCTCGCCCGTGCGGGTTGCGCGGTCGAAGAAAAGCGGCGGTTTTGCCAGTCCCAAAGCACCCTGCACGGGCGGGACGCCCGTGATACGACGCAGTCACTCGCCCCACGGCGATCTCAGGCCTTCTCCGGCGAGTAAGGTATCACAGTGCCAATTGACGCAACGTCCCAAGCGGCCGTCGTGCTTTTAGCCGCCGGCGGCTCAACGCGAATGGGCCGGCCCAAGCAACTGCTCCCCTTCGCCGGCCGCAGTCTCGTGCGCCGCGCCGCGGAGGCCGCGATAGATTCAGGTTGTAGCCCGGCAGTCGTGGTGTTGGGCGCACATGCCGACGCGTTGCGCCCGGAATTGCACGGCTTGCCCGTGGACGTGCTGATGAACGACGCCTGGCATCGCGGGATCGGCACTTCGATCAGATGCGCGATTGCGCATCTGCTGGCGATGCCAAACGTCCCGCCTGCCGCGCTCCTCATGCTGTGCGATCAGCCGTTGGTGACCGCAGACGTATTGTGCCGGCTGGTCATCGCCCATGCGCAAAGCGGTAAGCCGGTCACGGTATCGGCGTACAACGACACGCTGGGCCCGCCGGTCATCGTCGCCCGCGAATACTTCCCCGCGCTGCTGGACCTGCCCGACGCGCAAGGCGCCAAACGACTGTGGCTTGATCATCCACTCATTATAAATCCCATGCCCTGCACCGAGGCGGCAATGGACGTCGATAGCCCGGCGGATTACGGGAAGCTCCTGGCAAATGCGGTGGAGTGCTGAGCGCATTCCGCTACAGATACGCCTACGATCGCAAGGTCGAGGCGCACTTGGCGCAGTTTCGGGCGGATACGGAGGAATCCGAGAACGGCTGAGCCCGGTTTGCGCCCCTCTCCGATGCAACACGGCTATTTTCACGGCGAACGCCGCGCAACTGCCCTGTTAATAAATAGTTGCGGATTTCGAAAAGCGATTTTACGATACCAGCGACAGCGCAAAAGTGTAAACTTTTGTCAATTTGTGTAAACCGCTGTTGCCGGGGCGTCCGGGCGAACAGGGTGCCGCTTGACTTCGCGGCTTGCGGTGGGCCAAATAGGAAGTCGGCTTTCTCTATGATGTTGACTCCACGGACAAGACGCGTTCTGGCGGTAATGGCGGTTGCGACGGCGTTATGCGCCGATCAGGCCGTCATGGCCGCGCCCGCCGCGCGCCCGCAGGCGGCGGCGATCGGGCAGATCGCGTCGCGCCTGGTGGGCCGATTGGCGCAGGGCCTGCGCCGGGGAATGCCGGCGGCGGTGCAGCAGCCGCGGCGGCAGGTTCGGCTTGCCGCCCCCGCGCCGGCGCGAAGTTCCGTTGCGCAAGCGCTTCCCATCGCACACACGCCGATCTCTCCGTTCCAGTTCCGCCTTCCACCGCCCGCGCGGTAAAACCCTCCATCCGTTTGCGTCGGCGCCGGCTGTTGCTCGAGAAGCATGCCGCCGCGCCGTTTGATATTCCCTTCCGCTTGATCCGTCAGCATTTCCTGCCCATGAGGCTTCCATGAACTTCAATAAAGTTTTCATCAAGATCTTCGGCAGCCGCAACGAGCGGCTGCTCAAACGTTATTGGCGGATGGTCGATGCGATCAACGACCTGGAGCCGTCGATTGTCGGCCTCACCGACGAGCGGCTGCGCGAGCGAACCATCGAATTGCACGAGGGGCTGCTGGACAAGAAGCTGACGCGCGAGCAGGTGATGCCGGAGGCGTTTGCCATCATCCGCGAGGCGATGGATCGGAACATCGGCATCCGCCAAATCTTCAATCCCGACCCCGGCGAGTTCACCGCCAAATTCGATCCTGGCCAACTCGATCCGCAGGCCCGGCAACTTTACGACGAGGTGCAGCAACGGCTGATCTCCACCGGCGAGCCTTATCTCAAAGTGCCGATGCCGATCGAGCTGTACAACGCGGTGCGCAAGCTTTATCCCGAATCGCGCCCGCCGTTCCGGGCGCGCTGCTTCGATGTGCAGTTGATCGGCGGAATGGTGCTGTTCGATGGGCGCATCGCGGAGATGGCCACCGGCGAGGGCAAAACCTTTGTCGCGCCGCTCGCCTGCTTCATGAAGGTGCTGGAGGGGTATCACTGCCACGTCGTGACCGTCAACGATTACCTGGTGCGGCGCGATGCGATGTGGGTGCGGCAGGCGTTCGAGGCGCTGGGGCTGAGCGTCGGGTTCATTCAGCAGGACATGGAGCCCGGAGGCGACACGCGACGCAACCAGTATCTCGCCGACATCACCTACGGCACCAACAGCGAGTTCGGCTTCGATTATCTGCGCGACAACATGAAGGAGCGCGTCGATCTTCAGGTGCAGGGCGCGCTGGACTATGCGATCGTGGATGAGGTGGATTCCATTCTCATCGACGAGGCGCGCACGCCGCTCATCATCAGCGGCTTCGCCCGCGACGATGCGCCGAAGTACAAGGCGGCGGACGACGTCGCCTGCAAGGTGATCGACCTGAACAAGCCGTGGGACCTCGCCGAGAAAGCGGTGGACGCCGCCAAGCGCGCCATCAAGGGCGCTGAAGGCGACATGGACAAGGCCAAGGCGAAGGACGAAAAGGAAGCCGCCCGCAAACGCCGCGAGCAGGGGGAACAGCAACTTGCCGAGGCCGAGAAAAAGAAGGAAGGCTTCACGCAATACTACGAGGTGGAGTGGGATCGCAAGAGTGTGCATCTCACGCACGAAGGCATCGCCAAGGCGCAGGATTTCGCGGGTGTCGGCAGCTTCTATGTCGGCAACAACATGGATTGGCCGCATCTCATGGAGCAATCCATGCGGGCGCATGTGGTGTACGAGCGCGACAAGGATTATGTCGTCGAGCGCGGGCCCAAGGGCGACATGGAAGTCGTCATCGTGGACGAGTACACCGGCCGCAAGATGGTGGGCCGGCAATGGAGCGACGGCCTGCATCAGGCTGTCGAGGCCAAGGAAAAAGTCACGATCAAAAATGAAACGCAGACGCTGGCCACCATCACGCTGCAAAACTTCTTTAAGCTCTACAAATCCCTGGCGGGCATGACCGGCACCGCGCAGACCGAGGCCGAGGAATTCAGCAAGATTTACAAGCTGGAAGTCGTCACCATCCCCACCAACCGCCCGGTGGTGCGCCTCGACAACGAAGACCGCGTTTACCGCAAGGAGGCGGAAAAGTGGACCGCCATCATTGATGAGATCAAGGAGGAGAGCGACAAGGGCCGTCCGGTGCTCGTCGGCACCACCAGCGTGGAAAAAAGCGAGATGATCTCGCGCATGCTCACCCGCCAATGCGGCGTCGAGCATGAAGTGCTCAACGCCAAGCAGCACGAGCGCGAGGCCCATATCGTCGCCAAGGCCGGCCAGCAGCATGTCAACGTCCACAGCGAAAAAGTCGGTAACGTGACCATCGCCACCAACATGGCCGGGCGCGGCACCGACATCAAACTCTCGCCCGAAGCCCATCAATCCGGCGGGCTGCACGTCATCGGCACCGAGCGCCACACCGCCCGCCGCATCGACAACCAGCTTCGCGGGCGCGGCGGCCGGCAGGGCGATCCGGGGTCCTCGCGCTTCTACGTCTCCCTCCAGGACGAACTGATGAAAATGTTCGCCGGCGAATGGGTCATCAAAGTGCTCGGCTTCTTGGGCATGGAAGAGGGGATGGCCATCGAGGACAAGCGCATTACCAAGGGCATCGTCCGCGCTCAGAAGAAAGTCGAGGAGCGCAACTTCCTTGCCCGCAAAAATCTGCTGGATTACGACGAAGTGATGGACTACCAGCGCACCAGCTTCTATGGCATGCGCCAACAGGTGCTCGAAGGCCGGCATGTGGACCAGGTGATCTGGCGCATGATCGGCGAATCGATCGAAGATGCCGTCAAGAAGTACATCACCGAGGATTACGTCGCGGGCACCATCGCCGAGTGGGCCAAGAACAACTTCGAGATCAACGTCGATGCCGAGGATTTGCGCGGCAACCGCGAGATCGACCACATCGAGGAATACATCAAGGATCAGGCCCGCGCCGAAGCCGAGACCACCATCTCCTCGACCCTCGAGGAGTTCATGGGCGAAGGCGACAGCGACAATACCGATTCATGGGACACGCGCGGCTTGTCGAGTTGGGCGATGAGCCGATTCTCGGTGAGCCTCCCGCAAAGCCAGATTCGCCAGATGACGGCGACCCAGGTCGCCCAGCGCCTGCGCGACACCGCCATCGAGCAGATCGAAAAACGCGATGTGAATGGAGTGCTCAAGTTCCTTGAGCCGCTCTATGCCGAGAAGGAATTGTGCGCCTGGGCGAAGGAAAAGTTCAACATCGAAGTGAAGCCCGACGAGATGATGATCGCCGGCGCCGGCGAGCACGACCGCAAGCCGGCGGAGGAAATCGTGACGCTGATCGAGACCCGCGCCAAGGAAGCGTACGCCCGGCGCGAGTTGGAATATCCGGTGGACCACATGCTGGCGTTTGCCTTTGGAAACACGGAGGGGCCCGCCGTCGAGAATCCTTACGCCGCCGATTACGTCCGCGCCTGGACGCGGGCCAAGTTCGGCATCGAAATTTCGCTGGAACACGTCCGCGCCACGCCCATCCGCCTTTTGCGCGACGAGTTGATCGGCTACCAGGAGCAATTCCTCAAGGACGGAAAGCTCGACGCCGAGATCGACCGCATTCTCGCGTCCGCCGGCAGCGACGAAGAGAAGCTCGCCGCAGCCTTCACCAATCGTTTCGGCGCGCTGCTGGAGCCCGAGGAGATTGGCCGCAAGATTTCGCTGGTGGATGCCGAGGCGCAGCGCGATGGGCAGGTGAAGGAAACCGCGCGCGACAAGATGCTCCGCCGCGCCCGGCAACTGCTCCGCCAGGAACTGACCGACCTCGAGCAATTCGTGCTCATCCAGATTTTCGATCAGACCTGGAAGGACCATCTCTACGCCATGGACATGCTTCGCGGCGGCGTGGGCCTGGCGGGCTTTGCCGAGCAGGACCCGCGAATCGTCTTCAAGAAGGAAGGATATGCCTACTTCGAGCAGATGATGTCGGGCATCCGCGACAAAGTCACCGATTTGATCTTCAGAGCCCGCGTGGTCGGCCAAGCCGAATCGCGCAGCCAATACCGCGAGGTGGCCGCCGTTCACGAGGATACCGGGGGTTATGGCGTCACTGAAAACAAGAAGGCGCTGGAGGGCGTCGAAAGCGGAAAAACCCTCGACGAGCCGCTTCCCGGGGGACTACAGGTCGCCGAGATCCCTCATAAAGTCGCCACCATCGTCCGCGATGCCCCCAAGGTCGGCCGCAATGACCCCTGCCCGTGCGGCAGCGGAAAAAAGTACAAAAAATGCCACGGCGCCGAGGCCGCGTGAGACAGGGCGTACTCGATTTTCCGGGAGCGTATTGGCGTATGGTGGGGAATGTCTGCCCCACCAAACCCTGTGGATGTCAATGGTTACGCCGCCCGAAAATGCGGGCGCGCCGCGTGAGACACGCGATTGCGGGAAGCCGTTGCGTGGTCGGTGTTCTGTATGCACAATGCGAGTTCGGGAGGCTGATATGGCTGGCGCGCAAGCCAGACAACCGATGGACTGTGGTAAGGGCGCGCCGGCTCCGCGCGGCAAACGCGTGTTGTTGCCGGCATTTACTCTTATCGAACTGCTCGTGATCGTCGGCATTCTTGTGGTGCTGGTGGCGCTGTTGATGCCCGCGTTCGCCAAATCAAGACGGCAGGCGCGTGTCGTCGGCTGCCTTTCCAACCTCCGGCAGCTTCAGTTGGCGTTCACCAGTTACGTGACGACCAACCAGAAACTGCCGGCTTTTGATTCGAAGGAACAAGGGCGGTGGCTTGCCACCCTTCGCGCCGATTCGCCGGGCATTGGGGATTGCCGATTGTGCCCCGAGGCCATCGCTCCCTCCTATGGCTGGGGGAGCGCTGCGACCGCCTGGGGACCCTATGACTCGCAAAAAACGCCCGCGAAATGGATGAGCTTTTTGCGGGACGAATCTTCCAGCTACGGCTTTAACGGCTGGCTGCAGGATGCGCCAGCTGATCTCAACGCCTCATTTCTCAAGCCCAATGCGGTCAATCCACAGCGCATTCCGGTTTTTGCCGACGCCAATTGGATTGAGGGATTCCCCACCACGTTTGATGCCGTCCCGGCCGACCTGACCCGAGGCGCGGGGTTTGGCGAGCCGAGCCTGGGCCGCTTCTGCATCACCCGCCACGGCCATTCCATCAACAGCGTCTACCTTGACGGGCACGCCGAGCAGATCACGCTGCCGCGCCTGTGGCAACTCAAATGGTCCGCCAATTTCGTTCCCAGGATGATCCGCATTCCCGGCGAGCCGCCGCCATGATGCGGTGCCGATGCAGCTCCGCTCACCCGCGCGATACGAGTCCGCTCGGGGGGCAGGAATGCCCCCGCTCGCGGACTCGTGGCAGACAGAATGTCTGCCCCACCTTTGGAGCAGCCAACGCCCCTGCGAAACTTCGCGCATACCCCGCGTCGCTTCGCTTCGAGCCGTCGTTTGACGCCTCGCGCAGGCGCGCATACCATGCGGCACCCTGTGCGGGAGAACGACGAGGAAACGATGGTGAATTTCGATTTGAAGAATGCCCAGCCCAACTACATTCCCGGCCGCGGCCCGGTCGCCAGCCCAACGGCCATGCCCGGCCCCGGCGGAGGGGGCGGCGGATACAACCGCTACCGCGAGATGACCCTCGAGGAAATGCTTCTGGAAAACCGCGTGGTCTTCCTCGTCGGCGAGATCAATCACATCTCCGCCTCCCGCGTCATCATGCAGATGCTCTACCTCCAGAGCGTCAAGCGCGATCAGGACATCAACCTCTACATCAACAGCCCCGGCGGAGTGGTGGATGACACGCTGGCGATTTATGACATCATGCGATTCCTGACCTGCGACATCGCCACCTATTGCATCGGCCGTGCCGAGAGCGGCGGGGCGATCGTCTTTGCCGCCGGCAAGAAAGGCAAACGCTTTATCCTGCCCAACGCCAAGGTGATGGTGCATCAGCCGTTCGGCGGGGTATACGGGCAGACCGCCGACATCGAAATCCAGGCCGAGGAAATCCTCAAGACCAAGAACACGCTCATCAGCATCCTGGCCAAATGCACCGGGCAGACGCCCGAGCGCATCCGCGAGGACAGCGAGCGCGATCGCTTCTTCGACGCCCCGCAGGCCGTCGCGTATGGCCTGTGCGATGAATTGATCGGCGAAGATTCCACCGGCCTCACCGCCGAGCAGGCGGCGGATGCGACCAAGCCGAAATAGTCAGTTGTGTGTTGTCAGTTGTGTGTGGTGGGTAATCCGCTAATTTGAAACCGCTCGAAATGCTGAATGTTGCGACGAAGCCGCAATGAACAACTGACAACCAACAACCCACAACCCACAACGGACCAACCCCCATGATTTCCAACCAACTCATCCCCATCGTCATCGAGAAGTCCGGCCGCGGGGAGCGGGCGTATGACATTTACTCGCGCCTGCTCAAGGACCGGATCATCATGCTGACCGGCCCGGTCACAGATGAATCCTCCAACACGATCATCGCGCAGCTCCTGTTTCTGTCGAACGATGATCCCAAGAGCGACATTCAGTTTTACGTGAACTCGCCGGGCGGCAGCGTGTCGGCGGGATTGGGGATCATCGATACGATCAAGTTCCTGCGGTGCGACGTGGCGACGACGTGCATCGGCATGGCCGCCAGCATGGGCGCCTGCCTGCTGGCCGCCGGCGCCAAGGGGAAGCGCGCGGTGCTGCCCAACAGCCAGGTCATGCTCCACCAGCCGTTGATCGGCGGCGTGCTGCAAGGTCCGGCCACCGATCTTGGCATCGAGGCCGCGCACATGATCCGCCTGCGCGATCGCCTGTATAAGCTGATGGCCGACTTCACCGGCAAGCCCGCCGAGACCATCCACCGCGACTTTGACCGCAACAAATGGCTGTTCGCCGAGGAAGCCGTAGAATACGGCTGCGCCGACCGCGTTCTCGACCGCGCCCCCGAAACCCTGGGCACCGCCCGCCGAACCGGCGAGGGCGGGGAGAAAGATGAGATCTAGCCGGCCACCGCGCGATGAGAAGAATTGCGCAAAGACACAGAGATGCAAAGGCGCGGAGTCCGGATGGGTCAGTATGGTGCGGGATCTCTCCTCCGTCTGTTTGATCGAAGCCACCCTTCGACATCGATACATTTGATGTTTTGTTCTGCAACATTGAACCTGCCTTTGCGCCTTTGCGCCTTTGCGCTCTCTGCGCTCACGCTTTCGTTTCTTGGCGCGGGCTGCGGCCATCCCGATCAGGCGAACATTGTCTTGCGCAAGCGAATCCAGAAGCAGAACGCGCAGCTTGCACAACTCAAGCAGCAGCACGATTCGGATCAACAGACGATTGCCGGCCTGGAACGCCGCTCGCCAACCATCGCGATGCTGCCGGCCGCGGATCTCAATAAGCTCTGGGTTACGCACGGCCTCAAGTTCGGCCGTCTCACCGGCGGGATCGATCTCGATCCCGCCAAGGCCGGCGATGAGGGGATCTGCGCGTATGTTTCGCCGATGGATGAAGACGGCCTGTCCATACAAGCCGCCGGTTCATTCGTGGTCGAATTGTTCGATCTGGCCGTCAAAACCGGCGACAACCGGCTGGGCCGCTGGACCTGGGATACCTTGCAGGCTAAGAACCAATGGCGCGAGTTCCTCCTCGAATACACCTACGCCCTCACCTGCCCCTGGCAAAAAGTGCCCACGCATCCCGACATCACGATCCGGGTAACATTCACCGACGAACTGACTCATATTCCCTACACGGCCGAGAAAGCCGTGCATGTGAAACTCCCGCCGCCGCGTTCCCTCCGCCCGACTTCAGCACCGGCGTCCTCGACCTAAAGCACCGCCTGCGCAGCCACGAGCCCTTTCGGATGTCGCGATTCGCGGTCTCACCCGATTGCTGGCAATCCAGATTTTTATAGTGACACGGGCGTCTCGCCCGTGCGGATGGTCAAAGAGTACGAAAAATAAACTGGCTCGCGTTCCATACGACACGCACGGGCGGGACGCCCGTGTCACGATGGAGATTGCGTTCCGCTATAGGTGCATCGTCCGATGAGTATACCGCATTGCGGACGATGCCGGGCATCGGCGATGCGAAATCCAGCGGTCCTTCCGCTATAATGAATGGCGGGGTGAGAATTGCGGAACCGTGTTATGTCCGATGACAAGATCATGAATCGCCGGCGTTTTTTCCGGGCCGGGTTAGCTGAGTTGTTCAACCTCAGGCCGTTGGGCAAGGCGGTGGCGCCCCTGGAGGAATTGGCCCGGCAACTGGGCCGGCTGGAAGAGCCGGGCCATCGCCATGCCGCGCCCGAGGCGCCCGTGGAGATTCGCCGGCCTTCGAATACGGTCTCCTATTCAGCGGCGGGCGCACGGGATGATGTGAGTGATGGGCCCGAAGATCCCGATCATTGGATCCGTCCGCCGGGCGCGCGGATCGAGCGGGAATTTCTCGATATTTGCAGCAAGTGCGGCAACTGCGTTCATGCCTGCCCCGTGCAGGCGATTCATCTGGACAACAGCGGCGCGCTGGGCAAGGGCGCGCCCTACATCGATCCCGACACCGCCGGCTGCGTGATGTGCGAGGGGCTGCAATGTATCAGCCATTGCCCCAGCAGCGCGTTGATGCAAATCACCGCCGAGCAGGTGGACATCGGCCTGGCCCAGTGGCACGACACAACATGTCTGCGCACCGCGGTCGGCGAGCAATGCACCATGTGCGTCGATCACTGCCCGGTGGGCTCGGCGGCCATTGAGGTGGCCGAGAATCGCATCGTCGTCCACGAATCCCACTGCACCGGATGCGGCTCCTGCCAGCACAACTGTCCGACCTCGCCAAAGAGCATCACGATCACGCCAAAGTCCCGGCGGACGACGAACGCTGAAGAAAATTAACCACGAAGCGGAGGAAAATCCGAAATCCGAAGCTCGAAATCCGAAACAAATTCAAAAACAAGACAAGCGGAAAATTCAAAGGGCGTGTCAGGACGGTTCTTGTTTTGAAATTTCCGCCTTTGACTTTTGAATTTGTTTCGGATTTCGTGCTTCGGATTTCGGATTTTCAGCCCTCGCTCGGCTGGTGGGCGCGGCCTTTCCTGCCTCCGTGGTTATTCTGAATCTTATTGTGCCAGACTCGTCTCGATCGCCCCGCGCATAATCTCCGCGGGCGCGGGCTTTCCTGTCCAAGCCTCGAACTGCGCACCGGCCTGGCGGACGAACATCTCGACGCCGCCAATCGTCATCGCGCCCGCGGCCCGAGCCTGCTCCAGGAGTTTGGTCTTCATTGGATTGTAAACGGTATCGAAGACCAGCGTTTCGGCGGTGAGCTTCGGCGGGTTGCCGGCGAATGGGCTGGCATCGATTTTGGGATGCATGCCAAGCGACGTTGTGTTGAGATAAATCTGGCAGCACGAATCGCACAATTTTTCCATCCGGGCGGCGACCACCTTCCCTGATTTGCGGTTGAATTCGCGGGCCAGCGCGTCGGCTCGCTCGAAGGTGCGGTTGTAGACAACGACCGTCGCCCCATAATGCGCCAGCGCCGCGACGGCGGTTCGGCCCGTGCCGCCGGCGCCGAGCACCGCGATGCGATAATCGGCCAATTGCTCGCGCGTGATTCGGAGTTTTGTGGTGATGCTGTCAAGGATGGCGGCGTAGTCGCTGCTGAAGCCGCGCAGCTTTGCCTCGCCGCTTTCCGAACGCTCGATCACGATGGTATTCACCGCGCCGATGGTCGCCGCCAGCGGCTCGATTTCCGCGCCCTTTTCCTGGAGGTATCGCAGCGCGTTCTCCTTGTGCGGAATCGTGACGGACAGCCCGCAAAGATCCAGCCCCTCGAACGGCATGAACGTCTCCATGAACGCCTTGAAACTTTCATATCCCTCGTTCACCAGGAACGGCACATACAGCCCATCAAACTCGGCTTCATCAAAGGCGGCGTTATGAACGGCAGGCGACATGGAATGCGCGACCGGCGAGCCGACGACGCCATACACGCGCGTCCTGGCGCCGATGGAATCCCAGCGATACAGCCGCTTCATGTCCGCAATGGGAATCTGCCCCGAGGCAGTCCCGGTGTCGGACCTTAATGACGCGAATGTAAGAAACGCGCCGAATTTTTTAGCCAGTATCCGGCTGATGATGCCCGCCTCGCCCATGCACAGGGCGATCGTCGGCTTGGAGCGGTTTTGCAGAATCTCAAACGCCTCCAGGTTGTCGCGCACGGTGCGGGCGGTCCAGACGATTTTGTGAATGACGGCGGGCGAGGCGTTGAGTTCCATCAGCACGTTGTTAAGCCGCGCGGGCCAGCCGGCAAAATCGTGGGAGCTGCCGATGATCTGCCGTGATGCCGGAATTTGTGCCGCCGGAATGCGCGCGAGCGTTTTGAGTTCGATGTCGAGGTATCGGGTCGCGTCCGACGAGCCGGCTTCCAGAAGCGCAAGGCGATCGTCATCGTCAAGTTCGCTCTGCCCGCCTTCCCAGTCAGGCCTGCACGTAAGAATGCAGGGCACCGGAAAATCCGCGACCAGCGACCGCACCGCCTCTGGCGTCGTCAGTAAGTCAATCCGCAGTTCCACCAGATCCGCCCCCAATTCCGCCGCCACGATCGCATCACGTCGCGCCTGCGATTCATTGCTGACGAAGATGGCGGCGCAAAGGTAGGTCATGTTTGGTTGAGTGAACCTGGCCGCCCCGTCGTATCACGGGCGTCCCGCCCGTGCCTGGTGCTTCAAGCGTCAGGAAACCGCAATTTCTCGATCTTCAGTACCGGAGGCTTTCCTTTGCGCCAATCACATGGAAAATGAAGTTTGTGAGCAGGAATCCTCGAACAAGACGGCTTTGCAAAACCAGTGGCACGGGCGGCTCGCCCGTGTTCTTGTAGTTGGAAATCACGGGCGAGCCGCCCGTGCCACGATAATTCAATGAATCCCATAAATGATTACGCGGGCCAATCTCCAAAGCCAAAGCCCCGTCGTTGGGTAACGGCTGCGATGTGGGTAGTGTTTCTAATGGCGGTATATGCGCTGTATGCAAGCGTCGATTTCATTCCGCGCCACAAGGTGAATCGACCGCATATTTCCACGCACCATTCATGAGAAGCCGCTTGGGGGCTATCCCACCGCACCCACTTTCGCCGACAGCTCCCCAATCTTCTTTTTCGCCGCGTCATTCGCTTCCCAGAGCGGCAGGCGCAGTTCGCCGGTATCGCGGCCGGCGAGCTTCATGGCATGTTTGATCCCGGCGGGGTTGCCGTCCAGAAACAGGCAGCGGATGAACGGGAAGAGCTTGTGGTGGATGGCGCGGGCGGACGCGAAATCGCCTTCAAGGGCGGCCTGAGTCATCGCCTTGATCTGGGCCGGCAGAAGGTTGGAGGCGACGCTGATCACGCCCTTGGCGCCGATCGACATCAACGGCACCGTCAGCGAATCATCGCCGCTGAGGATCGTGATGTCGCACAGCGACGCGATCTCACTGGCCAAATCCAGCGAGCCGGTCGCTTCCTTAATCGCCACGATCCGGCCCCGGCCTTTTTCGTGCAAACGCGCGACGGTCTGCGCGCTCATCGTGATTCCCGTGCGGCCGGGAATATTGTAAAGCACGATTGGCAAATCCACGCGCTCGCCGAGCGTCATGAAGTGCCGATACAAGCCTTCCTGCGACGGCTTGTTGTAGTAGGGATTGACCGACAGGCATGCCGTCGCGCCAACGCGCTTGGCGATCTGGTGGAGCTCCATCGCCTCGCTTGTTGAGTTAGCCCCGGTGCCCGCGATCACCGGCACGCGCCCCTTGGCAAACTGCACCGTCAGCTCCAGCACCCGGGCATGTTCCTTAAAATCGAGCGTGGGCGATTCGCCGGTCGTGCCCACCGGCACAAGACCGTCGATCCCGCCCTTGAGCTGAAACTCAACGTGCTCGCGCAGCCGAGCCTCGTCCAGCTTCCCTTCACGGAAAGGCGTCACCATCGCCGTCATCGCGCCTTGAAACATGGTTTGTCCTTTGTTCTTCGTCAGTTGTCAGTTATCAGTTGTGGGTGGCGTGTTGTAGGTTGTGGGTGGTCAGACGTGGTTTTTTGTTTGTTCGCCGGTCGCTCGGTCGCTTGTCAGGTCCCGGCATGGTCGGCGATTGCGACATGATTAAGCGACTGATCACTCACAATTGACAACCTACGACTCGCAACCCACCACCTACAACCCACCACCCTCGACTATCCATTTCATCTCCCGCACCGCGTCCCTTAATCCCACGAACAGGGCTCGGCTGATGATGGCGTGGCCGATGTTGAGTTCCTTCATTCTTGGCAATGCCGCGATTGGAGCAACGTTGCGATAGTTTAGTCCGTGGCCGCCATGCAGGCGAAGGCCCAGGCGGCTGGTTTTCTCGGCGGCGCGGGCAAGTCGCTCTAATTGCTTCGCGATCTGTGGGCCGCGGGCGTTGGCGTATTCGCCGGTATGCAATTCGATGGCATCGAATCCCTGGGCGGCGGCCGTTTCAATTTGCTTTTCCTCGGGGTCGATAAAGGCCGACACGAAGATGCCCGCCGATTTTAATCGCTTGACCACCGCGGCGATTCGATCCGGCTCGCGCAGCAGATCGATGCCGCCTTCGGTGGTCACTTCCTCCCGGCGTTCGGGAACGATCGTCGCCTGATCGGGACGCGTCTGTATGGCGATCTCGACAATCCCTTCCGCCAGGCTCATTTCCAGATTGAGTTTGCACTGAACGGCTTGCCGAAGAAGCTGCACATCGCGGTCGTTGATGTGCCGGCGGTCTTCACGCAGGTGAACCGTGATGCCGTCCGCGCCGCCCAGTTCGGCCTCGACCGCGGCCCACAACGGGTCCGGCTCGTACGTCCGCCGCGCCTGGCGAAGCGTCGCGACGTGGTCGATGTTGACGCCCAGTTCGATCATGAAAGAGCCATTGTAGGAGCGGCTGGAGGATTCGCCAAGAATAGGGCGTGCATAACATTCCAGCCGTACTCAAGGCAATAACCTCTGCGCACAAAGGCGCGACGTATCACGGGCGTCTCGCCTCACCTTTCGTCACATTTTTTCAGTCCAGCCGCCCGCGCGCTCATGACCATCAGGTGAAGGTCATTCCATCCGCGCCAGAGGGTGAGCCAGCCGGGTGGGCCGTCGGACTTGCGGTTTTGGTGGCCGCCCAGTCGGCCCAAGGCCATAAAGCAATCGTAGAT
>DASRLH010000245.1:0-6431 GCA_035648595.1 Tepidisphaeraceae bacterium
GGGCGGTGGGAATCATCGGGCGGGGTGCGATCGAAGTTTGGCCTATTCATCAACGAAGTCGTCGATGCCCTGGAATATCTCCGCCAGCACGGCATGGGCGATTGCATGAACTTGCTGCACTTCCACCTGGGCAGCCAGATCAACCAGATCCGCAACGTGAAGAACGCCATCATCGAATTGGTGCGCGTCTATACGGAATTGCAGCGCCTGGGCGCGGGACTCAAATATGTGGATATCGGCGGCGGGCTGGGCGTCGATTACGACGGCTCCAAAACCGACTTCGGCTCCAGCGTCAACTACGGCCTGCAGGAATACGCCAACGACGTTATCTTCCACGTCAAGGAAATCTGCGACCAGAAAGGCGTCGATCATCCCACCATCATCAGCGAATCGGGCCGGGCGATGGTGGCGTATCACAGCGTGCTGGTCTTCAACGTCCTGGGCTGGAGCGGCTTTGAGCGCTTCGACGTGCCGGCGTCCCTCTCGCCCGAGCATCGCGCCAATATGCCCGGGCCGGTCGTCACGCTCTTTGACGCCTACAAGGAAGTCAGCGAAGCCAACTTCATGGAGTATTACCATGATGCCCAACTCGCCCGCGAATCAGTTTTGAGCCTGTTCAACCTCGGCTACTGCTCGCTGGAAGACCGCAGCCTGGCCGAGAAATTGTTCTTCGGCATCTGCACCAAGGTGCTTCGGATCATCAAGAAGCTGGAATACGTGCCCGACGAATTTCGCGGCCTGGAAGCCATGCTTTCGGACACCTATTTCTGCAACATGTCGATCTTCCAGTCGATCCCGGACAGTTGGGCGATCGATCAGCTTTTCCCGATCATGCCGATTCACAAGCTCAACGAAGAGCCCACCTGCCGGGGGGTATTGGCCGACATCACCTGCGATTCAGACGGGAAGATCGATCGCTTCATCGACCGCCGAGATGTGAAATCCGTGCTCGAACTGCACGAGTTTGACGGGAATGAATATCTGATCGCGGTGTTTTTGGTCGGAGCCTATCAGGAGATTCTGGGCGATCTTCACAACCTGCTTGGCGATACGAATGCGGTCCATGTCAGCGTGGACGAGAATGGCCGGGCCGCGATTGATGAAGTCGTGGAGGGCGACACCGTGCGCGAGGTGCTGCAATACGTTCAGTTTTCCGCGGACGATCTGAAGCGCACAATGCGCAAGCGCGTTGAGCGCGCGGTGCGCGAGGGAAAGCTCAACATTGACGAATCGCGCGTACTGCTCAAGTTTTATGAGAATGGGTTGGAAGGGTACACATACCTGGAATAACTCAAATCTCAATCACCGCCCCGGCCTGCGCAAGTTGTATTTGATATGGCTTCCCGGCGCACGCGTCCTGCACAAGGCGGTCAAGATCCATACGGGCGGACCATGGGCGGTCGGGGTCGTGATGGCCGATGTACGCGCGGGCGATTCGACACCGCTCCACGCGCTCCACAATGTCCTCGACGCACCCGTGGCCCCAATCCATCCGCGGCGTCGGCGGCGCGGCGCCGATGGGCTTCTGCCCCAAATACTCGGCCAGGAGGTACTGGCCATCGAAGTAGGCGACGTCCGCATTCTGGCATCGCTCGATCAGCCGGCGCTCGGCTTCCAGGCTGCGGAGTTGGCGCGGGTCGGCGGCGCCTGGGCCGTGGCGGAGTTCATGGTCGGTGCAGAAGACGAACGTGGCGTTGCCGTGCCGCACCTGGTACGCCAGACAACGTGTGAGGCCGTGATAGACCTCGAAGGCGCTGATGTGGGTATTGCCGACGTGGATCGGCTGGTTGATGTCGTGCATGGCCCAGGGCGATGGCTCGCCCGGCGGGCGCGCGGCGGACACATCCCGCGGGTTATGCAACTCGGCGCCGGGGAAATTGGCGGCAAACATCGAATAATCGAGCGGATCATCGACGTGCATTCCCGGCGCAACCGTGCGCGAGAAAAGCCCGTAGCGCTCATCCAACACGCTTAGATATTCCCGTGTGCCATGGATGTGGAGCGTGAACGGCGCCCTGCGCTCAAAGCAAATCGCGGCGAAGGGCAGCCCGCTGCGATGATCCAGATGCTCGTGGCTGGCAAAAACGTGGATCGTGCGGTCGCCCACGGCTGGCCAGGTGGAGAGTGCGTGCGCCGAGAAGCCGAGCAAGCCGGTGCCCAGGTCGAAGAGCAGCGTGTGGCCGTCGCCGGTCCGCACCTCAATGCACGTGGTGTCGCCGCCGTAGATCGGAAGCGCCGGCAGGCCGAGGGTTTTCTGATACTCGCCGACGGCATCGGGGCCGGCGAGTTTGCGAAGATCGTCCGGCGTACACTCGCCGCGCTCGAGCCGATCGGCGATGTCGTGCAAGGTTCGCTCGACGCTGTGCCGCGCCATGCGCCGGGTGTAATCGTCCACTTCACCGGGCGTGGGAAAGACTGGGCAACTGCCTTGGATGCCCCAGAATGTGATTCGCAAATTCGCCACGGTCCCGTATCCCGTTATGAATGCGTAGGGTTCGCTTTAGCGAACGCGGACCTAGGACCTGGGGGGCATTGCTAACCTGGAAGCACGATGGTTTCGGTCGAATCGACTTTAGACTTGGGAGGGGCGGTGGCATCGGCTTCCTGCACGGCTTCATCCAAAGCGGCGCTAACGCACGCGCGGACATCATCCTCCGTCACAACGTCGCGGCCTTGCTCCATCGCCCTGCGAACAGCCAGGTCGAGCATGCGGCGGAACGCCACCGTCTCGATGCGCTGGACGAGCTGAAGAGATTTTTCGGATACCATCGCTTCCATTTTCACTCCCGTGCCAATCTCTATTATACCACGGCCCATTTACAATATAGGCGGATTCAGGAACTGGCGGCCCAAGGTCTGGCGAATCGGCTCACCAGTTCCAATCCAATCCCCCGCGCAATTCCGCGCGTTTCTTTTTCTTGGCCTCCGCGGCCGTGGCGACGGCGGGGGAAACGGGGACGGGCGGCGGAGGCGGGGGGGCTTCTATGGATCGGCGGATCGACAGTGACACACGCCGCGCCTCCTTGTCCACCTCCATCACGCGCACCTTTACTTCCTGGCCCGGCTTCACCACGTCGCCGGCGGCGCGCACGCGGTTGGACGCCAGTTCGGAGATGTGCACCAATCCTTCCAGGCCCGGCTCAAGCTCGACGAACGCGCCGAAGTCCACCACGCGCGTGACATGCCCGGTCTGCACGCTGTGGATCGGGAAGCGGTCGGTGACGGTCGCCCAGGGGTCGGGGCCGGCCTGCTTGAGGCTGAAGGTCATCTTCCGCGCCTCTGGCTCAACGTGAATGATGACCAGCTTGATGGTATCGCCCATCTTCACCACGTCCACCGGATGGCGGATGCGCTGCCAGCTCATCTCGCTGACGGGCAGTAGTCCCTCGATCCCTTCTTCGACTTCGATAAACGCGCCGAAGGGCTCGACGCGGGTCACGCGGCCCGTGACCGGCGTGCCGGTCGGATAGCGCGTTTCGATGCCGGCCCAGGGGTCGGCCATCGCCTGCTTGAGGCTTAGCGAAAGCTTGCCGGTGTTGGGGTCGATCTTGAGGATTTTCACGTCCACCAGATCGCCGGTCTTTACGAACTCACTGGGATGATGGCCGCGCCGATGGCTCATTTCGCTGATGTGCAGCAGCCCATCGACGCCGCCCAGATCGACGAACGCGCCAAAATCGGTGACGTTGCGCACAACGCCCCGCCGAAGCTGCCCCTCGGCCAGTTCCGCCATCAGCTTCTGGCGTTTTTCTTCCTTCTCGCGTTCCAGGATATTTCGCCGGCTGACCACCAGGTTTTGTGCCAGCCGATCAAACTGCGTCACCTCGACGACCATCTTCTGGCTCAGATGGATGGAGATGTCTTTCTGGAAATACAGATCAACCTGCCCGGAGGGCATGAAGGCGCGCATGCCCTTAATGTCCATTTCCAGGCCGCCCTTGTTCATGCCGGTAACCAGGCCCTCCACAATCTGCCCGACCTCCAGGTTGTCCCAGGAGATTTTGGAGGTGATCACGCCTTTGCGGTTGAGCAGAAGGATGCCTTCGCGTTTGTCGTATTCATCGACGACGAAATCAAATTCGTCGCCGACTTTCACCTCGGTGAACTGGATAAGCGGGCAGACGCCCGGGCTTTTGCCGCCCAGATCGATGAAGACTTCGTCGCGGCCGACGGATACGACTTTCCCCCGCCGCACGTCCGGCCCGCCCAGATTTTGGGCCAGGGCGTCCGGGGAAGTTTCGCGCGGCTTGTCGGCCAGCAACTGATCCATCGGCAGCCCCGCCAACGCCGCATCGACCTGGCTGTCGATGTCGGGATCGCTTTGAGGCCGGAATTTTTGCTTGTAAGGGTCGCCCTGGTGCTCTTCTGACATAATCTTATTCGTCCTGCAAAAGGTCGGTTATCCTAATCAAGGCGGCCAGGAAACGGAAGCTGCTTCACGCCAGTTCCGCTATTTCCTGGAATCGCGTCTTTAAGTCGGCATATAGCTTGTCATACGTCGCAAAATAGCGGTCGTAGAAGGCCGACATTTTTTTGTTGGGCGCGATCTTCGCGGTTTGTTTGATGCAGGCACCGGCGGCCTGCTCGACGCTGCTCCAGACGCCGGTGCCGACGCCCGCGAGGAGGGCGACGCCGTAGGCGGGGCCTTCGCCGGCGTTGGTGAGGACGAGGGGGAGCTTGTAGATGTCGGCCTGAAGCTGGCGCCAGAACGCGCTGCGCGCCCCGCCGCCGCTGGCGCGGATTTGGGCGATGGGGATGTTCATCCCGCGGATGATTTCCAGGGCGTCGCGCATGCCGAAGGTGACGCCTTCCAGGACCGAGCGGATGAGCATGTCGCGCGTGGATCGGCTGGTGAGGCCGATCCATCCGCCGCGCGCCGATGGATCGGGATGCGGGCAGCGCTCGCCGGTGAGGTAGGGAAGGAAGAACAATCCCTCGCTGCCCGGCGGCGCCTTGGCCGCCTGGGCGACCAGCAATTCGTACGGATCGACTTTCAGTTTTTTTGCCGCCGAGGTTTCCGGCGCGCCAAGCTGGTTGCGGAGCCATTGGAAGCTGCCGCCCGCGGAGAGCATGCAGCCAAAGACGCACCATTTCCCCGGCACGGCATGGCACATGGTGTGAACGCGGCCCAGCGGATCGCGCGTGGGCCGGTCGCTGTGCGCGAAGACCACGCCGCTGGTTCCCAGCGTCGCGCTCACCACGCCGGCCATGACGATGCCATTTCCCACCGCCCCCGCGGCCTGATCGCCCGCGCCGCCGACCACCGGCACGCCTTCCTTGAGCCCCAGCGCATCCGCCGCTTCCCTTGTTAAAACGCCCGTCACCTCCGGAGATTCGTGCAGACGCGGGAGCAGCGCCTTGTCGATCTGCAACAACCCCAGAAGCGTGTCGGACCACCTGCGATGCTCCACGTCGAGCAGCAGTGTGCCGCTGGCGTCGCTGACTTCCGTGGCGTATCCGCCGGTCATGCGAAAACGGATGTAATCCTTGGGCAGCAGGATGTGCTTGGTTTTCGCGTAGACTTTCGGCTCGTTTTGCCGGACCCACAAAATCTTGGGCGCGGTGAATCCGGTGAGGGCGGGATTGGCCACCAGGCCGATCAGCGCTTCGCGGCCACCTGCTTTTTCCTCGATCTGCCGGCATTGCACGGCGGTACGCTGATCGTTCCACAGCAAGGCGGGGCGGAGGGGCTTGGAAGTGTTGGCCAGGAAGACGCTGCCGTGCATCTGGCCGGATAGGCCGATGGCGGAAATGTCGGCGGCTTTGAGCTTCGCTTTCCTTAGCACGGCCCTGGTTGCGCTGATCGTGGCCTGCCACCAATCCTCGGGGTTTTGCTCGGACCAACCGGGCTGGGGGGATGAGATGGCGTGCTCGGCAAGGGCGGTGGCGGGCACCGTGCCGTCCTCGTCGCAGATGAGGGTTTTGGTGCCGCTGGTGCCGATGTCGATGCCGAGGAGATGGGACATGGATTCTCCGATATGACGGGCGGGAAGGGGATGGTGGTGAGGCGAATGTGGGGGAAAATCCGAAATCCGAAGCACGAAATCCGGAACAAATTCAAAGGCGGAAATGGGAAAAAAGAAAACTCGGTGAAGCGCACTTGGGGAAATTCATATGTTTGCATATTGCCATCGCTGCGGGTTTCACGATGGGTGCCATCTGTCTACGCGTTTTGAATTTTCTGGTTTTCTTGTTTGGATTTGTTTCGGATTTCGTGCTTCGGATTTCGGATTTTCCGCGTCAGCGGTGTCATGGTCACTGAAGTGACCACGCCAGGGGATTAGAAGTCTCCGCCGCCGCCGCCCGAGTCGCCGCCACCACCGCTGTCACCGCCGCCGCCGAAGTCGCCGCCGGAGGAGCCGAAGTCACCACCGCCGCCGCCGCCGGAATCGTTGGAGGAGCCGAAGTCGCCGCCGGTGCCGGAGGAGTCG
>DASRLH010000246.1:0-45414 GCA_035648595.1 Tepidisphaeraceae bacterium
CCCCGGACCACCCGGAGAGGAGCACGAACTCGCGCCCCGAAAGCGATCGCCCCTCAAGAGGCAACTATCCGCCAACTCCCGCGCGGACGCGACGCCGACCAGTGATATACACCATGATGCAGATGACCAGCGCCAGAGACCCCACTCCCCCAAGCCACCGCAGTACCGGCTTGGTTTTATCCCGCGGCAACGCCAGAGCATCGAGTGTCGCCTGGCGGCGCCGCCGACCCGCGATAATTTGGGCGTCGGTGATCGGACCCGTGGTCGGCTGCTTAATAAGGGCGCCGGTTCGCATATCCTTGACAAAAGCGTCGCTTTTCCAACGCATGAAAAAACTATCAGGGGTATTGGCGGGATCGTTGACTAAGTAGCGTTCGATGGTGACGTCTTGGCGTGCCCACACCCTCATCTTGCCGTCTTCCAATGAAAGATGACTGGCGGTCAACGTGTACGGTAAGTAGATTCCGTCAACGGATCTTAAGTCCCTATACTCGACATCGAACACAACATAATCCCCATCGGCCACGCTATAATGAATCAGGGCGTAGCCGCGTCGAGGGTCAAAACGCGATCGGTGGATTTCTCGGTAGTTCGGGTACTCCTTCTGCGGAGCAATGAAGCACGTGGCGGTTATGTTTCCGTCGGGATCATGTGTCCACTCACACTGCCTAAGTGTATCAGGCTTGATCCACGCGTTTTCGTCCAAATAACGAAGTCCTAATGCTATGTCCACAAGGGTATCCTCTGGCGGCGGTCGCGTTGTCCGTATGATACCAATCCCTTCGCGAGCATTGGAATTCTCGGTTAAGGTCTCCGCGCGCTCATGGGTCAGTACATTCACGTTCCTAAAGGTGAGGGCGGTGTGTTCCTTCACCGCCCTCCGTAGGGTGTTCGAATCGGTGCGCCAGTCGTAATACGCTCTGCCGTCCAAAAAGCGAAACAACGCATCATACCCATATGTCCCATTTAATGCATGCGGTATATCGCTTGGATATTTCTTAGACGCCAGATAAGTAAGCGCGCTGTGGAGCCGAACCGACACGTTCTGGAGGTGGCGCAGCCGCTCAATCGCCGAGTCGCTGTCGTGTGTTTTATCAGCAAAGACAAACACCCCACTGAATGACAGGAAAAACAAAAACGCACACAGACTGATTTCAATGTTTTGCTTGCGGATAAACACTACCGACCTCCATAGTACTGGCTCGCCAATCTTCGAACCCTGCTTCAATCTTCCCCACAGTTGTGCCCGGTGGCGTCCACCCCCGGTTCAGGGTAGTTAGTCACGTCTTCGATGTACAATTTCTGGCAAAAGGGTTCGACAGCGTCGGTTGGGACGTCGTAATAGTACCTCGTTCCGCAATCTTGGTCGTTCACCCCAAGTGCCAACAGGGTGCATGACTTCCCCGCGTCCCCTGGGTAAGTTGTGGATTGACACGTGAGGTACACACCGATCCCGTTCGTCTGGCTGGTGAATCGTTCGGTTCCGGGCTTCGACCCTTTGTAGTGTGAGTCGATGCAGCCCTGTACGGGCGGACAGGCATTCGGCACAGTACAGGTGTAACTGGGCTCCTCTTCATCGGCACGAGCCGTCGGTAGCTGCGTGTAGACTGTGAGTGCGATTGCCAGCGCCGCAGCGGGAACAAACAAGTGCTTGAACTTCATCGATTCTCCTTCGCAACAATGGCAGACGCCTTGGGATCGGCCAAAGCCGATCCCTTGGCGGCGGATCCTTCGGCAGCCGGACGACCGGCTCCGATTTTCGCCCGAACGGGCAGGGTCAACCGCATCGGCGTCTTGCCGGTGAATTCAATTTTCAGGGTACTGGAGATCAGCGTGCCTGGCGGAAGCGCCGGTACGTCCATGGTGAGCTTGAGATCCTGGTAGCCAATTGCCGATTCGCCGCTATTGAGTGCGCGGGTGATATTGGCTTGCAGATCGGGCCGCAGCGCGACCTGCGCGGGCAGAAGAGCGAGGGCGGCGCGGGGGTACGTTTGGATGCGGGCGCGCCGGCTGAGACGATGCCAAAATCGGCCCGGCCGGGGATGGCGACAAGCGGCGTGGTGGTCTTGAGCGTTGCGGCGACGCGCAGCGACACCGTTTGCTCGCGCCCCGCCGACTTCACGCGGACGATCACCTGCCGCGAGACCTGCGGATCGATCGCGTCGCCGGGCAGGGCGATCGTGAAGGGGATGGAGAGGCCGGCGGCGGGGGATAGCGTTTGCGGCGGGACATGGGCGACAACGCAGCCGCAACTGGTTGTGACGCCCAAAATGTCGATGTTGGACGCGCCCCGGTTCACCAGATGAAACGCCCCGGCGACCCTGGTTCCCGGCTCGGCGGACTCGAAGTTGACCAGCCGGGCGTCGGCGTAAAGCCCGGCCACTTCAGTCACCTGCGGCCCGGACGCGTTGTGCCGAGCGTGGACGATCCATGCGCCGGTCATCAGACAAAGCAGAAGCGCGATGGCGAGAGCGGGGCGCGCACGGCGCAACCGCTGGCCGCTGGCCGCTGGCCGCTGGCCGCTGGCCGCTGGCCGCGCCGACGGTTCGTTCGCTCAATTGTGCATGCCGCGAAACAGGCATTTCGCCTTCCGGCAGCCGCGCTGTGCGACCGCATGAGAAAGGCCCAAGGGAAGAGAATCCCTTCACCGTTCAAGAAAAGCGTTACAGATCATACAGCGGTCGCTGGTCATTGCAAGCATAATTCCCATAATTCCAAAACAATTCAAGAGATTTTTTTGGGGTGGGTTCGTTGAGATCGGCCTGGGACCTCCCGGTGCATTTTACCGGGTCTGCCCCACCAAATCCTGTGGATATGAACGGTTACTTCCCGGGGATTCGCACACGCCTCATTTTACCGCACGCTCCTTTTACGCCTAGACCCCGTGGGAAGCGCTTTCTATACTTGTGGTTCGCGCTCCGGTTGGGCTGCGAATAGCACGGGCGAGAAACTCGCGGCCTGGTTTAGCTTTAGGAGTTTTTGTGAGAAATCAGCCTTTCCAGTCCAGTGGACTGTCGGCGACGAGCCGCAACCGCAAGTCGGGGAGCGCGCCGGCGGCGCGGGCGGCTTTGCGCCGGGCGGCGCGCGCTTCGATTGAATCGCTGGAAAGCCGGACTCTGCTGTCGGCCACGCTCACGCCGACCGCGGATGCGTTTGTGAGGGATCATAATTACACGCTGACCAACTTCGGCGCATCCCCGCTGTTGTTCGTGAAGACGGCCACGTCCGGCGACGATCGGACGGCTTACCTTAAATTTGATCTGACCGGCATAACCTCCCTCAACAACGCCACCCTGCAACTGAGCGGCGCGCTGGAAAGCCCGCAGACGCCAGCTACCGACGTGGGGATCTTTCCGGTGGCCGATTCTTCGTGGGTTGAAGGGGACGGCACCATCGTGAATCGGGCGGGCGACGGCTTTGACACCGACAACTCCCCCGCCGGCGAAATCACCTGGAACAACGCGCCCGCGCTGGCGGGCAGCGCGATCGCAACGGCAACCGTCAGCCGGGACAGTTTCCAAACCTACAGTTTCGACGTCACGAGCTATCTTCAACAACAGATTACCGCCGGCAACACGATCGTAACTCTCGCGCTGAAGAACACCCAGCCGACGTATTATGGCGCCACGGAGTTCCTTTCGCGCGAGTCGGCTTCGGATCCTTCGACGCAGGGGCAGGGGAGCATTCCGCAGTTGGTGATTTCCGACGCGGCCAGCGCGGCGCCCGCCGCCGTGGTGAGCGCACCGGATGTGGCAAGCCCTGGGGCCAATGAGATCGTGACGGTCAACTACAGCAGCGGCGCCGGCATAGATTTAACCACCATCGCCGCCTCCAACATCGCGGTAACGGCCAATAGCGGCGGCGCGCTGAATGTCAGCAACGTCACTACCCAGCCGGGCCCCAACAACAGTGTGATCGCCAGCTACACCGTCGATGCGCCAAATGGGAGCTGGAGCGCGGGGAACAACGGCGCGTACACCATCTCCGTCGCGGCCGGCTCGGTGAAGGATCTGAGCGGCGCGGGAGTGGCGGCGGCGTTTGGGGCGTTCCGGGTGAATGTCGGAGATACCGTTCCGCCCGTTGCGACCATTTCCCCGCCACCGGACATCACGACGGCCGGCGGGGGGAATGTCAGCTTTAATGTCACCTATACGGATAATGTCGCGGTCGATGCGTCCACGATTCTCGTGGAGAACGTTTCGGTGACCGGCCCGGCTGGCCCGCTGAACATCACCGGCGTGACCATTGTGCCCACCGGAAATGCGGCACAGGTGGTTGCGACCTACACCGCGCAGGCGCCCAACGGCGCCTGGGACGCCAGCGACAATGGGCAATACCTGATTACCGCGAACGGCAATCAGATTCTGGATACGGCGGGCAATCCATCCGCTCTGACGACCGCGAATTTCAATGTCGCCGTCGCGATTCCCGACACCACGCCCCCGGTCGTCGCGTCCATCGCCGCTCCAAGCGTGATGGGTCCTGGCGGAACCAGCGAGAGCGTCACCGTTGTTTATACCGACAACGTGGCCATCAATACGGCGAGCCTGGGCATCAACAATATCACGGTGGCCAGTCCGGCGGGGGCCGCTCTGGCCGTCACCGGCGAAACGTTCTCGCCCAGCAACGGCGGGCAGACGGTAACCGCCGTCTACACCGTCGCGCCTCCCGATGGGGCATGGAGCGCCAGCGACAACGGCACGTATACGATTTCCGTTGTCGCCGGGCAGGTGACGGACACCTCGAACAATCCGGTGGGACCCGCGAGCGGCACTTTCAATGTCAGCGCGTCCGTCGCCGATACGCAGCCGCCGGTCGCGGTGATTTCCGCGCCCGCGATAACCGCCGTTGGCAGTGTTCCCCAGTCCGTCAACGTGGTTTACAGCGACAACGTCGCCGTCGCGGTTTCCAGCATTGACATGACGGACCTCTCCGTGAGCGGGCCCGGCGGCCCGCTAACCGTCACGGGCGTGCAGGTGTCGGGCTCGGGCGCCAGCATCACCGCGAGCTATACGGTCGCCCCGCCCAATGGCGCGTGGGACGCCAGCGCCAACGGAACGTACACCGTCGCGCTCAACGCCAACCAGGTGCGCGACACGAGCGGCAATTCGGCGGCCATCACGTTTGGACAGTTCGTGGTGAATATCCCCAACCCCAACCCGACCGACGCCACCTTCGCCGGCGGCAACCCGGTTGCGACAACGTTCGTGGCTGAAGCCGTCGCGACGCAGCCCGATGGTAAGATCCTCGTTGCCGGCCACCAGGCCGCCGGCACGACTCAATCACAGGGCGTTGTCGAGCGATTGAACGCGGACGGCTCGCTGGATACCAGCTTTGGCGCCGGCGGGCAGGTTGTCACGCCCGCGGGGAATAACGACTGGTACGCGATCACGATACAGGGCGCCAATCATTTCGTGGTTGCCGGCACCGACGGGGGCGACTTCGCCCTGGCTCGATTCGACTTCAGCGGAAACCTCGACCCGACGTTCGGAAGCCGAGGCCTCACCGTCACCGACTTTGGCACGCCCAGCGATATCGCCTACGGCGTTGCGCTGGCGCCCAGCGGGCAGATCCTGGCGGTCGGCACCTCCAACAACCACTTCGCTTTTGCCCGCTATGACGCAAACGGCAATATCGATGCATCTTTTGGCGCGGGCGGCCGTCAGTTGTTTGATACGGGCGCAGCCACGCAGGTGCTTGGAGCGGTGAGTGTGATGGCCGACGGAAAGGTTGTTGCCGTGGGCTCGAGCGCGGCGGCGGTGGACGTGGTTCGGCTGACGGCCACCGGCGATCTGGACGCCACCTTCGGCACCGACGGGCTGGTCGTCGTGCCGGGCCTGGCCGCCCGCCAGGACGTGAGCGGGCCCGATTATACCGAGGCCCTCGCCCTGCAAGGCGATGGCAAGATTCTGGTCGCCAATAAAACCACCGGCGGGCACATGGGTCTGGCGCGGCTGGCCACCAACGGATCCCTTGATGCAACCTTCGGCAACGCGGGCCTTGTAACAGCGAATTTTGGCGGCGACGATGACGCCGACTCCGTTGTTCTGCAAAGCTCCGGCGCGATTCTTCTGATTGGAACATCCCTCCAGAATGGCCAGCCGATGACGGGCGTGGCAGCGTTCGATTCTTCGGGCACGCCAATAACGAGCTTCGGGAACTCCGGCAAATACGCCTTCGCCGCCAGTGTCGCTCCCACCTCACGGGAACTGCATATCGGCGATCTCGTTTTGCGCGCCTTCGGCACCGCTACCACGGGCGGAAAACTGCTGGTCGGAAACGGGGCCGTGAGTACGCAGACGGTCTCCAGCACGCTTCGCCGGCTCATCGTGCCGGGAACCACCAGCGCGCCTGGGATTCAGCGCACCTCACTGGGCGTTTTCGGAATGGTGAATGGGAAACGGACCATCCTCAAGGTGAGCCTGGGCAATGGCCGGTTTGCCTTCTTCACCCTCACCAGTGGAACGGGCACCGCCTGGCAGAGCGGAACCGCGATTGAGCTGGACATCACGTCCCAGGGCAATGGCGCGGCTTTGACGATTACCGTCAAGGGTGGAGGGCGGGTGAGTCTCAGCGACATTATCGTGACCGGCTCGCTGAAGGGCATCAAAGCCCCGGCTGCCGATCTTTCCGGCACGCTCTCGGCCACCGGCTCTATTGGCTCGGCGGTGCTTGGAAATATCAATTCGGTGACCGTCACCGGCGGTCTTGGTTCGCTGGTCGCGGGCAATGTTGCCGGCACCCTGGCCGTGGGCGGGTCGGTGTCCAGGATGAAGGTGGGCGCTGTTACCGGCCGCATTATCGTTGTCGGCAGCCTCGCCAATTTGATCGCCGGAAATGTCAGCGGCAGCGTCTACAGCGGAAGCATCCTTCGCAACGCAAAAGTCGCCAGCCTTACTGGCACTGTTGAAGCCGCGTCACAAATTGGAACCCTGGTCGCAGCCAACCTCTCACATGCGACCGTATTGGCCGGCGTCAATTCAGGCGCCAGCGCGCTGGAGGACGGCACGATTTACCTCGGCGGGACTAACACCTACGCCGCGGGTACGATCAATTCCCTCAGAGTGGCTGGGGCAATCACGGCGTCATTTGTCGGCGCGGGCGTGAATCCGATTGATGGAATCTACGGCAATGGCAATGACACCTCCGCGGGCATTGGTCTTATCAAGACCATTTTCGCCAAGAGCGGAGCCGACTCCACGAGCCGATTTGAGAGTTCGGCGTTCGGGATTGTCCGGTTCCCCCCGGCGAGAATCGATCCGGCCACCGATCCGCGGTTTAAGGTGCTTTAGAAACGCCGCACCGGCAAACCAAGAGGAAGACAACCACGGAGACACTGAAGCACCGAGGCGCGTTCGACGCAATGCGCCACATTCCGAAGAAAGGTTTCAAGCCCATTTATCGATAAGGAATCAGCGAGGTGCGCGGATTAACAGAGCGCGCCTCCGTGATTCGGTGTCTCCGTGGTGAGATTCTGCTTCGGGTGCGAAGAAGCGCGGTGATTGGGGTAGGTTTACAATCGGATTTGCCCGAGGCTATGTCCAATTTCACTTTGACACGGAAGTCTGTCTCGCCGGGCGGTGCATCGGTTGAGACGTTGGAGGGGCGGGTGCTTCTCAGCGCCAGCGTCGGCCCGTCCGTGCCGATCAATCTCAGCAGGATGCCCGGCGCTCAGGCCGAGGGCACGATCGCGGTCAATCCGGCCAATCCATCGGAGATGTTCGTCGTCTCCAACAACAACGGCATGGGGCTTTTCGCCACCTACAGCCCGGATGGGGGCAAGACCTGGCAATCGCGCATCATGGCCAACGGCGCCGACGGCCTGCCGCTGGCGTGTTGCGATCCGAGCGCGGCGTTCGATGAATTCGGCAACCTCTTCTTCGTCTATCTCGGGGAAAACAGCAACCAGGCCGAGTTGCTGGTGAGTACCGACGGGGGCCAAAGCTTCGCGCATGTCGCGTCGCTGGGAGTGGCCGCCGACCAGCCCACGGTGGCCGCCGGCCACGGCGAAGTCTGGGTTGCATTTCAGCAAAGTCTGCAGGGCCAGCCCCCCCGCGCGATCGCACTGGGCGGCGCGGCGGCCAAAGTGGACACCAAGGCGGGCGCCGTCGCATATGGCGCGGCCGTAACCGGCCTGGGGAGGGTGGGCCCAATCAAAAAACCCGAGGCGATCACCGGGCCGCCGGGCACCAACGTCGGCGATATCGCCATCGGGTCCGCCGGGCAATTGATGGTCGCTTTTCAGTCCCCCACCAACTCGGGTCCTTCCACCATTTTCGTGCGCGTCGATCCCGACGGGCTTGGCAACAAGACCTTTGGACCGGCCATTGCCGTCGCCACCACGAATGTCAGTGATTTCTACGCGATCCCCGCGCAGGTGCATCGGACGATAGACGCGGAGGTGGGCCTGGCGTTTGACAACAGTGGCGGCCCGCTTGCCGGTCGCGTGTACATGGTTTACACCGATGCCGCCGCCCCCGGAAGCGCCGACACGTTCATCCTCCTTCGCCACAGCGACAACGATGGCCGCACATGGAGTGCGGCGGTTCGCGTTAACGACGATTCCACTGCCAACAGCAAGTTTTTCCCGCGCCTCGCGGTGGACCCGGCGAGCGGCGCGGTGGGGCTGACGTGGTACGATGCCCGCAATGACACGGGCGATCCATCGACCGGCGGCGGCACCGATGCGCGGCCCAACGATGAGCCGCAGTTCTGGGGCGCTGTCGGCACGCCGACCGCGCAGGGCGTGGCATTCTCGCCTAATTTCCCGGTAACAACCGCCTTCTCCGATACCAACATCACCAACGACGCCAACGATTTCGGCGACTATACCGGCCTGGCGTTTAACAACGGCAACCTCCGGCCAGTTTGGGCCGACAACTCCAACTCAACGGGCGACAATCCCGAAAAAATCCATAGCGGCCTGGATATCTATACCTCGCAGATACTCGTAACCGGCGTAGCTCTTCCGGCGCGCACGCTGCTCGGCGAGTTCGGCGATCTGGGCGGCAAGTTCACCTTCGCCGCTCCCAACGGCGCGCGCGTCACGATCACGCTGACACATGGCAGCGGCTATGTCTTCCGGGACGGCGCATCGATTGACCTGGTCTTGCGCAACACCGACGCCCGCTCCTCGCTGCTCCTGACGGCTCGGGGCCACGCCCGCATTCCCCTGGGCAACATCGCGATCTCCGGCTCCCTGCGCAGCATCATCGCTCCCACCGCCGATCTCACCGGCACGATTTCCATCGCGGGATCGGTCGCCGCCGTCTCGCTTGGAAACGTCATGGGCGGCATTGTGGCCGCGGGAAACTCTATCGGCACATTCTCAGCCTCCACCCTCACCGGCGCAAAATTGCTCGCCGGCGCTTCGCTGGGCACAGACGGGCAAATCGGCGGCGGCGATGATGCCTACGCGCCAGGAACAATCGGGCTGATTAAGTTGACGGGCCCTGCCACGAACTCATTCATCGCCGCGGGATTCGCGCCAGCCGATGGGCTGTTCGACAACTCCGCCGGTACGGTATTGGGCGGGATTGCCAGCGAAATCCGCGCAATCACGATTCGCGGCGGCGTTGATGCCTCCACGCGCTTCATCGCCGGCGCATTCGGCGCGGTGCGCATTCCCGGCCGCGTGCAGCCGGGCAGTGATCCGAGATTCACGGTTTGATGGGAGAGGCCGCGCCGTCGCAAGGTTTCTGTTGGGCCGGCCAATCCGTTCGTCTTCCCCCACTACAAAAGACTTCGCTCCCACGTAGACGCGGCGTCCTCGCCGCGTGCCGTCTCCATACGCGCAGCGCCACCGAAAGCGACGAGGACGTCGCTTCCATTAGAAGCCGCGTCCCCGCCGCTTCTCTTCATTTTTCGACACTATCTTATGCCAGGGGGAGTCGAGGTAATGAATCGGTCAAGAACGCTTCACGCATCCTTACGCACGATGAATAGCGGATACGCCCCATGCCGCCCGGTGAATCGAGGAAACATCTCCTCGAAGCGGTAGATCAGACCCAGCAGTAATTTGCCCCCGCGCCCGAGGTGGATGTACTTTCGCATGAACTGAACGTCCATGCTCCGCCAGACCACCAAATCCAGCGGAAAGCTCCACGTTTGCGATGTGAACCACGCCAGCGGGTGGGCATGAAAATAAAAACCCACGCCCTGCGAACGTTGCGCGACCGCTTCATGCGCGGCCGGCGCGCCGGGCGCCGGACGTTTTCCCATCAGCCGCTTGATCCCCCGCGCCGGCAGACTATGCCGCAGCGCATTGTACCATCGGCCCGGCTTGAATCCCCACCGCATCAGCAGCGAATCGGTGAACGTATAAATGATCGCGCCGCGCCGGCCCGGCTTGAGCACGCGATACAATTCCTCAAACGCGCTGCGCTGCTCGTCCCTGGGAACATGGTAGATCGTGTGCAGCGAAATCACCGCGTCCATCGCGTCGCTTTGCAGCGGTAGATGCGTGATGTCGCCGAGGATGAATATGCCCTTCCCGCCCAGTTTCCGCCGCGCTTCGCGAAGGGCGGCGATGGAAATATCCATGCAAACCCGCCGTTGATAGCCCCGCGAATAGGCCAGGTATTCTGGATATTGCACCGGCCCCGAAGCAACGTCGAGCAGGTAATCGCCGTTGGCGATCAGATAGCGCTTGAGCCGCTGGTGCGCCTTGCGAATATAGGTGGCGCTGGCGGGCCGCAGGTCTTCAAACGCAATGGCATCCTCGAAATCGCCGCTCTCTGATTTCGTCCAGCCGATGCGGTCGTAGAAACTCTTGATATCGGCCTTCTCGCGGCGATGGGCGCTGCCATGCCGGGCGGCGGACTGATGGCTGGTCGCAATCGCCGTGATCGGGAGCATCATCAAAATGCCCTCGGAAATGCGATACGCCAGCGAGCCTTCGGCATTCAACAGGGCAGCGGTGATCGCCCCGTCGATCGGCGTCCCATCGAGGTGGGCCACGTCTCCCCGTGCGCCTGCGGCGTTGAGCACGGCAAGCTCCCGCCCGCTCATCCACCGCACCGATCCATCCGTGACCGGACAGCGGAGTTTTGGAATGAAGTCATCGGGAAGAACGTCACACAGGACAATTGGGCGATCGTCCTGCTGTGGCGCGGAGGCGTATGTGGGGTCAGCTGGCGCCTCCGCCGGTCCGATAAGCTCCTGCAACTGCGCCGGGGACTGCATATATGTGATCCGTTAATACAAAAAACGAACGTCCCGCACGCAGGCCCAACGCCTATGGATTAGATCGTCCCGCGAGCGTCATATCTTCAGTGGCATCGCGTGGCTGCGGATGGTAGCGTCTCACGCGAAATCGGGCAATCGCCGATTAAGGCAGTTAGAAGATATGTAATCGTCATACACGACGGCTCCCCGATATCCCCTCCCCCGGAGTACCCGGAGAGGGGGCGATGGACGCGACCAGCGACAGTGTACTCCCATGCGCATTGGTTACTTCGCCAGCGTCCCGTATCGACATGCCAGCCCGATTGGCGGGTATGCGCATATCAAGCAATTCCTCACGCACTCCGCCGAGGCCGGACACAAACTTCTCCTCGTGCATGGCGGTTCGCATCCCCATCCAAACATCCTCCCCGCCCCGCGTGGGCGCATTGGGCGATTCCTGGCGCTTCGCCAATGCGACATCCTCTACTACCGCGTTGAGTATCGTGCCCCACGCGATGTGAAATGGATGATGCCCCCCCGCCGCTCGATGCTCGGCAATCCGCCGGTGGTGTGGGAATTCAACAGCGTGCCGGATTACGCGCGGATCGTGGGGGAGGACCAGGCCGCCGTTCAAGGACACATTGATGATCTTCGTCGCCTGGGGGCCGGCTGCGATCTGGCGGTTTGCGTTTCGCAAGCCATCAATGATTACGTGCACGACAAATTGCACATTGCCAATGTGATGACCGTGCCCAACGGATCCGACCCGGATTTGTTCCGGCCCGATTGCGAGCCGGTAAGGCGCATCGTACGAAAGCAAGGCCGTCTCAATGTGGTCTGGATGGGATCGGCGGAGGTGAAATGGCACAACTTCGATTTGCTTCGCGAGGCGGCCTGGCTGCTTTGGGGCGATGGCAACGCCGTCGCCGATTTTCACATTCTGGGCGCGGGGTTGCAGGACATCCGCGCTTTTCCGCCGAACGTCCATTACCACGGCTCCGAGCAATACGAAAAGCTCCCCAACTGGCTGGCGGCGATGGATGTGGGCCTTAACGTCTATCACGCCGGGGCGGCAGACTACAGTTGCCCGCTCAAACTTTTCGACTACATGGCCAGCGGCTTGGCGCTGGTCAGCACCGATCAACCACAGGTGCGCGAAATCTTCGGAAAGCTCGGGCAACTGGACCTGCTGGTGACGACCAACGATCCCGCCGCCCTCGCCGGGGCCCTGCGCTCGCTGGCCGCCGATCCTCATCGCGTTAAACAACAGGGACTGGCCGGCCGGAAACTGGTCGTGGACTTCTACAACTGGCGCCGGGCGGCAACCGATACGCTGGCGGCGATGCAGTCACTGCTCGACCGCCGACGCGAACCGCGAGCCGCCCGTACCACAAAAAACTCGGAGCGGGCGACCCGCAACCCAAAGGAAGAGGGAAACCACGAATGGACGCGAATGCACACGAATGAAGATAAATGATTCGTGCCCATTCGTGCTCATTCGTGGCAGTCTTTTCTCTCGGTCCTCCAAATATCTTTGCCGGCTCGACAAGATTTTGCAGGATATTTTAAAGGCGTCACGCTCATTTTAACTTGCGCATTTTGCATCGACTTTCATGCCCGACCTTCCCCGAATCACCGTTGTCACCCCCAGCTTCGGCCAAGGCGCCTACATTGAGCAAACCATCCGCTCGGTTCTCGATCAAGGCTACCCCAATCTCGAATACATCATCTGCGACGGCGGCAGCACCGATCAAACCGTCGAAATCATCAAGAGATATGAAGGCCAGTTGGCATGGTGGGTCAGCGAAAAGGACAACGGCCAAACCGACGCGCTCAACAAAGGATTCGCCCGCGCCACCGGCGAATTATTCACCTACATCAACAGCGACGACACGCTCGCGCCCGGCTCCCTGATGGCCGCCGCCAACGCCTACCGCGCTGGCCATCCCTGGATCACTGGCTGGGCCATGTTCCTCGAACCCGACGGCGGCGAATGGCCGCAACTCCCCGAGCCTTACCAACGCCGCATCGACTGGTTCCACTGCAACCCCATCAGCCAGCAAGGCACCTTCTGGGCCGCGCGCTTCACGCGCGAACTGGGCGCCTTCCGCGAAGACATGCACTTCGGCTTCGACTACGAATTCTGGATGCGGCTGATCTTCAAAGCCCACGCCACGCCCCACCTGCTCCGCCGCTGCATGGGCGGCTACCGCCTGCACGATGCGAGCAAAACGATGTCGCAATACGCCAGGTTCCAGGTGGAATTCAAAACCCTCCGAGCCGAGTATTGGCCCCTGCTTACGCCAGAGGAGCAGCATGTCGCCAAAACCAAACGAAGACGCTGGGAAGCCGAGCAACATCGGTTGGCGGGGTGGGATGCGATCAAGGCGGGAAACATCAAGGAAGCGCGGCTAGAAGCCAAGGAGGCGCTGCGCCGGCGGAAGCTGTCGGCCGAATCCTGGCGGCTGATGTATTGCGCATGGCGGGGGAGGTGAGGTTCATAAGCGACAGACGTTCAAGCAGGCAGCGATTCGTTACCTCGATGATTGCACTTTGATCGTGAAAGGTAACACTTCAGCCGTCGGCAACGATAATTGCGGAATTCGAGCGTCGGATGGGCTTGTCGTATCACGGGCGTCTCGCCCGTGCATGGTGCGTTGGGAGTAGAAAAATCGCAATTGTTCTACTACCACGCCATCGGCACGGGCGAGATGCCCGTGATACGTTGATCGCATTCGTCCCACACTTTGAACCGCTTTGCATTCAGCTGAAGTGTGACGTGAAAAGCTGGAAATCATATGCGCCGCCTAGACTTTGAAAATCTACTCATCCGCAAACTCGGGCTGGCCAAACCGCGCTTCAAAATACGAAAGATCGGCAATCAATTTGCCGGCTCAATCATTTCCGACACATTCAAGCGAAAAACCGACAGCGTTCGCCAGAACATGATCTGGGATGCCCTTGAAGACGAATTCGGCACGCAAGCCATGAAGATGGCGGGCACCCTGCTCGCGTACACCAATGATGAATGGGATATGGATTTCCCGGCCAAGGCGGGGTGAGTCGCTCGGCCGCTCCGGAGCGCGATATCGCGGGAATGCAGCAGGCCAGCGGGCGGGCCGCCCGTGCCACGAAATATGCCTCCGCCGCGATGTCATATCTGCCGTATTCGCGATTTCTAAAGCGTCCATCGCGCGGACGGCTAAAACGTTTGGAAATTCCATCCGCGCTTCAACCCAACCCGCCTATCATCGGTACGTCTAAAGAGTGCTGCCCGCACTGGGTGCAATCGCGAACCGATTGCTACCGCGGGCTGGTTTTGCAGTTACAGCGAGCCGTTGATGGAACTTGAAGTTTTACCCGAGCAGAAAAAGAAGACGGAAGTCGGCAGCTATTTTGTGGCCAATTATCCGCCGTTTTCGGTTTGGTCGCCGGAATATAAGCCGGCGATTGAGTCGGCGTTGGATGATCCGCCCCGGCCGGATACGCCGCTGGGGCTTTATCTGCACATTCCGTTTTGCCGCAAGCGGTGCAAGTTCTGCTATTTCCGGGTGTATACCGACAAGAATGCCTCGGAGATCGAGTCGTATCTGGAGGCGTTGGCCAGCGAAATTCGGCTGTACGCGGGGCGCGGCGGGTTTGGGAATCGTCAATTCGAGTTCGTCTATTTCGGCGGGGGGACGCCTTCTTATCTTTCCAACGCGCAGCTCGAACGCCTCGTCGAAAACATCAACAAACATTGGACGTGGTCGGCGGCCCGCGAAGTCACCTTTGAATGCGAGCCGGGCACGCTCAAGGAATCCAAGCTTGCGACCATCAAGAAGATCGGCGTGACCCGCCTGAGCCTGGGCGTTGAGCATTTCGATGAGGAAATCCTGTCGATCAATGGCCGGGCGCACAAATCCGCGGAAATCTGGAAGGCGTACCAGTGGGCGCGCGAGGTGGGGTTCGCGCAGATCAATATCGATCTGATCGCCGGCATGCTGGGGGAGACCGAGGACAAGTGGAAATATGCGGTCGAAAAGGCGCTGGAGCTGAGTCCCGATTCGCTGACAATTTATCAGATGGAAGTGCCCTACAACACCGGCATCGCCAAGGAAGCGCGCGAACATGGCGGCGTCTCGGAAGTGGCGAGCTGGGCGCAGAAGCGGGCGTGGGTGGATTACGCGTTCCGGCAATTCGAAGGCGCCGGGTATGTCGCTTCCAGCGGATACACGCTGGTGAAACCTTCGACCCATGCCGGCTTCGTGTACCGGGATTCGCTTTGGCATGGGGCTGATCTGGTGGGCACCGGCGTGGCCAGTTTCGGGCACTTTCAGGGCGTGCATTATCAAAACATGGACAAGTGGGAGGACTACCTCGCCGCGATCGAGGCCGGCCAATTGCCGATCCACCGCGCCCTGCCGCTCACGGCGCATCAGTTGCTCATTCGCGAAATGATTTTGCAGTTGAAGACCGGCAAGCTGGACGCGGCCTATTTCCGCCGGAAATTCGGCGAGGAAATTCTCGATGTGTTCCGCGAAGGTTTTGACTCTCTGGTGGAGGAGGGAGTTGCCTCGATTTCCGGCGACATGGTACGGCTCAATCGTGAGGGCCTGCTGAAAGTGGACACGCTCTTGCCGCGATTTTTTGAGCCGGAGTTCCAGAATATCCGTTACACGTAATTTGTGACGTATGAGCATCATGCCACCCATTGCTGAAGTCGGCGATCTCTCAAGGCTGTCGGACGTTGCCGGCGCGCAGGCGGCATTGGCCGATCTGTGCCGGCCTTTCATCGCCGGGCCATTTCATCCCGATTGCGCAGTGGCCCATCCAGATGCCATTCCCCACCCGGCGGATGCGCTGCTCGTGCATCACGAACACATGACGGTGGTTCTGCAGAAGCACCATCGCGCGCCGGTGAACGTGCATGTGCTCGAGGAACATCTCGACGGCGACTCCTATACCCGCAAAATCAGCCTCACGCCGGCCGGTTCGGACAAGGTCGTCGAATGGGGAATTGTCCGCCTGAATTTCCAATATATGTCGCGGCAGGTGCGGGACGAAATCCTGGCGAAGAAGTTGCCGCTGGGTGCGATTTTGATCAAGCACAACGTGCATCGGCGGATTAAGCCACGCTATTTCGTGCGGTTTCCCGAACACGGGCAGGTGCTTTCGCTTTTCTCGCCCGTGCAGCCGGAATCTGCATGGGGTCGGCTGGGGACGATCTTTTGTGATAGTGAGCCGTGCATCGAATTGCTGGAAATTGTAGTGAATGTGGTTTCCCCATGACTTCTTATGATGTTGTTGTAATAGGCGGCGGGCCGGCCGGCTCGTCTGCGGCGACGTTGATTGCCAAGGCGGGCCACAGCGTGCTGCTCCTGGAGCGGTCGCACTTTCCGCGCTTTCACATCGGTGAATCGCTGATGCCCGAGAGCTACTGGACCTTCCAGCGCCTGGGCATGCTGCCCAGGCTCAAGGCCAGCCCATTCGTCAAAAAATTCAGCGTGCAGTTCGTGAATGGATCGGGCAGGGAATCACAGCCGTTCTATTTCGATGAGATGAACCCGCACGAGTGCTCGCAAACCTGGCAGGTGGTGCGCAGCGAGTTTGACCGGATGCTGCTCGATAACGCCCGCGAGCATGGGGCGCGGGTTTGGGAGGAGGCCAACGTAACCCAGGTGCTGCTGGAGCCCAGCGCAACCGACACGCTGCCGCGCGCGACCGGCGTGGTGGTGAGCCGCGCGGGACAACCGGCGCAGCAGATCGCCGCGAAAGTGGTGGTTGACGCCAGTGGAACCGGCGCGATGCTCTCCAAGAAGTTTGGCATCCGCCAGCCCGATCCCAAACTTCGCAAGGCATCCCTCTTCGCTCATTATAGAGGCGGCCGGCGCGATCCGGGCAAGAACTCTGGCGCCACGCTCGTATTGGCCACGCAAAATCAGGATGGCTGGTTCTGGTATATCCCGCTGCAGGATGACACCGTGAGCGTGGGCGTGGTCGGCGACATCGACCGCCTCATCACGGGCCGCGCCGCGCCCGAGCAAACGCTCGAGGAAGAAATTCTTTGTTGCCCCGGCCTTGAAGGCCGGTTGAACAATGCGACGCGCGTTTCGCCGGTGCATGTGCTCAGCGATTTCTCCTGGCACGCGACGCGCTGTGCCGGCGACGGATGGGTGCTGATCGGCGACGCCTTTGGCTTCCTCGATCCAATCTATTCCTCGGGCGTTTTCCTCGCCCTCAAGAGCGGTGAAATGGCCGCCGACGCAATAATCGAAGGCTTCAAGATTGGCGACCTCTCGGGCGCGCAGCTCGGCAAATGGGGCAGTCCCCTCTCCCAAGGCATGCACGCCATGCGCAAGCTGGTATACGCCTACTACACCAAGGGCTTCAGCTTCGGGCAGTTCATGCGGATGTATCCGCAGTACAAGCGCAATCTCGTGGAGCTGCTGATCGGCGACGTGTTCCGGCCCGAGGTGAATGCCATCTTCGAGCCGATGTCGCAGAGCGTGATGCTGCCCGAGCCGGTGTTGCTGGAGCAACCGGGGCGCTCGGCAGCGCGGGAGCCGGTGGGGGTGACTTGAAACGTGTTCGCAGCCCCTGGGAACATAAATTTCAACGTGACACGGGCGTCCCGCCCGTGCCAGTTGTGTGGTGCTGAGAACACACCGGTTCGCGGCACTTTTCGCGCCATCCGCACGGGCGGGACGCCCGTGTCACGTCGAAGTTCTTTAAGCCTTAGGTCGATAATACGGTGGAACTAAACGACTAATGCAGCTCCTCGGGATCGACATCGGCTCTTCCTCCGTCAAGTGCGCGCTGCTGCGGGCCGGCAAGCTCTCGGGCAAGATCGTGCATGCGCCATTCCGCTCGCTCACCACCGGCGTCCGCGTTGAGGTCGAACCGACCGCAATCCTCAAGGCGGTACAGTCGGCCGTCCGCGATTTGGATGGGGCGGCGAAGCGCGCCGATGCGATCGCGTTGTCAGTCTTTTCGCCAGGCTGGGTGGCGATGGACGGCGCGGGCGAGCCGCTCACGCCCATCATCACACATCAGGATCGGCGTAGCGTCGAAGTGGCCATCGCGCTGGAGCGGAAGGTCGGCGCCGACCGCTATCTCAATTTGGCCGGCACCCGGCCATTTCCCGGCGGCATCAGTTCCACCACCTGGGCCTGGTATCTAAAGCACGAGCCGTCGCGGCTGCGAAGGGCCGATCTCGTCGGGCATCTCAACACCTACCTTCACCGCACCCTCACCGGCGCCCGCGTGGTCGATCCGGCAAACGCCTCGTTCATGGGCGTCTACTCGACGTTCAATCTGAGCGGATGGAACGACGAACTTTGCGACGCCGCCGGAGCCAAAGCCTCGCAACTTCCAGAGGTGCGCGGGGCCAACCAGATCGGCGGAAAACTGACGCGCCAGGCAGCCAATCGCCTCGGTCTGGCTGAAGGGTTGCCGATGTTGGTCGGCGTCGTGGACGGCAGCGCCGCCATGCTGCTGGCCGGAGCGCGGCCCGGGCAGTTGCTCAACGTGTGCGGATCGACCGACGTGCTGGCCCTGTGCACGAATCGCTTCTCGCCGCACCAGCGCCTGCTGACGCGGGCGCTGGGGGTGGGAAAACTCTGGCTCTCAGTAAGCACGATTGCCGCCGCCGGCTCGGCCATCGCTTGGGTGAAGGATCAATTCTTCGGCGATCTGGGTTGGCCGGATTTTCAAAAGCGGGTGGTTCGCCTCGCGGGCCGTGGAGATAGATCGGCATCGCGTTCACGGAAATCCGACGCCTCGGATAATCCGGCCGGCACCGTTCGTTTCGACCCCTACCTGGCCGGCGACCGCATGAGCATCGAGCAAAGGCAAGCCGCCTTCACCGGCCTCACGCTCGCCAGCACGCGAGACCAAATGCTGGCGGCGGTCCTGGAAGCACTCGCCCAAGCGAGTGTAAGGCGCCTGGAGCTTCTCGAACAAATCGGGATGCGCATCCGCCGGGAAGTGGTCGTCACCGGCGGCGCGGAAAAACTGGGAGCCGTGTTTCATCGCGATTGGCCCGGGCGATGGTCCTTTGAGTCACGAACCGAGGCAAGCCTGCGAGGGCTCTGGCGGCTTGTTACCGGCGAATGAGCAGCCTCAAGAGCGCCAGCAGTCAATCCTCCATGGAAAGTATATTTCCTGATGCCGCACCCGCGTCTATCAAGACATGGAATTCGGTCAACGTATCACGCGCGTCTCGCCCGTGCCGATGGCGCGGTAGTAGAGCAACCGCGCTCAAGATAGGGATTCATGCCGGGGAACGGTGAGGGCATCTTGGGCTCCGACGTATCTGCCAATTGGCATATAGTACGCGGTGGGCGAATGCCTCGCCAATGACGGCTTCGCCGGCGGCGATAGGTTGGGTATTCAGAGGCATGGACTCAAGCGTCCGAAAGCCGTTCAGTGGCTCCTTAATCATTCGACTTTTTGACAACGGATCGTGACCGAGCCCCACATACCGCATGGAGATCCGGGTTGTCAAAGGCTGAGCAGCATCGTATCACATCCGCCTCATGCCACTTTATCCCCTGAAATTCGTCCCACGTTTCGTCGAGAAGTTGTGGGGCGGCCGCAAGATTGAGACCTTTCTTGGCAAGCCGCTTCCGCCGGGAAAGCCGGTGGGTGAGAGTTGGGAATTGTATGATTTTCCGCCCGGCGTCGTGGGCGATTCGGCCCGGTGGATCAGCAGCCCGATCGCCAACGGCCCGCTCGCGGGCCGGTCGCTGCATTCAGTGGTTCAGGAATTTGGAAGGGAGTTGATGGGGGATGTGCCGACGGTCGGCCCGCACGGGCAATTCCCGTTGCTCGTGAAATTTCTGGATGCCCGCGAAGATCTCTCCGTGCAGGTGCATCCAGACTCCGCGTACGCAAGCGAGCATCCCGAAGCGCATCTCAAGACCGAGGCCTGGTACATCATGGCCCACGATCCAGGCGCGCGATTATTCAAGGGCCTTCAACCTGGCGTGACGCGCGACAGCCTGCGGGCGGCAATTGAAGACGGCACGGTCGAGGCGCATCTGAAAAGCGTTTCGGTGCGGGTTGGGCAATGCCATTACCTTCCCAGCGGAACGCTGCACGCTCTTGGAGCCGGCATTCTGGCTGCCGAGGTGCAAACGCCCAGCGACACCACCTTCCGAGTGTACGACTTCCAGCGGATCGATCCCTCCACCGGGCGTGAGCGCACGCTGCATGTCGAGCAGGCGATGCAGTGTATTAACTTCGAGGTGGACACGTTGGAAGCGGCATCATCGAACTTTCTGGCTGAATCGCGGGCTTCGCGCGTCACACCATTGGTGTCATCTCCGTATTTCAATCTCGCCGGCCGGCATTTGGCAACCGGCCAGGAGGCTACGATTGCCGCGGGCCGCCCGCAAGTCTGGATCATGATCGAAGGTCACGCGACGGTGCATGGGCAGGGCACAAACGAAAGCACGCCGCTCTCCCGCGGGGAAACGCTACTTGTGCCGGCGGCCTTGGGAACCGCTGCCGTCAAGGCCGCGCGCGATTGCGCCTGGCTGGAGGTGACGTTCCCGGCGGCGACGCATTCCGATTCCTCGTCAGCCCATGCCCAAGCGACCGCTGACTGAGGATCACCGAGGCTTTTCCGCCAACGCCTCCTTCACCGTCTGCTCGACCTGCGCGGCGTCAATTTCCTTGGCGAGAATTTTTCCATCGGGCCCAATCAGCCAGACGGACGGAATCGCCTGCACCCCAAACGCCTGCCGCGCCGACGACTCGGCCACGTCGCCGGCGAAGACCTGCGGCCAGGGCAGTTTGCGCTTCTCCAGAAATTTTTTGGGGGCGGTCATCTGCCCGTCAATGCTTATGCCAAGGATGACAATGCGATTATCGCCAGCCAGTTCCCGATGCAATTTTTCCAGGTCTTTGAGCTCCGCGACACAGGGCGCGCACCAGGTTGCCCAGAAATCCAACAGCACATATTTGCCGCGCAAATCCGAGAGTTTGAGTTTTTTGCCATCGAACGTGTCGGCCACAAACGGCGGCGCGGTCTCGCCGACGTTCAGGTAATGATGGACCTTTACCTGGACTGTTCCGACATCGAGTGGATCACTGCTTTTCCCGCCGGGCATCGACGGAACCCTCACGTCCACATTGGCCGACGCGGTGATGCGATACATGTTAGGTTCGCCGGGCGTCGGCATTTCGATCATGATGGAAAGCGTGTAGTCGCCCTCGGGCACATCGTCGCCGCGAAACTTACCATCCGGTTGGATCACGATTGCGAAAGTATTAGGCTGGCTGATGTATTTGCGGTACGCATCGCTTTGCTCAAATTGAGCCCGAGCCGCCTTCCACTGCGCGGGATTTTCCGGCTGGATATATTCGGGGGCGAACCGGCGCAATTCGCCAAATCCCGGCGCAAGGCCCCTATCCGTGAGTTCCTGGGGGATGATGGCCCGGCCAATAACTGGCCGGCCGCTCCCGCCCAGTTTCAGCGTTCGATGCTCGCCGGGCGCAAGTTCGAGCGTAAAGGCATTTCCGCGGGCGCCGTTCAACACCGGAACCGCGGCCGCAAGTCCATGCGGAACGTACAGCTCGGATTTCCCATCCACCACCCGGTCGAATTCAAACCGCCCCTGCGCATCGGTCGTGGCCTGGTATTGAAAGTAATTTTTCGCGCTCACCTCGTGCGTTACCCGGTCGGCAAAAACGATCGGCCGAATAACCACCATCCGCCTCGCGAGCGGCTTGTCTCCTATGAGTAGCTGCCCCTTCACGATCGCCCAGGGGCGCAGCGAATACGTTTGCTCGGGCAAGGAGACGTCCTGCTTGAATTCCAACCAGCCGTTCTCATGGACGACCAACACCTTGATCAACCCTTGTCGCGGCGGGAGCGCGAACCGGCCGGCGGCATCCGTTTTGACGACGACTGCGTTTGCGCCGGGATTGCGTCGCAGCACGCCGTTGTCCGCCTGGACGGCCATTATTTCCTCCAGCGCCACATCCGCTCCGCTGGCCGGCTTTCCATCGGGCCCGAGAATGATGCCGGTAATGCGACGGCCCCTTTTCATCCGCACGTTAAAGACAAGAGTTCCCCGGCCGCCTTGGCCAACCCTAGGCGATTGAACCGGAAGATAGCCCGGGGCCTGCACCCGCACCGAATACAACTCGCCGCGCTCCGTCAAACGAAGCTGGAAATTGCCGGCCGCCGACGGCACTTGCATGTCGGTCTCCATCCGGGGATTCACATTCTCGATGATCGCGCTGACGGCAAACTTTTCGATGGCCCCTCCGGTTTCATCGTCCACGACAGTGCCGCGTACGATAATCGCCGGCTCAAGCACGACGGCCAGTTCTTTGCCGTTGGCGATGGCCACGACCGTCGCGGGCATGTAATCGGCATCGCCGATCGAAAGCGTCACCGCATCGGCCGGTGCGCTGTTCCACTTAAAGCGGCCATCGGCGTCGGTGCGTCCCCAAAATCCGCCCACCCCCGGCTCATCCCGCCATTTCGCGATGGTCACCAAGGCATCGGCAATCGGCTTTCCTTGTTTGTCCACGACCCGTCCCTGCAATAGCCGACCCTTTTCGAGCACGAGTTCCAGGGGCTTTGCCCCTGCCCCCGCGCCGGCATCAGCCTGTGCATTGATCATTTGCGGAGCGTATCCATCGGCAATCGCCTTGATCCGCGCGGGCCCTGGCGCCACGCCGCGTAAAATAAAATGGCCTTGGGCATCGGTGTGTGTGCCCGAGATCATGCCAAACCGATCGGGTGTCACTTCGGCGTTTGCGATCGGGCTGCCCTGAAGGTCCCGCACCACGCCGCTCAGTGTCGCGCCGCGCCGGATGGTTGTTATGAGGCGCTTGTCGCGCAGCTCCTGGAAGCGCGAACCGGGCAACTCGTGGCGGAAAGAATTCATGATGAAATCGGGATGTTGCACGTAAAGGCCAATGGTTGCCGCCCCGGCCAGTGCGCCGTTAAATGTCCAGCGACCCTTCGCATCCGTTTTGGCGTAGCCGGTGCCTATCGATCTGCGCGGGCTTAGGAAATTCAGTCCAACCTGCGCGCCGTCGACCGCTTTACCCTTTTCATCCGTGACAATCCCGCCGACCAAAAGTCCCGGCTGCAGGCGTACGGTATATTCGGCGGGGATTTGCGCATCGCTGCCGACGCGCCCGAACTCCACGATGCTCTGCACGAAACCGTCCTTGGCATAGAAGAAATAGAGCGAGTGGGTCTGCGGCGGGAGGGGAATGCGATACTCGCCATGATCGTCATATTTGAAGGACTTGCTCACTTTGTCGTCGAGGACGTATGAGCCGCGCACGCCGGCGACTGGCTGGCCGGTGACCGCGTTCACGATGCGGATGTGAAGTTCCCGCGGCGCTGAGGGCCGCGTGGCGCTGGCGGCGGCGGGCTTGCTCGCCGGCGAGGCAGATGCCCGTTGCGACCGCGCCGTCGTCGCGGCCAATGCCACGATGCAGAGAATCGAGGCGGCGTATATCGCCAGCCGGCGTGATGTGTGCGCCGCGGCGCGATTTGCCCGCCGAACGTGGCGAAACGAGTTCATGGCGAAGCTCCCTGCGTTGCCGTATGCGACACCCCTTGCCTGCGCCCGCGCCGGCCTATAGTGTGCTGTGCCGTCACGCACGAGGCCCGCAAGTATACCACGAAGTCCGCAAGCATCCGATGAGCAGTTACAATCTCACCCATCTTAAGCAACTCGAAGCCGAGAGCATTCATATTATCCGCGAGGTGGCGGCGGAATTTGCGAACCCGGTGATGCTCTATTCCATCGGGAAGGATTCTTCGGTCATGGTGCGCCTGGCGCAAAAGGCGTTCTTCCCGGGCCGCCTGCCTTTTTCGCTGCTGCACGTCGATACCACCTGGAAATTCCGCGAAATGACCCGCTTTCGCGACCAATTCACCGCCGACAACAAACTCGATCTGATCGTCCATACCAACGCGCAGGGAGTTCGCGACGGCATCAATCCGTTCGATTACGGCTCCAACAAATACACCGGCATCATGAAAACACAGGCCCTCAAGGATGCCCTCAACGCGCACGGCTTTGACGCCGCCTTCGGAGGAGCGCGGCGGGATGAGGAAAAGAGCCGGGCCAAGGAACGCGTCTATTCCTTCCGCGACCGCCTCCATCAATGGGACCCGAAAAATCAGCGCCCCGAACTCTGGAATCTATACAACGGCAAAGTGAACAAAGGCGAATCCATCCGCGTCTTCCCGCTGAGCAACTGGACCGAACTGGACGTCTGGCAATACATCCATCTGGAAAATATCCCGATTGTCCCGCTCTATTTCGCGGCGGCACGCCCGGTGGTCGAACGCGACGGCGTTTTAATCATGGTGGACGACGACCGCATGCGGCTCAACCCCGGCGAAAAGCCGACGACGAAAGTCGTGCGCTTTCGCACATTGGGCTGCTATCCGCTGACCGGCGCCATCGAAAGCGAGGCGACGACGCTGCCGCAGATTATCGAGGAAATGCTGCTGGCGAAAAACTCCGAACGCCAGGGACGGATGATCGACCATGATGAAGCAGGATCGATGGAGCAGAAGAAGCGGGAGGGGTATTTTTGAAATGCGCTCGGTGCGACTAAGCGAACATGTTCTTCAACGTCAGTATCACTTGAGCGGCGGTCGCGGAATCAATTTGTCCCAAATGCCGACCGAACCGCGAACGGTCCAACGCCCGCATTTGATCCAGCGCAACTTCGCCCTTATGCCCCTGAAAGGCGCAATCCACGCGAAATGGAAATCCTTTTTGTGTACTGGTCAGTGGAGCGATAATCACTGTGCGGACGGTACGGTGCATTTCTTGAGGCGAGATCACGAGGCATGGCCGCGTCTTGCGCATTTCCGCCCCCACGCCCGGATCAAGTGCCGCCAGATACACGCCAAATCGCTCGATCACCACGTCCACTCCTTCTTGTCAAATTCATTGGTAATCTCCTGCCATTCTCGAAATTCGTCCGCGTCGTCTCCGTGTTCGGCCAATGCCTTTTTGATGGCTTCCTCCCAACCGGCGCGAGGGTTTTCCGGGTTCTGGGAGGATCGTAAGATAACTCTATCTCCACGAACGGTGATTTCGATGGCGCCTTCAAGTCCGGCCTGTTCGATAATTGCCTTGGGTAGCCGGATGCCGCGCGAGTTCCCGATCCGAACGAGTTTTGCAGTCAGCGTCGCGCGGCGAGCCGGACTTTTGGATTTTGGACGCGTCTTGACCTTCATGTATACATTGTAATTACATAACTTCTGACTGGCAAGGCAACACAACCGATGCAGGCTACACTCCCCGAAGACATTCATTCCTACCTCGACCGTCATCAGCGCAAGGAGATGCTGCGTTTTCTGACGTGCGGCTCGGTGGACGACGGCAAGTCCACGCTCATCGGCCGGCTGCTGCATGACACGAAGATGATCTACGAGGATCAGCTTGCCGCCGTCAAGCGCGATTCATTGAAGTTCGGCACGACCGGCGAAGCCGGCGGCCTTGACCTGGCGCTGCTCACCGACGGCCTCAAGGCCGAGCGCGAGCAGGGAATCACCATCGACGTGGCGTATCGATACTTCTCCACCGACAAGCGCAAGTTCATCATCGCCGACACCCCCGGCCACGAGCAGTACACGCGCAACATGGCCACCGGCGCCAGCACCTCCCAACTCGCCATCATCCTGATTGACGCCCGTCATGGCGTGGTCACGCAAACCAAACGGCATTCGTTTATCGTCTCGTTGCTGGGAATCAAGCATGTCGTCGTAGCCATCAACAAGATGGATCTGGTCGATTATTCGCGCGAGGTTTTTGACCGCATTCGCCGGGAATATGAGGACTTTTCCGCCAAGTTGGAAGTGCCGGACGTGGTCTTCATTCCCATGTCCGCGCTGAAGGGCGATAACGTGGTGGAGTTGTCGGCAAAGACGCCGTGGTATTCGGGGGCGCCATTGCTGGGGCATCTGGAGAACGTGCATATTTCCTCGGATCGCAATCTCACGGAGATGCGCTTCCCGGTGCAATATGTATTGCGGCCGAACCTGGATTTCCGCGGCTTTGCCGGCACCGTCGCGTCGGGCATCTTGCGAAAAGGCGATGAGGTAATGGCGCTCCCGTCCGGCAAGCGAAGCCGGGTGGCATCCATCGTGACCTACGACGGCGAGCTCTCCGAGGCGTTCCCGCCAATGGCGGTCACGCTGACGCTGGCCGACGAGATTGACGTGAGCCGGGGCGACATGCTCGTGCATCCAACGGATCTGCCGCACGTCTCAACTCAGGCCGAAGCGATGGTGGTGTGGATGGCGGAAAAGCCGTTCGTCACTGGCCAAAGCTACTGGATTAAGCAAGCCACCCGCACCGTGTCCGGCGAGATCGCCCAGATCCGCTACGGCGTCGATGTCAACACGCTGGAGAAGCGGCCCGCCGAGCAGATCAATCTCAACGAAGTCGGCCATGTGTTGCTGAGCCTCAACCAGCCGATCGCTTACGACCCGTACCGGATCAACCCGACCACCGGCGCGTTCATCGTGATCGACCGGCTGACAAACAACACCGTGGGCGCGGGGATGATCCTCGAACCCCAGGATCGCGGCAGCCATGGCGACCACTGGGGCCAGCCGCCCGTCGCCCAGCGCCTCGACACCGAATGCAGCCATGTCAGCCTCCCCGAGCGCGAGCAACGTCTCGGACAAAAAGGCGTCACCATTCTTCTCACCGGCTTGACCGGATCGGGCAAGGCCGGCATCGCCTATGCCCTGGAGCGACGACTCTTCGACGCGGGCCGATTGGTGACAGTTTTGCACGGCACCGATTTGCGCCAGGCCCTGAGCCGCGATTTAGGTTTCACCGCCGACGACCGCTCCGAAAACCTTCGGCGATCCGCCGAGGTGGCGAAGATCCTCAATGATTCGGGGCTCATCTGCGTGTGCGCATTCGTCGCGCCGATTGAATCGGTTCGCCAAAAAGCCCGGCAGGTAATCGGGCCGGATCGGTTTCTGGAGGTGTATGCCTCGGCTCCGGTTGAATTTTGCAAAGCGCGCGACATCACCGGCGCTTACAAGCTGGCCGAGGAAGGCAAACTTTCGCAATTCCCGGGCGTCAGCGCGGCATACGAGCCGCCGGCGCATCCGGATCTGGTTCTGGCGACCGATCAGATGACCGATGCGCAGAGCGTGGAGCGAATTGTCGAGCTATTGAGACAGCGCGGGATCATTGGATAAGCAGCCACGAACGTGTGCGCCGCGGGTTACGCCGGGTAACCCAAACACGGGTGAAAATCCGAAATCCGAAGCACGAAATCCGAAACAACCCCAAATACCAAAGAAAGAAAATATCAAAACCCGGTTGCAGCACCGGCACTTTCAACTGTGCGCTGTGTCGCGAATGCTTTCTCCTCATTCGTGTTCATTCGTGCCCATTCGTGGCTAGTCCTTCTCTCCTTAGAGCGTTTTTCATGTAGCTGGAGTGGCCTTTGCATGGTCACTGAAGTGACCACGCCGCTGGCCGGTTATGGTCAAACGTCATAGCAGCATCGAATTTTCTTTAAACCGCCGCCGCCTGTTGGAATTCCTTTTTGCGGTCGGCCATCTGGGCCTTGAGCCGCGCCAGGATCGAGCTGTGCATCTGGCTGACGCGCGATTCGCTTAGATCGAGCGTGGAGCCGATTTCCTTCATGGTCATCTCCTCGAAGTAGTAGAGGATGATGATCAGGCGTTCAGCGCGCGACAGGCCCTTGGTGATGAGTTCCTTCAGGTCTTTGCGCTGGATTTCGCGGACGGGATCGGCGCCGCGCTTGTCTTCTAGCACGTCGATTTCGCGCACGTCCTTGTTGGAATCGGTCTCGAACCATTTGCGCGAAAGAGAGACCAGGCCCACGGCGCTGGCGTCCTTGGCCATCTTCTCGAATTCGGCCATCGGCACCTTGAGATGGTTGGCGACCTCGTCATTGGTCGGCGAGCGGCCCAGCTCCACCTCGAGTTGCTTGCTGGCGCTGTCGAGCTTATGCGCCCGGCTGCGCACGAGGCGCGGCACCCAGTCCATCGAGCGCAGTTCGTCGAGAATGGCCCCGCGGATGCGTGGGGCGCAGTAGGTTTCAAACTTCACGCCGCGTTCAAGATCGAAGGCGTTGATGGCGTCCATCAACCCGAAGATGCCCGCGGACATCAGGTCGTCCAGCTCGACTTCATCGGGGAGCTTGACGTGAATGCGTTCCGCGTTGTAGCGCACGAGATGAAGATAATTCTCCATCAGGATGTTGCGCAGCGGCTCGGTTTTGGTCTTCTTGTAGTCGATCCAAACTTCCTTGATGTCGCGTTTCACGCTCTTGGCCATGATGCACTCCCAATCCGTTGAGATTCGCCGCGTTATGCCATCCGTCCGGTTTACAACCCGGGCGAAATCCCTGGAACATCAGGGCTGGCAAAGTACAGGCGATGCCAATTCCAGTTATCGGTCCAATGCCTTTGGTTTACTTGCGTCCTTTTCCGGCTTTTTTGCCGGGGGCGATAAATTTTCTTCCAGCATACGCTGGGCCATGGTTCCGATGAGCCAGCCGACCATGAACGTCACCGCCAGCGCCTTGAGGGCGCGGGCGATGGTGGTCGAGAAATCATTTTCCGCCTCAATGCCCATTACAAGGCAAAGGGCGAACGCGATCAACGCCATCGCGCCGGCGATCCGTTTTGGCATGTGACTGGTCGAGTGGAGGGCTCAGTGAGTGCAGTGCTGAGTGCCGAGACGGGCGGAGGATGAGTGATGAGTGAACCGTGACAAGAGCTTTTCCGCGTCACGGTTCACTCGTCACTCATCACGTCCTTCCCTACTCGGCACTTAAATCTCAGCACTTACGTCTCAGCACTCTTCCTTACCTCCGGAACAACTTTCCCATTCGATTCAGGAATCCACCGGTTTGGCTTGTTATGACGCCCTGCTCGAGGCGGATGGCCAACTGGCCGATGCAGACCGACGCCGGGCATTTGGGGCTGGAAATCACGAACGGCATCCGCTTTCGCACGGCCAATGATACTTCGGGGTCGGCAAAGACATGGCCGGCATCGTAGACGGTCACGCCCAGGAATTGCCGGGCCACTTTGGCGATTCGCTCGTGAACTACCCGCGCTTCGCCGGGCGATCGAACCTGATTGATTAACAAGCTCACCCGGCGTTGTGCGCTATCGCGGCTCAGGACTTTGATCACCGCGTACGCATCCGTGATGGCGGTGGGCTCGGGCGTGGTGACGACCAATACATGGTCGGCGGCCCGCGTGAAGGCCAGCACGTTGGGACTGATGCCGGCCCCGGTGTCGATCAGGATGATGTCGGTGCGGGCTTCCAATTCGCCCATCGCGTCGATCAGGCGCTGGCGGTCGGCATCGGATAAATCGGCCATGCGCGCCAGGCCCGATGCCCCGCCGATCAATCCAAATCCGCCGGGCGCGCGCACCATCACTTCATGCAATTCCTTCTTGCGGGCGATGACATGCGACAGATTGCACGGCAAGTCGATGCTGCACAACACGTCGGCATTTGCCAGGCCCAGATCGGCATCGAGAAGTACGACGTCCTTGCCCCCCGCCGCGAATTTCACCGCCAGGTTCACCGCGACGTTGCTCTTGCCCACGCCCCCCTTCCCGCTGGTGATGGCGATGACGCTGGCGCGGCGGCGTTCCTGCACCATCGAGCGGAGTTGCGTGGCCTGATCGATTAACATGGTTGTCATGAGTAGTGCCCGTTGAACTTGTGTCTTACAGCGATCCGCCCAATATCAACTGCGCCAGGCGTTTGCCTTTTCCCACTTCGATGTCATCGGGCACGTCCTGCCCGGTGGTGATGTAGGAAAGGCTCTTGTTCACTTTTTTGACGACGTTGAGGACGATGCCCACATGTGCTGCCTCGTCGAGCTTGGTGAAAATCAGCTTGTCCACGCGCACCTCGCCAAAGCGGGCGATCGCCAGTTGCAGGCATTCCTGGCTGGCGGTCGTGGAAAGAACCAGATGCACCTCATCGGGCTTGGCCACGTCGAGCAGCGTCTTGAGCTCGTTGAGCTTGAGCGTGTCGTTGGGGCTGCGGCCGGCGGTGTCGATGAGGATAAAATCGCAATCGCTCATCGAATGCAGCGCCTCTTTCAGATCGTCGATGCCGCTGACCACCCGCAACGGTGAGCCGATGATGTCGGCATAGCGTTTGAGCTGATCGACGGCGGCGATGCGATAAGTATCCAGCGTGATCAGGCCCACGCGATGCTTCTCGCGGAGTTTGAGGTTGGCGGCCAGCTTGGCGAGGGTGGTTGTTTTGCCGACCCCTGTCGGGCCGATAAGGGCAACGACGTGCGGGCCATTGGTCCGCGTGCGAACGATTGGGCCGGCGGTGGGCAGCAGTTTCTCCAGTTGCTCGGCAAGCCGATCGGCAACGTATTGCGGCTGGGACAGATGCTCGGGACGCATTTGCTTGTGCAGTGACTTAACGATGTCGGTGGCCAATTCATCCGCCACCTCATTGCTGATGAGCTGCAGGTAATAGTCGAATAGCTCCTCGGGAACCTGCGGCGATTGCTTGGCGCGGGTCTGGCGGATCAGATCTTTCACCATTCCCTTCAGCGAGTTCATTTCGCTGGTGAGGCCAAGGATGGCGGCGCTTTGCACGCCGGGCGTTTCCATAAGTTGCTTGCAGCCGGCCATCGCATTTACCGGCGAACCCTGCGCTGCGGCCGGCGCCGGCGCGGAGCGCGCGTATACCCCGGCCAGGCTTTTTACTTCTGGATTTCCCCGCTTGCCATAGCGCGTGCCGACGTTGATTCCCTTTCCCGCGGTGATTTCGACCATTTCGCGCCGGCGCAGTCCGCACCACTGCCGCGTCGTAAATGTACGCGTATGGAGGATGACGGCGTCGCTGCCCATCACTGCCTTCACTTTGGTGAGGGCCTCGCTCATCGTCGGCGCTTTGAAAGTTTGCAATCGCATACGAAACTGCTTCTTCACAATGAGGCGCTATTCATCACACGCAAAAACCGAGTCACCCGCCGCACGCATCCGCCGACCTTCCCGAACATTTCGAGTCTCCGCAACCGTGTCGCATTGGATTCGGTCGTCGAGTGACTTTGTCGTATCACGGGGCGCCCCGCCCGTGCAGGGAGCTTTGAAATACGCAATATCGCAATTCCTCGACTGCCCCGCCATCGGCACGGGCGAGACGCCCGTGATACGCTAGCGGGCTTCTTCCCATGATGCGCATCGCGTTGCAATCGGCTCAGTTGTTACCTTCGTCTTTCATCATTTCCGCCTACCCGTTCATCCCCACCAACGCCACGGCTTCGATGGCGACGTCGGGCACGATTTCGTTGTATGCCAGCACCGCCAGTTGCGGCAGCGAGGCTTCGACCATCCGCCGCAGGGCCGAGCGGATTTGCGGGCTGCACAGCAAGACCGGCGAGCGGCCCGACTGCGTGAGCTCGGTGATCTTGGCGTTTACCTGTTGCACGATCTGCTGGGCGGTTTGCGGCGGCATGTTGTTGGTGGTGCCGCGCTCGCCGCGTTCCAGGTGGCCGTTGATTAGTTCCTCGACCGCCGGGTCCAGCGTGACGCACCAGATGCGGTCGCGGTCATCCACATACTGTTTACAGATCGCCCGCGAAAGGGCGTTGCGAACGTATTCGGTGAGTACATCGAGATCCTTGGTGCGCGAGGAATAATCGCCGAGTGTTTCCAGGATGGTTTCCAGATCGCGCACCGGCACGCGCTCGCGCAGGAGGTTTTGCATGACCTTCTGCAACTCGCCGGGCTTCACCTGCGTGGGAATTACTTCCTCCACCAGGGCCGGCAGGCGCACCTTGAGGTTTTCAACCAGGTTCTTCACTTCCTGGCGGGTTAGCAGTTCGTAGGCGTGCGACTTGATCACTTCCGTGAGATGCGTGGCCAGAACGGCCGTGGCTTCGACCACCGTGTAATTGAGCAACTCGGCATTGGCGCGTTCGGATTCGGTGATCCAGTAGGCGGGCAGGCCGAACGCCGGTTCGGTGGTGACGGTGCCGCCGGGAATGGGGCCGCTGGTCGCGCCGTTGTCCATGGCGAGGAATTGCTCGGCGTACGTCACGCCCTTGGCCACCGTCAATCCCTTGATCTTGATGCAGTAGTCGTTGGCGCCAAGCTGCATGTTGTCGCGGATGCGCACGGGCGGGACGATAATGCCAAGGTCCATGGCGATCTGCCGGCGGATCAGGCTGATGCGGTCGAGCAAATCGCCCCCCTTTGCCGCGTCCACCAACCGCACCAGGCCGTAGCCCACCTCCAGCTCCATCGTGTCCAGATCGAGCAACTTCTCGACTTTCTCCGGCTCCTTTTTGGCGAGTTTCTCGCGTTCTTTCTGCACCTGCACCTTAGCCGCCCGCTCCTCGTTGCGCGAGAGGATCCAGGCGAGCCCGCCGCAGCAGGAACCCAAAACCACCAACGGAAACTTGGGCAGGCCCGTGACCATCATTACGCCCAGAAACACCGCCGCCACGGCCAACGCCCGCGGCTTGGCGAAGACTTGGCTGAGCATCTCGTCGCCGAGATTTTTCTTACTGCTCGAGCGGGTGACGATCAGGCCCGCGGCCAGCGAGGTGACGAACGCGGGAAGTTGGCTGACCAGGCCGTCACCGATCGTCAACTTCGTATAAAGCTGGAAACAAGGCATGGCGTCCCAATGGCGCTCGACCATGCCGATGTAGAGGCCGCCCAGAATGTTGATGATGGTGACGATAATGCCGGCGATGGCGTCGCCGCGCACGAATTTGCTGGCGCCATCCATGGCGCCATAAAAATCCGCTTCCCGGCTGACCGCCTCGCGCCGCTCGCGGGCCTGGGGCTCGGTAATCGTCCCGGCGTTCAGGTCGGCATCAATCGCCATCTGCTTGCCGGGCATCGCGTCCAACGTGAACCGCGCCGCCACTTCCGAAATGCGGCCAGAACCCTTGGTGATCACGATGAACTGAATGATGAAGATGATCAGGAAGATAATGACGCCGACCGCCAGGGAATTTTTGCTGACGAATTCGCTGAACGTGTTGATGACCTCGCCGGCTGAATGCAATGCAACCGTGGGGTCGCCGTCGGCCGTGAGGATCAGCCGGGTGGTGGCCACGTTCAACACGAGCCGGAATAGCGTGACGGCCAGCAGCAGCGAAGGAAACACCGCGAATTCAAGCGGACTTTTCACATAAACCGTCGTCACCAGCACCAGCACCGAAAGCGTGATGTTGCAGATCAACAGGAAATCGAGGACTCCCGGCGGCAGCGGCACCAGAATCACCAGCAGCAGGCAGATCAGCGCGCTGGGGAACAGCAGCCCGCGGTTCTGGTGAACCTTGTTGAAGAAGGGATTGGAGGCGATGGCTGACACTTGTGTTGCTTTTCATCACGGACTATGCCGGCTGCCGTTGGCGGGGCTTGCCGCTCAACTCGTACACGTACGCCAAAATCTCCGCGACCGCGGAATAAAACTGCTCGGGAATCTCCTGCCCCACCTTCACCATCTTGTATAAGGCGCGCGCCAACGGCGCCCGCTCGAGGATCGGCACGCCATGCTCGATGGCGATCTCACGGATGCGCAACGCCATGAGGTCCTGCCCCTTGGCGATGACGCGCGGGCTGTGCATCGAGCCGGCGTCGTATTTCAGGGCGATGGCGAAGTGAGTCGGATTGGTGACGATCACGTCCGCGGTCGGCACATCCTTCTTGAGCTTCTGCTGATGGCGCTGGATGGCGATCTGACGGCGGCGCTGCTTGATCTTGGGATCTCCATCCATCCGGCGCATCTCGTCCTTCACCTCCTGCTTGGTCATCTTCAGATCCTGCTCGATCCGCCAGCGGTGGTAGGCGTATTCGATGATCGCGATGAACAGCAGCGCGATGCCGGCCCGGAAGGCGATCGCGTAAATCGTCTGCGCGCCGAGCAGAAAAAGCTGCCCGAAGGAAAGCCGCTGCGCGCTGACGATCTGGACGATTCGCGTATGGATTGCCGAGTAGGCGACCAGCGCGACGATCACCAGTTTGGCAACGCTCAGGAGCATCTGCGTCGGCTTGATGCGCGGGCCAAAGACCTTGCCGACGCCGCGAATCGGATTGAGCGCTTCGAGGTTGGGAGCCAGGCGCTTGGCGTTCAGGATAAAGCCGACCTGCGCGATGTTCGCGACGATCGCGACGACCATTACGCCCGCCAGCAGCGGCGCCATCGCCAGCCCCACCTGTTCAAGCGCTTGTACGAAATCGTGCATGGCTCCGGCCGCGCTGAAGTTGGACAGGGATTGGGCGCTGAGCATCCGGCCCACCAGCGCCTTGAGGGCGGCGACCAGGTTGGGGCCGCTGGCATTGAGCAGGAGCAGCGTCGCCAGCAGAAGCACCGCCGCCGTCAGATCGGTGCTGCGCGCGATGTTTCCCTGCTCGCGCGCCTCCTCGCGTCGGCGTGCGGTGGGCGCTTCGGTTTTGTCGCCGGTATCTTCTGCCATGGCCTAAAATAAAGCATGAACGTCAGTCGTTCAGCCTTTCCCTTCGTGTGTCGTCCAGCCGTCCCATACCTGGAGCATCGATTGTTTCACGGATGTTCGTATCACGCTGACCGTAAGCCCCAGTCCGATGATCACGACCAGGATTCCGATGGTCGATTTCATGCTCAGCCCCGCCGCCATCACGTTCATCTGCGGCATGGTCTTGCCGATCAAACCCAGCACCAGATCAACCACCATCGTGGTGACGAGCATTGGAGCGGCCAACTGCATCGCAAGGATCGTCGCCCCCTGTAGCAAGCCGCACATCATCTTCAGCAGCGGCTCGTCAATGCCCAGCGACAGCAAAGGCAGCACGTCGAAGCTGGCGCGCACGCCCTGGATCATCATGCGGTGTCCGCCGACCACGAGAAAAATCACCTGCGTCAGCATGAAGTAGATATCCCCGACGAGCGATCCCTGCGCCCCGAATTGCGGATCGAACACTTCGCTGAGATTAAAGCCGATCTGCTGGCCGATAATTTCCCCGGCCCACTGGGCGGCGATGAAGGTGAAGCTCATCACCATCCCCATGGCCAGCCCAAACGCCATTTCCGAGCCGATATCCAGCGCCAGTTCCCAGGGCGAATCAGGCAGCACCGCCAGCCGGCCAATCGACGGCGTCACCCCAAACGCCAGCACCAGCACCAGCATCACCCGCACCACGCGAGGGATGCGCGCGCTGCCAAACAGCGGCGCAAAGAGCATCATTCCCGCCAGCCGAAAGAAGACCAGCACGAAGGTAGGGACATATTGGAGGAGCAGGATTGGCATAAAAATTGTCGGGCATAATCCAAATGAAGGCCGAAAATCCGAAATCCGAAGCACGAAATCCGAAACAAATCCAAATGCGGAAAAGCCAGAAATTTCAAACCCAAATCGCCGCGCGGTGAATTGATCGCATTAGAAAAGTCCGATCCTCGCGCCCCGGCCGTGATATTCTCCTGAGATGTTTTCTGCTTTCCTCATTTGAATTTGTTTCGGATTTCGACCTTCGGATTTCGGATTTTCCACTGCCACTTGCATCACGGCACAGCATTCCCAGTTTAGTGGCTCAGCGAAAACATCGTCGTCGCGTACTCGATCACCCGCTGGCTGATCCAGGGCATCAGCAGCACGGCTGCCGCGACCATCGCGACAATCTTGGGGACGAACGTGAGCGACTGCTCCTGAATCTGCGTGACCGCCTGGAGAAGGGAAACGACAATGCCGACGATCAGGCCGATCGCCAGCATGGGCGCGGAGACAAGCAGGGCCAGAAATAGCGTCTGGCGGACCAGTTCAGTGGCATCGTCCAGGGACATGACTTCACCCTTCCTTGAGTGTTGGCCGGATTTCTCGGGATCGCGAAAAACAGCCGTCGGCGGATCGGGAACGGTTAAAATCCTCGAACCTTGCGTACGCCTCATCCGTGAGACGCCGCCGGAAATTGCCGATTCAGTTATCGGACTACAAGAAGCTAACCATGAGCCCCATGGTAATCAAGCGCCATCCATCCACTAAAACGAAAAGCAGCAGTTTGAACGGCAAAGAAATCAAGACCGGCGGCAGCATCATCATCCCCATGCTTACCAACACCGTCGAAATCACCATGTCGATGACCAGGAACGGCAGATAAATCTTAAACCCCAGCAGGAACGCCGTCTTCAACTCGCTGAGCATGAAGCCGGGGATCAAAGTCAGCGTGTCCACGTCGCCCCATTTAGCCGGCATCGGCTTGCGCGAAAAGTCGTTGAACAGCAGGACGTCCTCATCGTTTCCCGCGTTCTGAATCTGCGTGATCATGAATATCCGAAGCGGTTGCTCGGCCAACTTCAGCGCTTCGGGCTGCTCGATGCGTCCGTCCATGTACGGGCGCAGGGCCTCGTTGTTCACGCGCTCCCACGTCGGCCGCATGACCAGGAACGTCATGAACAGCGAAAGCCCGATGAGCACCTGGTTGGGCGGAAGTTGCTGGGTTCCCAGCGCCTGGCGAAGCAGCGACATCACGATGATGATGCGCGTGAAGCTGGTCATCATAATGAGAATTGCCGGCGCCAATGAAAGAACCGTCAGCAGGACGACGATCTGCATGGCCGCCGAGAAATTCTCGCGCTTGGAAATGTCCGGGATTCGCAGGCCGTTGTTGAGCGGGCCCGATGCCGCCGGCGGCGCGGCGGCGGTTGCGGGCGTCGCGGCGGAGATATCCGGCGCCGCCGGAACATTTGCCGCCGCCCCACTGCCCGCGGGCCCGTCCCCCGCGGCGCGCAACGGCGCGGCCGCCCCGAGCAACAACAACATCGCCGGTATCCACATCCATCGAATCGCGCGGCTGCACAGAGCATCCATTCTCATCGTGCATCCTTTCTAATTCGTGACACCACCAAGTGACACGGGCGTCCCGCCCGTGCCGACGGCTTTGGAGTCGGAAAACTCGGTGGATTCCAAGTTCCATGCAACACGCACGGGCGAGACGCCCGTGTCACGATTGAGGTTGCATTTCCCGGCCTCTTGCTCCCTCTTCCGGTACTCCGGGGGAGGAAGCAAGAGGCGACGCGGGATCTCCAGGGACTTCGCTCTCACAGCGACTCCCGTCGCTTCGTCTCGGCGAATTGCTCCGAGAACGCTCGAACTCTTCTCGCCAATCCATCGATTTGCCCGCGGGTATCCAACATTCGCGGGTCGATCGCGGTTTCGGCGTCGGCGGGGTCGGGCATGTCTTCCGGGGGCTCGGGCGCAATGGCCAAGCGGCCGTCGTCGTCATCGGAGTCCATCTCGCGCCGCGCCCGTCGAAACACCTTGTCAAAAGTCTTGGAGGCAAAATCGGATTTATCGCCGCCGAGCATTCCGATGAGGGTTGCCACTTCGTCGGCGTCGGTGATTTCGCTCAGGGGATTCATCTGCGAGCCGCTGTCCCCGACCACCAGGATTCGCTTGCCGACCTTGAGCAACAGCACCTGCTGGCGGCCGCTGACCGGCGCGCGCACGAGTACCTGAACCGCGCTGCTGGCGCGGCCAACGCCAGGCTGGCGCGACAGCTTGCCGCCGGCCCAGCGCAGCAGCAGGATCAGCCCGATGACGCCGGCCAGCGCCGCCGCCACGCGCGGCAGGCCCAGCCCCGACGGCTTTTGTCCGGGCGCGGCATCCGCCGTCGCCTTGTTGCGGTTGCGTACGATGGGCTGCGATTCGATCTCGGCTTCTTTCATCGGCGGCGGCGCGGTGACCCCCGCATTGGCCACGGCCTCGCGGGGCGGCGCTTTGGCCGGCTGAGCCGCCGGAATCGCCCAGGCCGCCGACGACAATGATAATGCAATAAGAGCACATGCAACGAGTACGATGCGGTGCCCCCAAACTACGCGGCGGCGTTGATCCATTGCGGGCGAGCGTTGCCGGAAAACCCGGACGGGCCCGGTGCGCGGGGAATCAGTATCGCGGGGTTCTTCGGGCGATGGACCGAATCCCGGAACGATGGCCACGCCAGGCGCGGCGAAGTTCGCGCATGCGTTGTTCATTGCCCCTCGTCCTTGGCCCCCGCGACGATTTCATTGACGCGCACGCAGAAATTATCGTTGAGCACCAGCACTTCGCCGCGCGCGACCAGGCGGTCGTTGACGAAAACGTCCACCGGATCGCCGGCAAGTTTGTCGAGTTCCACCACCGAGCCCTCGGCCAGGCGCAGAACGTCCTCCACCAGCATCCGGGCCCGGCCCAATTCGATCTTCACGTTCAATTCGACATCGCGCAGAAGATCAATGCTGGAGACCTGTGCATCCTGAATGGCCTGCTGGAAATCGGGGAGCTTGAAATCGGAAGCATCCGGCAGAAGTCCGCCGGCAGCGCGCTGGGCCATGCCATCGGGCGCGGGGCCGGGCGCTTCAAAGCTGGCTTGCTTGAGGAGTTCGTCAATCGACGCCTGATCGAGCGCGCCGCCGTCAGCGACGGGAGCTTCCGCCGCGGGAGGCGCGGCAGCGATCGGCTCGGGAGGAATCGAGGCGGAGTCCGGCGATTGCGCTTCGGCCATGGGCCACCATCCTTGGTGAGTTGCCGCCGGCGGCGTCTAACCACCCGGCAGCGCGGGCATCCTGCCCAACTTGCAATCATTCGCGACAAAAAAGATTCACCACAAAGCCACAAAGAATTCAAGATTTCTATCCGGCATCAAATCCAATGTTGGCCAGTTGCGCCTGTTCGGACTGAGCTGACTCGAACCACATCATGGTTACCTAATTTCTTTGTGTCTTTGTGCCTTTGTGGTTAATCCTGTCGCTTTGTGGCTAATCCTGTCGCTAAACGCGTTAAAAATCCACGGGAAGGGACGTGCATTTGGGCACCAGCACTTCGTCGATTGCTCCGTCCCCGAGTATTTCATTCAACTGGTATTTGATCTGTCGGCGGAGGGTTTCCAGTCCCGGCTCGGTGCCGCCGCTCAGTTTTTCCGGATCGCTTTCCGCAATGATCGTACGAATGCGGTCGCGAATCAAGTTATCGCGCTCCGCCGCCAGTTTTTTGATCTGCTCGGCCGCCGGCGCCTTGACGACCGCGACAATGGCGATGTCGTAAAGGTACGTGTGCCCGCTGCGCTTGTTCGGCGCGCGAAAATCGACGATGGGGATTTCGACCGGATGTTTTTTGGCGTCGGCGGCATCGGCGCCGCCCTCTTTCCCGCCCTCGAGCGTTGCACCGATGGTCTCGGCGGCGCCGGCTTTTTTCGGACTGCCGCCGCCCAGAAACTTGAACCCGCCGATCAGAACGATGGCTTCAAGCAGCATCACCCCGCCCACCAACACCGGCGTTTTGCCCACCACTCCCCCGCCCTTGGGCTTCTTGCCAGCCTCATCGGCCGGGGCGGCGGGGGCTTCGGGCTTCTTCTCGGCTTTTTCAGACATTTTGGATACCCGTTTCCCGAAGCGCGTGCGTCCGATAAGCGCCGACAACACCCGCCCCGTCTATTCGAGTATCGGTAAGAGGAAATGGCGGATTAACCAAGGGGCGCGAAGACATCGGGCGCGGGCCGCGCGAGTGGCGGGTGAAAATCCGAAATCCGAAGCACGAAATCCGTCTTCGACCCTGAGGCTCAGACCCGTAGGGAAACAAATTCAAAAACCGGGAAAAGCGGAAAATTCAAAGGGCGCGTCCGGGTTGGGAGGATCAAAAGAGAAGACGGCCACGAATGAACACGAATGGGCACGAATCGCTTCTCTTCATTCGTGCCCATTCGTGGCCATTCGTGGCTCCCCCTCTCTGCTTTTCGGTCGCGAAGTCCGCCCGCGATGAGCGCCTTCTCGGTTCGCGGCTAATGATTCGGATTAGTCGGTGAGGGGTTTGCGAATCACTCGCGCATACTCGATGGCCCGGCGCATGACTTCATGCAGCGTTTCGCGGACCATCATCTTTTCCCCCGTATCGCAGCAGACCACCGTATCCGGGGTCGATTCGATATACCGAATCTTCTCCGCGTTCATCACAAATGCCTGTCCATTCAGCCGGGTAAGCGAAATCATCGGATCCTCCGAATTTGCAACTGACAAGTGACAATTTTATCTTCCAGCCGTATTCAACAATTCCTGAATCAACTGATCGCTGGTGGTGATGACTTTGCTGGAGGCGGAGAAGCCTGTGGAGGCGACGATCAGGTTGGTGAATTCCTGGGAGAGATCGACGTTGCTCAGTTCCAGCGATCCGGCGCGGATGGCGCCGGTGCCCTGGGTCAGCGGGCTGGAGACGACCGGCACGCCGCTGTTGGCGCCGGTGGCGAAGATGTTGCCGCCCTTGTCGTCCAGGCCTGAAGGATTGGCGAAGTTAGCCAGCGCCACCTGGCCCAGCGTGCGGGTCAGGCCGTTTGTGAATGCCCCGGTGACGGTGCCGTCGGTGCCGACGGTGAAGGAATTGAGGGTGCCCAACGGCACGCCATCCTGCTTGGTCATAACCATCTGCGAAGCGGTGCCGGACAGTTCGCTCATGGGGGAGAAATCCGCCGTCACCGACATCGGCGAGACCGCGCCGGTGCCGGTGCGGTCGATGAGAAACGAGGTGCCGGTGCTGGCGGTGAGCTTGCCGTTGTTATCGAAGGTGAGCGTGCCGCTGCCGACGTTGATGCCGCCGACCTTGTTGTCGGCGCTGGTGGCGTGAAAGCTCCAGGTGTTGCCGGTGGTCGAGGTGCTGTCGATGACCGCGGTCACATCAATATTGATGGGCGTTCCCAGCGAATCGTAGGCAAGGATGCTGGTATGAACGCTTTCGCCCGAGGGGTTGCTTTTGATGCCCGCAGGGCTGGTGCCATCGGCGAAGGCCAGCGGCGAGGCGCCGTTCTGGTTCGTGAAGGCGCTGCCGGCCATCGCCAGGGCGTTGTCATTGCCAGTGTTGCCGGCAATCACAAGCTTGGCGGAATTGAGCGCTCCGCCATCGGCTTGGAGGGTCGCGCCGGGGTTGGGGATATTGGGATTGCCGCTGGGCGGAACAGTGGTGTCGATCCCAAGATTCTGCTGGTAGAAGGTCAGCAGATCCTGCACGGTGCTGGTGGGCGTGACGGTGAAGGTTTCAGCGGCGAGCGCTTCGCCGCCTTTCACGCCCTTGAGTGTGAATGTATCGCCGGCGTTCATCAAGCCGGTAGCGGGGGCTGCGGTCGAAGCAAGCTGCGTGAGCAGCGTCGCGCCGGTGGGCGCGGCGGCGCCGCCGACCGTGGTGAGGTCCTGTGAGGTCAGAATGCTTGCGCCGGCCGGGAGTAAGCCCGAGGCATCCAGATTGCCCTGCATCGACACGTTTTGCGTGGCCTGGGCGATGGTCTGGCCGCCCAGCGGCACGGTAATGTCCTGTAGCTTTCCGGGAACGACATTGGCTTTGGTATCGACGCCAAACCCTTGCACATATGCCCCGGAACTGGTGACCAGTTGATTGGAAGAGTTGAGGGTGAACGAGCCGTCGCGCGTGTAGCGCTGGCCGTCGGGGGTCTGGACGACGAAAAAGCCGCTGCCGTCAATGGCCATATCCGTGTCATGGCCGGTCGGGGTGATCGAGCCCTGCGTGAAATCCTTTTGAGTGGTGGCGACGGTCGCGCCCAGGCCATGCTGGCTGGGATTAGTGCCGCCGAAGTTGGACGTGGGCGACGTGCCGCCCGAATCGGTCACGTAAAACTGCGGCGTAAACAACACCCGGCTCCCCTTGAAGGCAACCGTGTTGACGTTGGCGATGTTATTGCCGACCACGTTCATCCGGGTTTGGTTGACGTCCAAACCCGAAAGTCCCGTGAAAAGCGTGCTGGTAAGTGCCATTGCGTATTTCCTGGTAAAGTCGTGATTCGACTGCCGGCGACCGGAGTTCAACACAAAGGCACAAAGACACGAAGAGAATCAAATCCTACCAACGCGTTCAGTCGGCATGCGCACCTTGAAATGTCGCCCACTCCGCGGAAAGGCAGATCAAATCTGCTTAAGTTTCTTTGTGTCTTTGTGCCTTTGTGGTAACTCTTTTTTTCGTGGCTAGTGCATTGTCACGCAATGATTTTGGGGTAAATCACTAGAGTTTTACCCGCATTTGGAAGCATGACAATGCACTAGGCGGCTGCCTTGGTCGGCGTGGGCGCGATGTTTGTGACGCGGGCGATGTCCAGTTCCTGGCCGTTGTCCAGCTCCAGCGAGACGCCGTTGTTCAAAACCTTCACTGAGTTGACCATGCCGCTGATGGTATTGTTCTGGGCGTCCATCCCCTGAACCGTCTTGCCGATGAGGCTGGAGGCGGCGCCGATCGAGTTTTGCAGCGTGATGCCCTGCATCGCCGTTTGCATGCTGGTGGCCGACTGCATCTGGCCGATCTGGCTCATCTGCGCCAGCAAATCCGCGCTGCTGGTCGGCTGCGTCGGATCCTGATTCTGAAGCTGCGTGACCATCAGATTGAGAAAGTCCGAAGGCGTCATCGCTTTGGTGCTGGCCGCGGGAAGCGCGGTGGTCGCTGGTTGCGTGAGTGACGTTGTCAGGGGTGAGGTAGTCATGCCTACCCTTTCGGCGCTCATAAAATCCCCGCATCAAAAATTGATTGCGGCAATTTGCCCTCGGCAATGCCTGCGCTCCGGGAGCGCGGAAACGGCGCGATCGAGAGGCTTGGTGAGTCACAAATCGATGGATTGCGCAAAGAGGCAGAGGCGCGGAGGGATTTCCCTGTCTACAATTCCTCAACAACCTCGATACAATGCAATCAGTCTTGTCCGGTAGGATTCACCACGATGACACTGCCCGTCCCTACGCTTCGCCGATTCACGCCGGGCACGACCGGGTGGACGGAAGACGATCTCGATGATCCAGGCATCGAGCGGCTTTGGCATCGCGGCGGATACGAAATCATTGAAGGGGTATTGACCAAAATGCCAGCGGCCTATCTCGACGGAAGCCTGCCGCTGCGCAGGCTGGTGCGGCAGGTTGAACGGCAGTTGGAGCAGCGATCCATTGCCGGCGAGTTCGCGTTCGAGGTCGATCTGGTGATCAATCAAATCCGGATTCCGGTGGTGGATGCCGTGTTTCTTACGCAGGCGCAAATGGAGCAACAGGGCGCCATTCAGGGCGCCCGGAAAAGCCGACGCTCCCTTCGCTATGGCCGACTGCGCGTCGCGCCCGAACTCATCATTGAGTCCATCAGCCCCGGCCATGAACTTCACGATCGCCAAACCAAACGCGAATGGTACCGCGAATTTGGCGTATCCAATTACTGGCTGTTTGACGCGTACCGCCGGACGCTGGAGTGCCTGCATCTCAAAGATGGCGTCTACAGGACCGATGTCGCGGGAAAGGATCAGGATGAGATCTCGCCGGTGATGTTCGGCGGAATATCGCTGGTGTTGAGTAAGGTATGGATGTAAAGGGAAGCCTCTTGCTGTTTGCATCTTTTGGAATGCCGCCGCAATTGTGTCGCGCCTGCCGCTCCACTACCATTCCCCGCGAATGGCCACCGAATCCCTCTCCGACTTCCTGACCGAACTCGATCGCGAAGGTGAACTGGCCCGCGTGAAGGCGCGGGTGTCTCCTGTTCTGGAAATCGCGGCGATTGCTGATCGCATGAGCAAGACGCCGGCACCGCATGGGCATAATGAACTGGATCGCAATCCTTCGGGGAAACTGGGCGGCAAAGCGCTGCTCTTTGAGAATGTCGAAGGTTCTGACATCCCCGTTGCCATCAATACGTTCGGCAGTTATTGGCGCATCAACAAGGCGCTAGGGACGGATAATCTCGAAGCGCTGGCGAGCCGCGTGCAGCAGTTGGTGAAGCCGGAGATACCGGCGACGCTGCTGGAGAAAATGAAGAAGCTGCCGGACCTGATCAAGATGGGCAGCTATCCGCCGAAGACAGCGCGGGCGGGCGTCTGCCAGGAGGTGGTGCTGGAAGGGGATCGGGCGGACCTCACCCGCTTGCCGATCATTCAATGCTGGCCGCTGGATGGCAATCTGGATTCCGGGCAGGTATTTGACAAGCAGGCCGCCGCCGCCGCCAGCCCGCGCGGTACCGGGCGATATATCACTTTCGGCGGCATTCACACCAAAAATCCCGAAACCGGCGATCGCAACATCGGCATGTACCGCGTGCAGGTCTTTGGCCCGCGACTGGCCGCCATGCACTGGCACATGCACCACGACGGCGCCCGGCATTTTCGGCTATATCGGTCACGCGGCGAGAAGATGCCGCTGGCGATTGTGTTGGGCGGCGAATCGGTGCTGCCCTACGCCGCCACCGCCCCGCTTCCGCCGGGCATTGAGGAATTGCTATTTGCCGGCTTCCTGAATGGCCACGGTATCGAGTTGGTGCAATGCAAAACGGTCGATCTGCAAGTGCCGGCCAACGCCGAGATCGTCATCGAAGGCTTCGTCCATCCAACCGAAAAATTGATGGAAGGCCCCTTCGGCGATCACACCGGCTTCTATTCCCTGGCCGATTTCTATCCCGCGTTTCACGTCACCGCCATCACGCACCGCAAGAATCCGATTTACCCGACGACGGTTGTCGGCAAGCCGCCCATGGAGGATTACTTTATGGGCAAGGCGACCGAGCGCGTCTTTCTGCCGTTGCTCAGGATGCTGATCCCCGACATCCTCGATTATTCCCTGCCGATGGCCGGCGTGTTTCACAACTGCGTCTTCGTGAAAATCCACAAGGAATATCCGTTTCAGGCCCGGCGGGTGATGCACTCCATCTGGGGCGCGGGGCAAATGGCCTTCACCAAGTTCATCATCGTCGTGGACGAGCATGTGAACGTGCATGATGAACAGGATGTGCTGTTTCATCTGTTCGCCAACTGCGACCCGAAGCGCGATTCGGAGATCGTGCAGGGGCCGGTGGATATTCTCGACCACGCCAGCCCGGATTTGGGCGCGGGTAGCAAGATCGGTTTTGACGCGACCGTGAAACTGTCCGCCGAGGGGCGCGTGCGGGCGTGGCCAACGGAACTAGAAATGGACGGGAAGACCCGGGAACTGGTGGCGCGGCGATGGAGGGAATATGGGTTGTAGTTCGCGCGTAGAGGAATCGTCACGGTCACCATCATCGTCGCTTATGGCGCACGGAATGGGATAACCGCTAACGTATCACGGGCGTCTCGCCCGTGCCCATGGCGTGGAAGAGGCGAAATGTGATTCAAGCAAAAAAAAGCGCAACGCGCACGGGCGAGACGCCTCATCTTTCGTCACATTTTTTCCAGTCCAGCCGCCCGCGCGCCCATGACCATCAGGTGAAGGTCATTCCATCCGCGCCAGAGGGTGAGCCAGCCGGGTGGGCCGTCGGACTTGCGGTTTTGGT
>DASRLH010000247.1:0-10324 GCA_035648595.1 Tepidisphaeraceae bacterium
GAGGGACCTTGACGCCGACCCGTGGAGCGTAAAATCTGCCGCGAGGTGGGAGGGGGAAGCACCTTCGCCGCCTGCGGTACTCCGCAGTCCTCCCTTCTTTGGTTGCGGCCAAAGGCCGCGCTAAGCTCTTGCGCCTTCGACCGGAATACCGGTCGAACATCGCGGCGTACCGCGACTCCACGGGCGAGCCGCCCGTGCCACTATTTCTGGCCACGCCCGCCGCGGTCGCGGGTGCGCGATCATCTCGTGCGGCGTTCATTCGATAGATACATCTTGGATTGCAAGACCGCGAGACCGCGATTTGTCGACCACCACACCATCGGCACGGGCGGGACGCCCGTGATACATTGACGGACTTTCCCATTGCCCATCCACCCCTCTGCGCTTGGATGTGACGTACTAACTCTTGTGCTTAAGCCGCTCGTGCGCGATCGAGCGCCGGCCCCTGACCGGCCGAGGCCGCGAGAAACGCGCCCATCGCTTCGATGGTAATGGGCAGTCGACGCACGCAAAGAGTGGGAAGATCGGCTGGCGCGGCGTCGGTTCCGTTGCCACCCAAATATAAGACCGGGATCGCCCGGCCCGCCAGCAGCCGGCGAACCTGGTCCATCTCGCGGGCAAACGCTTCCGCGCCGCCGGCGCGGGGGCCGGCGACCACCAATGCGCCGGCTTCCCCAAGGGCATCGGGGCTTGACGCCGCCAAAGGCGAGATCATCGCGAGCTCGCGCGCCGTCAGGCGCAATAAACTGGCCAATGGGTCCATCGTGCCGTAGTCGGCATGGCGAAGGTAGCCGACGCGAATGGGCTGCGTGGGCGCCAGCGGCTCGAAGAGTTTCTGGGCATTCGGGCCGGTGAGACCACCGAGAACACTTGCCGTCGCCATCGCTTCGTTGCGCAATTTCTCGTCGTCGGGGGCGGTCAGGCCCGCCGCGCCGAACGTATTGCGGCATTCAGCCTGCGTAAGGGGCGTCACCGGCTCACTCACGCCCGGCGCCAGCATCAGCCCGTGGGCGTACACGTTCATCGCCCTCAGCGCGCGGCCCAGCAGGCTGCCCGCGCCCGCTGCGGACTTGCGGTCGCCGCGCTCGAAGAATTCCTCAATGGGCAGCGTAATCAAGGGCGGCAGACGCAGGCGCGTCAGCAGGTGAGTGACCAGTTCGCCATAGGGGATTCCGAACACAACCGCCTCGGCTTGCCGAAGCGGCCGGCCCGTCCGGGCGGCCAGGGTGGTGATCGTTTCATACTCGCCGGCGAATTGCTGTCGCAGCACAATCTCCGGCAAATCGTGACAAAGGCCCACCAGATATGCCGACCCAGGCGGCACGGAGATATCCTGCGGCGCAACTTTTTCCATCAACATCGCAACGCCCAGGCAATGCTGCCAGACGCGCAGCATGCGCAATCCATCGGTCGCGCTGCCGGCGAAGGCGTCGAACACGCCGACGTTGAGAACCAGATTTCGGACGCCGGCCATTCCGATCTGTTTCACTGCGTCCTCGACGGTGGAAGTGCGGTTTCGCTCCGTGGCGAAAGCCGCCGAGTTGGCCACGCGAAGCACCCGCGCGGTGAGAATCGGGTCTCGCCGCAGAATCTGCGCGATATCCCCGACCGATCCGCGCGGCGAGCTGACCAGCGCGATCAACTCGGCCACCACGCCCGGCAGCGCCTTCACCGGCGCCTGCTCGAGCCGGCGAAGCGTCTGCTCGCGCGTGTGAACCGCAAGGCCGTCTCGCTGCGCGGCTTCCATCAAAACTTTTCGATCTTCCTCGGCGGTGGCGTAGGGGGCGGGCGCGACGATTGATGCCAGGGGCCTGGAGAAAGCCGGATTAACCGTGGGAACTGTAGTGGCGACGGGTGCGGCATTACCCATAGTCTCGGCATAATAGCCCGACGGCGCGGCTGTCGGGGCGGCGTGGGTAAAGCTGCGCAAGTCAGCCGGATTCGCGGAGGCGCGCTCAATATTCGTCGGATCCGCCGCGTGACCCGGCGCCGGCGCGCCAGCCGCGCCGGCGGAGCCCGCCGTCGCCGCCCCGGCTATTCCGCGCAGCTGCGGCGGGGCGGTAGGCACCACATGCCTGCGCACGCGCACCAGCAGTTCCGGCAGCGAGAATTGCCGCTTCAACATGTATCCGCGCACGCCCAGTTCCGCGGCCCGCAGCACGTCCGCCTTATCGGACGCTTCGGCGAGGATGATGATTTGGAGCGCATCGCCGCGCTCTCGGGCGCGTTGCAATACTGACAGCAGCCGCCAGCCTTCGGAGCCGGCGAGCCCCGGATCAAGAATCAGGAGGGCCGGCTTGAGTCGCCGAAGCATCTCGGCCGCCTCGTCGGGCCCGGCCCAGGCGGCGCTATAACCGTGAACTTCCAATACCCGACCCAACAGTTCCCTGCACAACGCGGAGGAATCGATTACCAAAACATCGGCCATCGAATGGTCCCTTCCAACATACATCGAATAATTTCTATACGTCCTTGCATCAGAAATATCGGAGTGCCCCGGATAATCCATGAGCAAATGTGGCGCACCTAAACAGGTTGGGTGTGCCCGCAAATAGTGGCACGGGCGGCTCGCCCGTGGAGTCGCGGTATGCCGCGATGTTTGACCGGTACTCCGGGCGAAGGCGCATGAGCGCAGCGTTCTTCGTGTGCGTGAAGCCATCGGTCGCTGCGCTGGAGGTGGTTTGGTCGGAGTACCGGCCAACGCCGCGGCGTACCGCGGCCACGGGCGAGACGCCCGTGCCACGAAAGATGGCCGCACTCAGCGCCCTTTGAATTTCCGCTTTTCTTGCATTTGAGTTTGTTTCGGATTTCGTGCTTCGGATTTCGGATTTTTACCCGTCACTTGGGTTGTGGGCTCAGCCTCCAATGGAGCCGTTTGCGCCGATTAAAGCGGCAATTGCCGCGCGGCGTCCAGATACGCATCGTAATTGGCCCGCATTTCCCTCACCGAGTCTCCTCCAAACTTCTCGATCAAAGCGCGGGCGATTTCGAAGGCGATGACGTTTTCCATCACCACTGACGCCGCGCTGATGGCGGAGATGTCGGAGCGTTCCCAGCCGGCTTCGCTGGGCTGCTTGGTATTGAGGTCGATGCTGCGGAGCGGCTTGCCCAGGGTGCTAATCGGCTTCATGGCGCCGCGGACCACGATGGGCATGCCGTTGGTCATGCCGCCTTCGAGGCCGCCGGCGTTATTGCTGCCGCGCGTGAAGCCCAGTGATGGCGTATTCTTGCGGGCGGCATCGAAGAAAATTTCATCGTGCACCTGCGATCCGGGCCGCCGGGCGGCCTCGAAGCCCAGGCCGATCTCGACGCCCTTGAACGCCTGAATTCCCACGACCGCCGCCGCGATCCGGCTGTCGAGCCGGCCATCCCAGGTCATGCAGCTTCCCAGCCCGATGGGGCACCCGAAGACGTGCGCCTCGACGATGCCGCCGGCGGTGTCCTTCGCTTCCTTTTGTGCGAGAATGAATTCGCGCATGCGCCCCTCGGCAACCGGGTCGGGGCAATACACATCCGATGCTTCGCGCGCCGCGAGAAGGGTCCGCCAGTTGTCCGGCGTCACTTCAATCGAAGCCGTCGCCTCGCCCACCGCCCGCACGAATCCGAACACTTCGATCCCAAACTCGCGCAGCAGGCATCGCGATAATGCGCCCGCCGCGACACGGGCGGCGGTCTCGCGGGCGCTGGCGCGCTCCAGCGTTTCCCGGCAATCGGTGGTCAGCCATTTCACGCTTCCCGCCAGATCGGCATGACCCGGTCGGGGCCGATGCAACGGCGGGGTCTTGGTTAGATCATCCAGCCGCGAGTCCTTGTTGGGCACTTCCATGGCGATCGGCGAGCCGATGGTCCGCCCCAGCCGCACGCCGGTGAGAAACTCGGCATGATCGGTCTCGATCTTCTGCCGCCCCCCGCGCCCATACCCGCCCTGCCGGCGGCGCAATTCGCCGTCAATAAACGCCAAATCCACCGGCACTCCCGCCGGCATCCCTTCAACCAATGCAATCAACCCCCGCCCATGCGATTCACCGGCGGTGCGATACGTCAGACAAGCCATAGAAGTGCGATGGTATCACAAAGGCCGAGTGATTTCCGCAGGGGCGGCCACTGCATGGCGTGCAACCGTCCCCGCGGATCAGCCCTGGCCTGATGAAATGCAACCATACGTAGAAGCGACGTCCTCTCCCGGCGTCGCATTTGAGAGGAATGAGGAACTGTCGGCGTTTGACATCTGGCTCAGCGCATCGGCCAGCCGCCGCGCCTCTTCACCTGCCTGCCGGGAAAGGTTGACAGCCCCACATTCGGGGCACCGCTCCGGCGAGGCGCGCAGGTCTTAGCCGCACTCTTGGCAATGGCCGTGTCGCAGGCGGCGCGACCGCCGGACCACCGCCAGGCCGATGCCCATCAGCGGGCCGACTCCCCATATTGTGAGGAACACCAGGACAGGAAAATCAGCTGGAAACCAGCCGTATGGCATCACCCATGCGCCAAAGAACACCGCGTAGTAAATCGCCGCCCAACTCCACCGCCTTGCAAGATGCCCAGTCCCGAACAGGCAAACGCCAAGCCCAAGCCCGAGGAAGGGCGCGGCAATCCCCACGATCACGAGGAACGAAAGCCAGTCGAATCTAAAGTAAATCATCGATCGCCCCAGGAATCTCGCTCTTCTCGAATTTGTTGGTCAATATCTTGGGCCGACCGCTTGACCGGCGCCTTCCCGATAAAATCGAAGATCGAGGGGGGTCGCGCGGGAGTATCTTCAACGGCATGCACTGACGCGCCCTCCAAAAGTCGCGGATGGACCCGCGTGACCAATATTCGGGCCAAAGCGGCAGAGCCGGTGTCTTCGTGCGTGGCCGCGATTTGCAATGCGCGTTCCGCGATACGCGCGTCCTTCTTCATCGCCTGAACAAACTCCTTCCAATCCGCAAGCTCGCCCCGCTCGAACAAAGATTCGATGGCCATGAGGGTCCAGTCGGCGGTATTGATGTGTCGGTGAAGCATGGCATTATCCTCCCAACAATCGTACGGACACTCGATGAGCCGCGTAGAGTGAACAGACGGTTCCACCCACTGCCACCGCGCCCGGCACCTCCCGGGCCGCCTTGACGCCAGCGCGCACCACATCCGCCAGTTCTGGACGAACAGAAGGCACCGGCTGTTCAGGATTGTTATGTTTATCTTCGGGCATTGAAGCCTCCGGTCATCCCCACTCCATCCCCGTCAGCCTCTCAAACGCCTCGACATACCTTTTCCGCGTTCCCATGACCACCTCCTCCGGGAGCTGCGGCGCCGGCGGCATCTTGTCCCAGGGCTGGCCCTCCAGCCAGTTGCGGACAAACTGCTTGTCGAAGCTCGGCTGATCGCGCCCGGGAACGTATGTATCGGCGGGCCAGAAGCGGCTGCTGTCGGGAGTCAGCACTTCATCCACGAGGATCAGCCGGTCCTCATGCAAGCCGAACTCGAATTTGGTGTCGGCGATGATCACGCCGCGCGACGCCGCGTATTTGGCGGCCCGTGTGTAGAGGGAAAGTGTGCGCTCACGAAGCTGGCCCGCGAGCGCGGGGCCGACGCGCCGGGCCGATTCGTCGTATGAAATGTTAATGTCATGCCCCGATTCTTCCTTGGTGGCCGGCGTGAAAATCGGATGCGGAAGCCTTTCACACACCCTAAGGCCCGCAGGCAGCCGGATGCCGCAGACGGTTTGCGATTTCTGATATTCCTTCCATCCCGAGCCGGCGAGGTACCCGCGCGCGACGCATTCGATTGGCGCCACGCGCGCCTTTTTCACCAGCATCGAACGGCCCTGCAATTGATCGGCGAAGGGCCGCACGCTCGCGGGATACGCTGACACTTCGCTGGTGATCAGATGATTCTCAAAGTGCCCGGCGAATTTCTCGAACCAGAACAGGCTCAACGCCGTCAGGATGCTTCCCTTGTCGGGAATGCCGTTGGGCATGACGCAGTCGAAGGCGCTGATCCGGTCGGTGGCGACGATCAGCAGTTGGTCGCCAAGGTCGTACACGTCGCGCACTTTTCCGCGCCGCAGGGGAAAGGGAAGATCGCTATGGAGCATTGCCGGTCGCATGCCGGCAGGGTAAGGGGCGCGGGGGGAAAAGTAAAAAAGAGGAATGAACCACGAAGGCACCAAGACACGAAGAAAATGTTGAAATAAAATGCTCGCGCGATGGTGTGCTGCTCAGCTTGCGCGCCTTGACCATCGTCAGAAGTTGCAATACGGCGGGGATTGCCGTGGGCAATTTCGGATTCTCATGTGACACAGGCGTCTCGCCCGTGCCGACGCGCGAAAGGTGGAGGGAAATCCGCGCAATTTCAATTCCATACGACATGCACGGGCGGGACGCCCGTGTCACGATGGAGGTCGTGGATCACGGGCCTGCAACCCCAGGTTTCACCATCTTCATTCGTGTGCATTCGTGGCTTCCCTCTTGCGCGTAGAATCAACCCATGGCTTTATTCATCCGCACCGCCTCGAATACTTTCCTCGCCCACAACGCCACCGTTGCCGGCGACGTGATGGCTGGCGAACTCACCAGCTTTTGGTTCGGCTCAGTCGTGCGCGGCGATGTCGCGACCGTTACCCTGGGCCGGCGCGTCAATGTTCAGGATGGCGCGGTGATTCACTGCGATACCGGCATCGCCAACGATATTGAAGATGATGTGACCATCGGCCACCGCGCGGTGGTGCATGGCGCATTCGTGGGCAGAGGCAGCCTCATTGGCATTGGCGCGGTATTGCTGGGGCGCACGCGCGTCGGCAGGGAATGCCTGATCGCCGCTGGCGCGGTGGTGCCTCCGGGGTTGGTCGTGCCGGATCGCATGGTGGTGATGGGCGTTCCGGGGAAAATCATCCGGCCTGTCAGGGAAGAGGAACTGGCGTATATGCGATGGCTCACGCCGCACTATGTTGAACTGGCCGAGCGTTACGTCACGCAAGGCTGGCCTACCGCCCAAGCCATTCGCCAAGCCGTTCCAGAAGATACGGCGCGTTGATCGGCTTGCTGAAAAAATACGTGGCGCCGACCATCGGCAGGGCGTTAATCACCTCCATCGAAGTATCTCCGCTCAACACCACGATCGGCACATCCGGCCCAAGCAATTCGCGCAGTTTCTGCGAGACAATCAACCCATTGAGGTCGGGCAGATGCACATCCACAAACGCGGCGGAACACGGGTTCTGCCGCGCGTACTCGATGGCGTCGTTGCCGCGCAGCGCCACGGTGGATTCGTAGTTGGCGCCGGCCAGCATTTGCGCCAGCGCCCGGGCCATAATCGCGTTGTCATCAACAATCAGCACTTTGGGCAGCCCGGCGGCGACGGGCGCGGGGGCGTTTTCGTTGGGAACAATCACAAATTTTCCTCCAAAAACCGCCGGGGGCTCGGGAGTATACGCGTCGATGTGCGCAATTCCCAAAAGGATACGCCGTTTTATCGCGCGTGCGCGAATTTCCGGGCCGGTGTCACCGTTGACTTCCGCAGGCTTTGGTGGGGCAGACATCCGGCATTGTCTCTCTGGAAAATTGCGCAGACCCGCTTTATCGGACGCCATCTCCACGCCTGCGCCGATGATTTGCTTTCCCGATGATGTCGATACCTGCTCTATGCCCGCGCGCCCATAACAGTGCGCGTGGTAATGCAGCGGCACGGGATCGTGTGGATTTCGGGCCGCGCGAGCAAACGGTTGTTTTTCGTTTGCCGGCCTCGCCAGGGCCGGGAGAAAGGGAGAATCGCGATGCGCCATTTCCATATGCGCAACTTCCATGCGCAAGCCGGGATCGATCATGGGCCGTTCAATCGTTCGATGCGCGTCGCGCGCAAGCCCGCGCGCCTGCCGCGTGCGGCTCGCATCGAGCCGCTGGAATCACGCCTGCTTTTATCGGGCACATGGTTCGTGGCGACCACCGGTCTGGATACCAACCCCGGCACACTGGCCGCGCCGTTCAAGACAATTCAACACGCCGCCAATGAAGCGAATCCCGGCGATTGCGTGATGGTCCGCGCCGGCATCTATCACGAAAGCGTCCATGTGCCCAATTCCGGCACGTCCTGGGCCCCCATTACCTTTGAGCCCTACAACGGCGAATCGGTCACGATCGACGGCGCCGACGCCATCACCGGATGGACGCAAACTTCCGGCTCCATCTGGACCGCCAAGCTCCCGTTGGACCTGGGCGCCGGCAACAATCAGGTTTTCGTGGACGGGCAGATGGTCAACGAAGCACGCTGGCCCAGTACCGGCCTTGATCTCTCGCATCCCACGCTCTCGCACGTCCGCTGGGCGACCGCCACGGCCAGCAGCGCGACGATTCACGATGCCGCCCTCACTCAGCCGGCGGGATTCTGGGACGGCGCGACGATCCATATCGGATCGGGGCAGGCGTGGGTGAATCAAACCGGCTCGGTCACAGACTCGGGCCCCGGTTGGATCACGATTTCCTATGCCGCCAACAGCACCTATGAAATGCCCACCGCCGGCAATTCTTATTACCTGACCGGCATTTCGGGCGCGCTCGATTCCGCCGGCGAATGGTATCGCGCCGCCGACGGCACGCTCTCGCTTTGGACGAGCAACGGCGACAGCCCCGCCAATCATTTCGTCGAGGCCAAGGCCCGCAAATACGCCTTCGATCTCTCGAATGCCGCCTATGTGCGAATCCAGGGCTTTCACATTTTCGCCTCCACCATTAACACCGGCCCCATTTCAACCGGCGTGGCGATCGCGGGAATCACCGCGCAGTATCTCTCCCAATTCACGCAAATGCCCCGGGGCTGGCATCAGCCGACCGACAGCGGAATTGTGCTCAAGGGAAACTACGATACATTGCGCAACAGTGTCATCGAATTCAGCGCCGGCGACGGCGTGTTCGTCAGCGGGTACGGCTCGCAGATCACCAACAACCTGATCCACGACGTTGACTACCAGGGTGGGGATTCCGCGGGCATCCGCGTGGGAGCGGCGGGAGATGTGCTCGACCATAACACCATCTATAACACCGGCCGTGATGGCATTCTTCTCGCCGGCCCCCAGGCGCGCATCACCTACAACATCATCCACGATTTTGGCCTGCAAACCACCGACGTCGGTGGCATCTACACCTGCGGAATTGACGGCGGCAACACCCAGATCGCCTACAACCAGGTCTACAACGGCGTTACCGGCGGCTACGGCGGCTCGGCGCTGTTCCTCGACAACGGCAGCAGCAATTTCATCATTCATCACAATGTCACCTGGAACGCCAACACCGGCTTGAAGATGAATATGAATGAGTTCAACGTGAAGGTTTACAACAACACGCTCGACGCCACGGAAGAGAGCATCGGGAAGAACTGGGTGCAGTACGACTGGACCGGCAGCGCGATCGAGAACAACGTGTTCATTCAACCCGTTCGCCTCGGCGCCAATGCGACGGTGTCCAACAACATGACGGCCAGCCGCTCGACATTCGTGAATGCAGCTTTGGGCAACTATCAGCCGAAGACCGGATCGGCCATCGTGGACGCGGGAATGATCATCACCCCGTATACCAACGGCTACGCCGGCGCCCGGCCCGATGCCGGCGCTTATGAGTTGGGGCAGACTCCCTTCGTGAGTGGGGCCGATGTTACGTTGCTGCCGAGCCTGCCGGTGTTCACGGCGCCCGTGCCCGTGATTCCGTCGCCGGTTGTGGCGCCGCCCATCGCGCCGCCGCCCGATGTGCAACCGCCCGTGATTCAACCGCCCGTGACGCCTCCGCCGGTGGTGCAACCACCGGCCGAACGAGGCAAATACAACGCCAGCGCCGGCTTTAGCGCGCTGACCTACGACGCCAAACAAGGTAGCGCCGCCCCAAGCCTGGGCGGGCTTGGTTATCTTTTCAATGGCGCATGGATCAAGTATGCCAGTGTTGATTTCGGGGTGGGCGTGACACAGGCGCAGATCATGCTTGCCGTCAGTAATTCCTATGCGAACCAGAAGATCGTTCTTCGGATAGACAGTCCGACCGGCCCCACCATCGGAACGATTGTGACGCATGGCACCGGCGGCTGGGCGACCTACGCCGCCCAAAGCGCCGCTATCGTGCGAACGGCCGGAATCCATGACTTATATGTGTGCGTGGTCGGGAATGCCGTCGGAAACATCCAGGCGATCAAGTTCGCGCAGTAAAATTGGGCCCCCATGTATATGACGCCAAACTTCGCCTCACCTTCAACAGCCCAGCCTCCGGTTGCATCTTATAGCATCGGCATCGACGTTGGCGTGACGAACGTGAAAGCGGCCTGCGTGACGGAGGCTGGAGAGGTGCTGGCGCGGGAGACTGTTGACACG
>DASRLH010000248.1:0-4473 GCA_035648595.1 Tepidisphaeraceae bacterium
GACCTCCAGCGGCGAAGGGGATTTGGGCGGGCCGACATCGGGTTATCTGGCGGCGCGGGTGTATTATGTCGCCAATTATTATGACGCCGGGGATCGCGGCACCGACAGCGTGAACGTGGGAACCAACGGCGGCAGCGCGTACACGCGGCCGAGCACTCCGGCGGCGCGCTCCGATACCGCGCTGGTGACCAGCACCGGGTACGCCGCCAACGAGGTGCAGTCCATCGACGCGACGGGTGCCGAGGGATGGACGCTGAGCTTCGGCGGGCAAACGACTTCGCTGCTGTCCAACGCCTCGTCGGCGTCCGACATGCAATCGGCCCTGGCGGCGCTTTCGAGCATCGGGAGCGGGAACGTGTCGGTGACAGGCGGCTATCCGCAGTATCTGGTGACGTTCATCGGTCTGCTGGCGGGGGCGAACCAGGCGCAGATCACGGCGAATTACTATTCGGGAACCACGCCGACCGTGACGACACGGGCCGATGGCCAGACGGGCTGGCAGGCGACGGTGACGGATCCGCGCGGGCTGGTGACGCGCACGGATCACGACCTGCTCGGCCGCGACACGCGTGTGATCGGGGCGTTCGACGGCAACGGCACGCCGACGAACAGCGCCAACCAGACCACCGATCAAACCTACGATGGCGACAGCAACGTGCTGACGATGACCGCGCTGATGCCGACCGGAAACACGCCGGCCACGCCGAATCAGGTCACGCAGTACGTCATGGGCGTTGGCACAACCGGCACACTGTTCAGCAATGACTTGGTTGGCACGGTGCGATACCCCGACAAGACGCTGGGCACGCCGAGCAGCGCGGCGGCGGATGATCAGATCTATACCTACAACAACCTCGCCCAAAAGCTGACGTTCAACGATCATTTCGTCAGCACCACCAGCCCCGGCGGATCGGTGCACGCCTATAAGTATGATGTGTTGTCACGCATGACGCTGGACGGCATCACCAGCCTGGGCAGCGGCGTGGACGGCACCGTGCTGAGCCATGCCTGGGCCTTCGATGGCGCCGGCCGCGAATCCCTGGCGACCAGCTACAGCGCCGCCAACGGCACCGGAACCGTGGAGAACCAGAATGAGTATATTTACAACGGCCTCTCGCAACTTGTGAAGGAGTACGAGGCGCGGGCGGGCGTGGTGACCACCGGCAGTTCGCCGTTCATTAGCTGGACGTACAACGTGCCGACCAGCACGTCGAATAACGACCGGCTGACGGTGATGACGTATCCGAACACGAGGCCGTTGGATTATGGGTACAATCTTGGGCTGGACTCGGCGATCAGCCGGGTGAGCTTCCTGGCGGATGGCGCGGGTACCAGTTCGGGCGTACACTTGGAGGAATACACCTATCTCGGCCTCGACACGATCGTGGTGAAGAACAGGCCCGAGGATCACACGCAACTAACGTACATCAGAGTGACGGGAGATAGCTCCTATCACGACGACGGCGGCGATGGCCGGTACGTCGGGTTGGATCGTTTTGGCCGCGTCGACGACCAATTCTGGCTCAACACCGGCACCGGCGGCGGCGCCACCGACCGCTTCCAGTATGGCTTCGACCGAGATGGCAACGTCCTCTACATGAACAACCTCGTGCATCCGGCAGCGAGTGAGCTGTATCACGTCAACGCCGCCGCTTCCGGCGACGACGCCACCGCCTACGACAACGACAACCGCCTCAAAGCCTTCGAGCGCGGCACGCTCTCCGCGAGCATCTACAACGGCGGCGTACTCGACACCATCACCAGCCCCAACGCATCCCAAAGCTATAACCTTGACGCCGTGGGCAACTTCAACTCGATCACCGACAGCGGCACCGGCACGCAGACCCGCACCCCCAGCAGCCAGAATCAAATCGGCGCGATCACCGGCAACAGCCTCGGTGGCGGCAGCGCGTATACGCCGGTGTATGATAACGCGGGTAACGCCACGCGCAGCGATTTGGGCAACTATCGCGTCTACGACGGCTGGAATATGCTGGTCGCGGTGAAAGACACCGCCAACAGCGCGACCCTTAACAGCTTCACCATCGATGCCATGGGCATGGTCGCCACCAGCGGCGGCGGCACCAATCCCGCCTACTGGTTCTACACGCCCGACAACCGCCTCATCGAGACGTGGTACACGACGGGAATCTATAATCAATACGTCTGGGGATTAGGCTACGTCAACTCGCTGATTTTACGAGACCGCAATTCCGATGGGAACATGTCCAGCGGTGACTACGGGCTCACGCACTCCGGCCTGGACGAACGCCTCTACGTCCAACAGGATGCCAATTGCAACGTCACAGCGATTGTTATGCCGACGACGGGATCGCAGACTGTGGAGTTGCGGTGGGTATATGATCCGTATGGCAAGTATACCACCCTCAATTCATCCTGGGCGACCACGACCGATCCGGGCTACTACATGCGGTTCCTGTTTCAGGGGGAGTATTACGATTACAACAGTTATATGATGGGGGCGAGGTGGTATAGCTTCACGATGGGGACGTGGTTTCAGAAGGACCCGGCGGGGTATTTGGATGGATCGAACGTTTACAGATTCGCTCAAGACGATCCCGTGCAGGGTGGCGATCCATCGGGTCTGGCATATGATGTGAATATTGGTGATAGTCGGCCAAACTACCACATTGGTATGCCTGACCTTTACGCGCGGGTCGATAAGTGGGCAGCAGCCCAGAAGTCCAAATTACGCGCCGCGCTTGCCGCTCTGTGCGCGAAATGCAAAGCGAGCGCCGGATTTGGAGCGAAATGCGGGCCAGCGGACTGCGCCGCACAGGCGCAAGTGCTCGCCGACGCGATCGTTGACGCGATCGCGCAGCACCGCAAGACGGCAGGCGACCAGCCTTCCAGCTGGCGGTCGAATGTTATGCCCTTCGACTTTGCATGCGGCGATTGGCAACAGCTTACATCTGACGCTGGTGACGCAGCTAATACGCCCTATGTCAAGGCAAAGACGTCTGCGTTTAGGGTCAACTCGGTCGAGGGCAAAAACTACTTACAGCATCATTGGACTGAAATAGGTTGTCGTTCGGCGGCGCCTGGCACTCCGGGCTCTTACATAGTGATTGATCCGTACCCGACGGGCGGAAAAGGAGACGTAATCGACCCGTCTTCGGCTAACGACTGGCCAGCAAAATATGTCACGAGAACTTCTTATGCGCCGTAATGCATTAAAGGAACCGAGACGGACACTAGCCGTGAGTGATCGCCTTACCATTTACTTTGATATCGCGCCTTTATGGCCGCCGTTCCCAAATTCACCTTCAGACCTTGGACCGTCGTGGTCCTTATTGCGATCGCGTGGCTCTGTTTTGTAGCGGTGCGCGAATTCCGCTATGAGATGATCGCCGACGCCGCGCTAACGGACGCTAATCGTAGCGCGCTCGCTTCCCTGACGTTCGCGGACGCGGTTTGTTGGCTACGGTTGCACGAATTCTTTGTTGTTGACATCGGCGGTGGGCCTCTTGGATTTCGCGGCGTTCCGCCGCAACAGCTGACGATCGTTAAAGGAATAAAACGCCTTGGGACTGGGGCCATGATGTTGGGGGATCGGTGGATCGAGGTTGAGTATCAGTTTACCAGTGACGGCAAGTTTCAGAGAATTGTGCTTGATAAATGGGCTGCTCCATCGCCGCGCGTCATTAGCGCGGAAAGACGCCGAAGAGGCGCGATCAAAAAGTGATTAGGACATAAATTTATATTGCTATAGCTATCGTCTGGACGCGGAAAACGGGACAGGTGCTGGGACAGGTGCGCTTTTGCAAGAATCTGACAGTACGGGAGCGGATCAGGTGACATCCATCATTGTTTCAATTTGGTGAAGCAAATGGGGCCTGGGCGGCGTGAACGAAACGCGCCAGCAACGCCGGTGAAACTTCCCACAGGCACGATCATGCGGATGGTCTCCGACAACCTCAACCGCCAGGTGAGCAAGTGGATCGGCACGGATGACACGACCGGCGTGACGGGGGAATGGTCGCCGACCAATTAGGGGTCGGCGAATCTGCTGGATGTTCAGGACAATTATTACGACAGCACCGGCACGACCTCCGGCATCGGCGATTCCAATCTCACGTTTACGATTCAACATCCGGACAACAATTCGGCGGATGACCGGGTGACGCAGAATCTGTATGATGGGCGCGATCGGGAAGTCGCCAGCAAGGACGGCGTGCGGATGTCGAGCGGGACGCCGTATCCGGCGGGCGAGACGGACGGCGTGCATCGGCCGATTGTGTATAGCGTATTGGATAATCTTGGAGAGGTGAGCCGGGTGTATCAGTATGATGGCGACATGATCCCGCTGGCCGACTTCGCGACGGCGGCGGGGACGGACGCCGTGCCGACGGTGCATGCGGGGGCGGCGCGGGCGTTGTCGCTGGCCGGTTATGATGATCAGGGGCGGGCGTATGTATCTTCGCAATTGTCGGTAGATCAAACGTATGGCCT
>DASRLH010000249.1:0-7016 GCA_035648595.1 Tepidisphaeraceae bacterium
TCTCGGCGGGCGTGCCGTGCAATTCGACAATCGGCAGCGCAAACTTTTCGGCAGGCACCGGCGCGCGCGCAGAAGCCGGCGGCGCGGATGCCGGTGCGGCAGCCCAGCAAGAGGCGAGCAACCAGAAGCACAATTGAACCCGCGCGAATGTAGTTCGGCGAAGCATAAGGTACTGTTTCCTACAGTGCCCGTTGGTCAGGAGTTCGCAGCTCGCGGGCGAATGCCGGGCTCGTGCGCATTGTGAAAACGCGGGGCGACGGCTACTTTGATCCTCACTCCTACTTCCGTTAACGCGTGCCAATCAGATCAGCTCGACCGGTAGCGCATTTGTTCATGGGTGGGATGGAAATGGAACTAACTTCCAAGGTCACAAATTGTGATCTTAAAGAAAGGCGGCGCATGGCAATGAAACGACAATTCCCTTCGCTGGCAATCATTCCCCACGAACGGATTGAGCAACGCATCTATCTGTTTCGCGGACAGAAGGTGATGCTAAGCATTGATTTGGCAGAACTTTACGGCGTCCCGGTCAGGCAACTCAATCAAGCGGTCAAGCGGAACCTCGATCGGTTTCCTGCCGACTTCATGTTCCAACTGACGCGACAGGAAACCAAACTTCTAAGATCACAATCTGTGATCTTAGAATCCCGCCAGCATTTCAAATACCTGCCCTACGCGTTCACCGAGGAGGGCGTGGCGATGCTCTCGGCGATCCTGCACAGCCCAACCGCGGTGCAGGTGAGCATCCAGATCATGCGGGTTTTCGTGCGCCTTCGCCAACTGCTCGCGTCCAACGACCAGTTGCGAAAGCGACTTGTCGCCCTGGAGCGCACGATGGTCGATCACAATCAAAAGTTCGCGGCGGTTTTCGACGCTATCCGCCAGTTGATGGACGAGCCCAAACAAAAGCGCAAACCGCCTGTCGGATATCACACCGAAGGCCACCGGGCCAAGCGGTAACGCCAACGGCACAGCCTTCCCAATCCGCCTGCAAGACAATTACCCCTGGGGCACTCTCGTGCTGGAGTTCGAGAAATCCGATGCGCTGTTCAGTGGTTGCGGAATGCCCGGCTCGGCGTCCCCGCCATTTTTCCTCCCGTGCCGGCAACTCGCGGCCAAAAGCGACGAGGACGTCGCTTCCACGTAGACGCGGCGTCCTCGCCGCGTGTCCTCTCCACAGGCGCAGCGCCGCCAAAAGCGACGAGGACGTCGCTTCTACATACGGACCGCCCCAATCGCCGGCGTCTTTTCAATATTTCCCGCGGCGTCGGTCGCGCGGGCTTCGACCGAATTCACCCCCTTGGCGTCGATGGTGATCTCCCAATCCGCCACGCCATTTTGCGATGAAATGATTTTGGCGGGCTTGCCGTTCACTAAAACCGCAGTGACTTCGCCGTTGTCCTCACTCACGCCCTGGACGCGGATTTTTCCCGCGCTACTTTGCACGGACGTAATGAGCGTGGCCGGCGGCAGATCATCAATGGGGTCGAGCAATCTGGGGAAGAGTGGGTCCGGCACTTCCGCGGCACGCACGTCCGGGCCGGTGAAGCCCGGGATTGACTTATAGTCGCCATCGTTCATCAGTTGCGGAAAGTGAACGCTCACCACCTTGATCGCCCGTCCCGGCGCCGGCATGTCGTGGAAATAGTAGACGACGCCATTCTCCAGTTTGTCATTGCGCGGCCCGCCGCCCAGGTCCACGATATTCGAATCATGCGAAGTGCTGTTCTTGATCGTCACGTTGCGGAAGTCGCCCTGCTGGCCGGGCCTGGGCGAGGTGCAGGTCAGTTGAATCAGCGGGTCGCGGCCGATGCGGCAATTCTCAAGCGTGAGGTTTTCATACGTGAATGAGCCGTTCTGAATGCTCTCGTCATCGTGCCCGCGGTTGATCGGCTCGGAGATCACCGTATTCAAATAAATATTCCGGTAAACGTGGTCGGCGTAATCGGGGTGGTAGACCCCGTAGACGGCGTGATTGATCGTCAGCCCGTCCATCAGAAACTGCCAGGTGTTGGAACGCAGCGCGTAATGCGATTGCCAGGCGCGCAGGCTTTTGGCGATGAAGGGATGGCGGCTATCGGAATGAACCGAGCCTGCCGGATCATCGCCGAACGCAAAAGCGTAAAGCCCATCCCCATGCGACTCGTTATCCTCAAGGCGAAAAAACGGCACGGTGCGGATGTCCGTCTTGGTTATATTGCCGTCGGGTTGGCGAAGCGGAAGCATCGGCGGAAGGTCGTGTATCTTCTCGATCTGGAATTTGTACCCATAAGTTCCATTTTCGCATGCCACGTTGCGCGTGAAGGTGTTGCGCCCATTGGCCCACCAGAAGCCCGATCCTTCGTTGTCATCGAAACCAAGAACCTGATGCGGCAATGCCTTTCCTCGCCTTGCGCCCACGGCCAAGTTGCGATCGAGGATGTTGTATTGCTCGGTGGCGTCTTCCAGGAAGAAGCCGTGGCCAACGCAGCCGTAACCCACGCAATCGCGCACCAGCAGGTAATCGGTGCCGTGGATGGCGATAAACCGGTTCTGCGAATCCCAGATGCTCGCGCCCACCACCGCGCTGCCGCGCATGGAATCGCGGACGTGATGAAAGTGGATCGGGTATTTGCCCAGGACGTTTTTCTTGCCCAGGTGCCGGAACTCGGCGTAGGAGATGCCGCCGGTCGAACCGTGATGGTACATGGTGTGCCCGCGCACGGCTTTGGGCCCGAAATCCGCGGATTCAATCACCACGTTGCGCGAAAGGTCGGCCGCCTCGGTTACTTCCGCGCCGGCGGCGACATGATCGCCCGCCAGCGGCTGATCGAGTTTCAATTTGTTGCCCGCGATCGAAACGATCCGGCGCGTTTCGCTTTGGACTTTCGGGCGTTGGCGCGGGCGAAACTCGTCGAGATAAGAGCCGGTGAGAAGCACCTGATCACCGGCTTTCCAGCCGCCCGGATCGCCGGCAAGCGTTACCCTATCCGCGCCCGCCATCGCCGGCGCGCCCAGTTTTAGCCAGGTGCGCGTCATGGGCGCGCCGTGGACATCCCATCGCCCGCCGCAGTCGATAATGGCGGGCAGCGTTTCCTTGTCGGCGCCGGGGAAATAGACCAGGCGGACGGTTGCCGTCACGTTCGCCGGGATCGGCTGCGCGAGGGTTCCAATCTCCAGGGCCGGCGTGTTCGCGGGCGCGGCAGCATCGCCCGCATCCGGCGTATCCATTTGTGAATGGGCGTCGCAGTCAAACCCCTCCTCGCTGGCGGTTGTGCCGGGTTGAATCTTGATCAATCCCACGCACAGCCGGGTGGATTTCTCGTGCGAAAAGGTAAGCGTGCCGGCGACGTGGATCATTCGGATCGGCGCATCGGAAGCGACATCATAGACCACCGTATCCCCCGCCCGCACCTGCACAGTGTCCCCGGCTCCCGGCACACGGCTTGGCTGCCAGGTCATCCGATCCGACCAGTTGCCGCCGCGGGCCGAGCGGATTGAGAATGCGACGTTGCCGGCCCTCGCTTGCCCGGCGACCGTCATCAATGCGAGCAGGCCAAGAAAGATCCAACCCGCGGTCCGCTTCATGCCAACCTCCATGAAATGAGATGCCCCAGCGTTTCGCCCGCTGCACCGTCGCCCCGACAATCTATACGCAGGCGTCGCCAGGCCGTTTACAGTAGGAAGCTGGAACAGGCGATGCGTTGGCCGGCGGTTCGTGGTAAATATGGATTCATGCGAACCCAATCCCTCGCGGTGCTCGATGCGCTCAAAAGTCTTTACGAGGCCGAGGCCAACAGCCTGTTGCAATTCGTCGGCGTCGATTCCCCTTATCTGGACGGCGCATCCGAGGACATGCGGGCAACATTCCGGCAGATGGTCGCCCATCTGGCCAGCGACCAACAGGAGGTGGCGCGAATGATCGGGCAACTGGGCGACACCCCCGCCATCCCTCCGCCCCTCGGCGCCGAGGAGCGCTACATCCCATATCTATCGCTCAAATTCCTGCTCCCCAAGCTCCGCGAGGCCAAGGAGATGATGGTCCGCCGGTACGAAAACGCCCTGCGCTTCGTCGATGGCGAGCCCGAAGTCATCGAAATGCTCGAACGTCATTTGGCCCAGATGCGAGTGGACCTGGTGGTGTTGAAGCGAATCGTGCCGGAAGGCGGAATACGGAAATGAGCGTCGGTTGAAAAGCTGCGAACCGGCAGCGCCGGCGATTGGCGGTTGGATTTTCGGAGGCGCATGCGTGAAGAGGCTGGTTCAGTTGGCCATCTCGGTATTCAACACTCGTCGCGCCGCGCGACAGGGCGATGAACATCATCACAAATAACGACATACGAAATCACGGCTTGTCAACGCCGTCGGAGGTCAGCGCCGACACTAAAGAAACTCGATTCGGTTTCGCATCTCATCGGCCGTCACGCGTGTTCCAAGCGCGAGAAGTCTTAGAACCATTTTCCCGACTTTATATTTTTGACTGTGACAATATGCAATTCCCGCATGCGATGTCGCAATCGCGTGCAGGCGGAGCATGTCCGGATCATGGCTTACCATCACTCGAGAAGTCATCGTCGAATACGCCAGTTGTCGCTCATCGCTTGCGCCCAGCAGTCCCGCCTCGTAAGTCGTGGTGACGTCAAAGCCTCTGCGGCGAATACCCAATGCGACAGCGTCGGCAACATGCTCGTCGGTATGGAATTTCATCGGTGGCCATCGCGGCCTGCTTCTTTGGCGGCGTCGCCGATTTTTTGTTCCAACGGGCCGGGCCCGAACTTGGCATGGAGGGTTTTCGCCAGTTCATCATCCGCCGCCGCCTGTTCATCGATGGATTCACGATTGTCGTAGTAGTAGGAAAGGGCCGCATAAACATCGGAGAGGCCCAGGTGCGGGAACTGCTCGATCACTTCGTCGGGCGAATATCCGGCCTGCGCAAGAACGGCAACATCCCAAACCCGGATGCGCGTGCCGGCGATGCACGGCTTTCCGCCACACACGCCCGGCGTGCTCGTAATGTGTTGCCGCGGTGGGGCAATGGGTGTGGCGCTCATGCTTGAAGTATATCGTGTCATTACCCGGATGTCGTGTTATGATCCGCCCGCCAACGCCGGTCATCGGCGCTGGCGACAATTGAATTGACGCGCGTGCGTCAAGACGCTGGTTCAGCGAAAACCGCCAAGTTTGAATACAGGACCAGTGCCTTGTGCCCGCGCCCCGAAAGGGGCGTCGGCCGGGGCACGTTCTGTATGCCCCTTGGCGGGGGTTCGCTGAGCGTCCTTGGTTCGACGCTCTCTTTTTTGGGGCCAATTCATGGGCCGCCAGCGAACTCCCGCCAAGGAAACTTCCGCTCCAATCGAAAACGCCGCCCCTGGCGCATCTGAATGGGAAGCGGCCATCCGCTCGCTGAACCTTGCCCCCCAGGAGGCGAGGGTCGTGGAAATGGTCCTTCTTGGGAAGAAGGACAAGGAGATCGCTGCCGCCCTGGGGTTGCATAAATCCACCGTTCGCACCTACCTGGGCCGCGTTTTCATTCGACTGGGCGTGTCGGATCGGATGGGCTTGGCCGTCTCGATCTTCAACAGTTGTCTCGCCGCGCGACAGGGCGATGAACGTCATCACAAATAACGACATACGAAATCACGGCTTGTAAACGCCTTCGCGAGCAGCCCATAATGCCGCTTGGGTTCGGGTTGGGGATTTTCTTCATTTCAAAGGTGAGATATGCGAAGAATGTGGCTGATTTCGTGCGGGTTTGCGGCTTTGTCGGCTTGCGGAATAGCTCGTGCCGACACGATTGCCAATTCCGTATCCGACTTTTCCGGAGTTCAGGGACAGGGCGGCTGGTATTACGGCTACGAGACAACTCTTGGCGGTTCAATTGACACCTCGCCGACAGATTTCGCATACAATGGATCCGCTTGGGCGAGAACGCCGACGAGCGCGCCGCCGTGGACATACATCGGACCGGTTTTCATGCATCCGAACGGAACGAACAGTGCTCCATACGAGGTGGAGTACGCAACGCGCCGATTCGACTACACCGGGCCAACCGAGGCAAACGTGCAGATTACCGGCCACTTCTCAAAATTCAATGACCCCTCGGCGACGGTCGGTGATGGTGTTGATGGGTACATCCTTCTAAATGGCGTGACGATTGACACTTTCTATTCCAACAGCGTCACGAACCAGTTCACGACTCCCCTGAACATTCCGGCGCTTCAATCGGGTGACGTTTTGGACTTTGTTGTTGGCCCTGGCCCTCATGGAAACGACGGCGCCGACCACACGGATTACGAGGTCAATATCGCAACCTCCGCCCCGCTTCCGAGTACGGCGTTGGGCGGATTTGCACTTTTAGGGGGACTCATCGGATGGCGCCTCCGGAGACGTGCCCAGGCGCGGCCATGAGCCCGTTTTGGTTCTTCCATCTTTTCGTGTAGGCCGGCTTGGGGCTTGGCTGCCCGGGGATGGATTTTAAGAGGCATAACTCGGGCGTCCGACAGGCGCGGTTTCCCGCAACCTTTTCGCCGGAGCAAGAATCGCGGCCCATGATCCGGTGCATCCGACGCGGGCTGCGCGGCACTCGCTGTCCCGTTAGGAGTACCAAAGCCTCGATGAGCCCCGCTATCGGACGCCTGAGTCCATGCCTTGAAAATCCAACCAACAATCGCAGCGGCGCAGCCGCTTCCACTTCCATTTCGGAGATTGTTTCGCTATGCGCCCAAGTGGTCGCACAGCTTTTTCAGCAAGCGGCGGTGTCGCTCCGTCGAGATGGAAATCGGGATGGGAAGGGTCAATCAGTTCATCGAATGTTAGGACAACCTGCTGAATTCGCGTGGGCCATTGATAAGTGGCCCTCACTAAAGAAACTCGACTCGGTTGCGCATCTCCTCGGCCGTCACGCGTGTTCCAAGCTCAAGAAGTCTGAGAACCATTTTCCCGACCTTATATTTTTGACTATGGCAATACGCAATTCCCGCATGCGATGTCGCAATCGCGTGCAGGCGGAGCATATCGGGATCATGGCTCACCATGAC
>DASRLH010000250.1:0-14938 GCA_035648595.1 Tepidisphaeraceae bacterium
CGCCCACGATTGGCATGCCGGCGCCAGGCGCGAAGCCCCCCGCCAACCCGCCCATGACCAGCGCCCCGCCGATCGCGGCCAAGGCGATCACAACGAGGGCGATCGCGGCGGACAGCGTTAGGGCGCTTCGGCCCTATCGCCCGACACACGAACATCTAAAGTCCAAACAGGGGCTTGCGGCCACCGGAGGCTTCGAGCGGGCGGTCATGCGTTTTCTACTAACGTTTTTTTGATCCTATTTCGGATTTCGACCTTCGGATTTCGGATTTGGCTGCCGATCATCGGCGACCTCTTCTTTTCTCCGTTCCCCGGCCCGGCTAAGATGACCGCGTATGCCGCATTTCACCAATCAGACCCTCGAAGTAATCGTTTATTGCGTGGCCGCCGCGCTGCTGCTTTTTGTCGGCTTTCGCATGGGCCGATGGATCGGCGCGCTGGCCGCGTCCCGCGCATTGGCCCAAAAGGAGCAGGATCTGTTTACCGCGCAGAAGGGATTCAAAAACCTATACGAGCAGGAATTGGCCGCTCTGAAAGCCGAGAACGAGCAGTTGAAGGCGCAGGCTTCCGCGTTGGGCCAGCGCGTTGAGGACTATCGAAAGAAAGCCGCGGGGTTCGGCGGGTTGTTCAGTTCCGGCGGCAAACGCGCCGACGCCATGTATGCACTTCTCCTGGAAAACGAGGCACTGGAGGAAGCTCTTTATTCGCAGAACGAAAAGCTCAAGCAGGAGCGCACCGACTCGCTGAAGGAGCAGATGCGCTCAACCGGTTATCGGCGGGTGCTGATGAGCCAGTTGCTCAATGATGAGCGGATCAAAAGCTACGTCGCCGAGATCATCGCCGATGACAAGCGACTACCCGGCCCGGATGATGCGTCGCTGGCGGATGAGCGGGCGCGGGTGGAGCAGCAATGATGCATGCCACGGCGAAATCGCGATACCCGGTGAGAAGTCCGAATTCCGAATCCCCGAAATCGCAGCAATGATGCACGCCGCCGCGAAACCGCGGTACCCGCCGCAGAGGAATCCACGTTCCCGCCTGTCGGAAACCGCTGTATGATCGAGGCGAAGCGTCGGGATACGCAATAAATCGTCATTTACAGGACCGGTTTCATTACTGGCCCCCGGAGGAGAAACGTCATGTTTCGTCATTTCATTGCCCGTGCGGCGGCGGTCGTGGGGATGGTCGTGGTCGGCGGCTGCGCCGGGCCGGATTGGAGCGAGCGGCCCGCGCCGCGGACTTCAATCACGCGCGTGTTGTTGGTCCGGCATGGGGAGTCTTTTGCGAATCTGCCTCATGCGGCGGAGGCTTCATCCGATCGGCTCGATCACCTGACCCCGCGCGGCTGGGATCAGGCGGCGGCCGCGGCGGACCTGCTGAAGCATGAGCCGATCCCGGTGATTGTTTATTCGCCCGCCGCTCGGACGCGCGAGACCGCCGGCGCGATCGCCGCGAAGTGGAACGGGGCTGTCACGCCGGTTGCCGACGACGCCTTCCGGCCACTGGCCGGCGGCCCGGATGCGATGGCGATGAGCCAGCCGGCTAACTCTGATTTTGGGGCGACGGTCGATCAAGCCGCCAATGAAATCGCCGAACTCGCTCGCCGGCATCCCGGCCGCACCGTTGTGGTGGTTACGCATGGCGACGTGATCGCCGCCCTGACCGCCCGCGCCGGCGGCCGCGCCATTGCCGGCGCGCCGGCCTCCATTTCCCAGATCAACGTGAACGGGTCGCAGTGGCGCGTTCCTGGGTGACGCCTGGCCGTCCCCCGAAACGCCAGCACGGCATGCGTCTCACACACCCCCATGAAGCCGCGCATGCGCGTCACCTTATTGCGAAACGCGACGGTCGTGAGCCCAAGCCGTTCCCGCGCGCCTGCCGCCGGCGAGCGATGATAGGCAACGTCCGACGCATGAGCCAAGTAAAGCGCGTGCCCGGTTGAAGGAAGAATCGTGCGGATGAAACCGAAGGGGCACATCAGGCATTGCAACAGGCAAGGCTGCCGCGATCAATACCATTTCTGCTCATCCAACCCAACCCCGAATCGCCCCATCCACCCACGGCGCGATCGTGCCGCCCAGGGAATAGGCCCATAGGGCGCAGACGATGCCGGTGAAGACGTCCATGGTGTAATGGGCGCGAAGCACGAGAACTGTCACGGCCTCGAACACTGCAATAGCGAATCCCAGGGCCAGGCCCCAGGTTCCCCAATGGCCCGCGAGGGTGGCGGCGCCGTAGACGGCGATGGCGGTGTGGCCGGAGAAGAACAGGTCGTTGGCGGTGCCATAGGTGACGAGGATCGCGGGAACGCCGGGGTAGCGCCAGACCATGCCGGCCGGAGCCGGGAGGGGGCAGAGCATTTGGCAGATTTGCCGCAGGGCGAAGACCATCACCAGTCCGAGGTAGGGCCGGATCGAGGGGCCGAACAGCGCGCTGCCGAGCAAGGTAGGCGCCCAGCAGATCGATGACCAGGGAGGAGATGATCAGCAGGCGGTTGCCGGCGGCGACATTGGTGCCGTAGCGTTGATGGATGCGGCGGGTGAGGACGTGCATGCCATCTGTCAGCGGCACTTCATAGGCGACCTTGGGCACGCGCTTGCCCAGGACGGCTTGTGTCCAGTACCACGCGAGAATGCCGACGGCGACGAGCCCGGCGCGCACGCCGATCACCGGCCAGGGAGGGAGGGTCATGGCGTTTCCACCGTTGAGGCATCGAGCCCGATTCCCAGCATCGCGCGCAACTGGCTCTCGATGGCGGCCATTAGCGGGTCGCTCTCCCCGCGTGCTTCGCGGGCGGGGCTGACTTCGATGGCGTCGCCAACCGTCACGCTGGCTTCGATGGGCCCATGCACGGTGATCTTGCCGGTCAGGTCTTCCTCGAACCGCTCGACGGTCTCGATGATCCGGCCCTTGGGGCCGCCCTCGGCGACGTAGTGCGGCGGGTAGTGGTAAAGCTGCTGCGCGAGGTCGGCGTCCTCAAGCAGCCGCCAGCGCCGCTGTTTTTCGGGTTCGTCCAGGTCGCCTTTGATCATGTCCGGGAGGATGGCGGCGCGGAGGCGCTTCACGCGCGCGACGGGATGGCCCTGGGCGTTGCCGTTGGTAAACTCGGCTTCGAGGGGCGCGAGGATCGCGTCGATCAGCTTTGGGATTCGCTCGGGGATGGCGCCGTCCTGCGTGTGGCCCAGATATTGGAGTTCCTTAAGGGCCAGCAGGCCCGCGCCGACCTTCTGGAACCGCTCGTGCAGCGGCAAGTCGCGGCTTGGACGCCAGGTCAGACGCATCTCGATTTCGTCCAGCATGCGGGCGGCGGCCGATTCAACGTCGAACAGGAACGAGTAGCGAAGAGCAACGGGGTGGACTACGACTTTCTTGTTTTCCTTCGCGCGCTTCCTGGCGGCTTGGCGGGCGATCAAGGCCGTCCCTTCGAGCATCGGCGTAAGCCGGTCATTCGTGCGCGAGATGTGGCCTTCGGGGAAGATCACCAGCGGGCGCTGGGCCTTTTCCAGGATCTCGATGGACGTCTGCACCGCCTGTTTGTCCATTCCTTCGCGGTAAATCGAAAATGCCCCGGCCCTGCGAAGCACGAACGCCTGAAGTCTATTGCCCATGAACAAATGCGCGCTGGCAACGACGAAGAACGGCTGGCCGATCTCCCGTGCGAGCGTGCTCAGGATAAACGGGTCTTCGTCGCGGGAATGGTTTGGCGTGATCAGGATGCCGTGACCGGAGGAGATTGACGCGCGGAGTTTGTCGGCTCCGACAATTCGCACCTTCGCCACGCCGTAGCGGCGGCGCAGGTAGCGGGGGATGTAATAGTTTAACACCGCCGGCCACAACGTCCCGTGATACGGGCGAACCGGGACGTAGGGTTTCTCCGACACGACAGAGTTCATGGATCGTGCAACGACGCTACCCGCGAGGTTGTGGGGCGTCAAATGGTTCGCAATGGCATCTTGCCTGTGCTTATCAGATTCCCTACACTCATCGCCTTACCCGCTAAATAGCCGTGCGCGACGATGCGCTGTTCGTGGATAGCAAAAGCCAGGAGGTGTCAGGCCTTGAACGGCAATCTTAATCGTGACACGGGCGTCCCGCCCGTGCGGGTTGCATGGAACTCGGGCTACATCAGTTCTTGCGCATTTTTGAGCCATCGGCACGGGCGGGACGCCCGTGTCACGCCAGACTCGTCGGCAGACGCGCCATCCCTGGCGAGTGAAGAAACAGGAGTTGCCATAATGAAGCAGACCCCAATTGCCACCGACCGCGCCTATGCACTTCCGCCGCTGGGCGACAATCCCTCGACCGACCGTCAGGGCACGACGCCCGGCTCGTTTGCCAGGCCGGGCGCGGTTGGAACGCCTTACGCCTACAGCTCTCCCGACACGCCCGGCATGCCCGGTGTGTCCGAGCTTACCGCGCTGGATTTCTCCTCCCCGCGCGATCACGACGGCAAGACGCAGCTCGAAGAAGCCCGCATCGGACGCGTCAGCCCGGAGATGAAACGCGTGGCGCTGCGCGAGCCGCACCTGTCGCCCGAGCAGATTCGCGCGGAGGTCGCCGCGGGCCGAATGATCATTCCGGCGAATAAGGTTCATCTGAAATACAACCTCGAACCCATGGCCATTGGCCGTGCCTCGCTCACCAAGATCAACGCCAACATGGGCGCGTCCCCGGTTTCATCCGGCACGCTGGAGGAAGTCGAGAAGCTCAAATGGGCCCAGCGGTGGGGGGCGGATACGGTGATGGATTTGTCCACCGGCGGCAATCTTGACGAATGCCGGGAGGCGATCATTCGCAACGCCGCCGTCCCAATCGGGACTGTCCCCATTTATTCGATGATTCTGGGCCGGTCGATCGAAGACCTGTCTTACGACATCATTCTCAGGGAACTGGAAAAGCAGGCGAAGCAGGGCGTGGATTATTTCACCATTCACGCCGGCGTGTTGCGGGAGCATCTGCCGTTCGTGCGCAAGCGATTGATCGGCATCGTCTCACGCGGCGGAAGCCTGCTGGCCAAGTGGATGCTCACCCACAACAAGCAAAACCCGATGTACGAGCTCTTTGACGACATCTGCGACATCATGCGCGCCTATGACGTGAGCTTCAGCCTCGGCGACGGCCTTCGCCCCGGCGGCCTTGCCGACGCCAGCGACGAAGCCCAGCTCCGCGAGCTGGTCACGCTCGGCGAGCTGACCGAGCGCGCCTGGGCGCGGGGTTGCCAGGTGATGGTCGAAGGGCCCGGCCATGTGCCGTTCGATCAGATCGAATACAACATGAAGCTGCAGCGCAAGCTTTGCCATGGCGCGCCGTTTTATGTTTTGGGGCCGTTGGTGACGGATATTTTCCCCGGCTACGATCACATCACCAGTTGCATCGGCGCCACCGCCGCCGGGTATCACGGGGCCAGCATGCTCTGTTACGTCACGCCCAAGGAGCACCTGGGCCTGCCCAAGAAAGACGATGTGAAGCAAGGCTGCGTGGCGTACAAGATCGCCGCGCACGCGGCGGACGTCGCCCTGGGAATCCCCGGCTCGCGCGATCGCGATGATGATCTCACCAAGGCCCGTGCCGCCCTCAATTGGCAAAAGCATTTTGACTTGTCCTTCGACCCCGATCTCGCCCGCGCCTACCACGATGAGGATCTGGAAGTGGACACCGATTTTTGCGCGATGTGCGGCCACGATTGGTGCAGCGTGCGGATCAGCAAGGAAATCACCGACTTTTTCAGCGGCAAGGACGAGAGCTCGCAGCCGGCGAAAAAGGCGAGCGCGTCGCCTGGCGTTTCCGCGCCGGGCGCCGATATTCTCAAGCAGCGCGGAAATCTCTCGCCCGATGAGATCCATAAGCTCGCGCACAAGGGGCAGAAGGCCGCCTGCCATAGTGATATCGTGAAAGATGCGGACACGGCCAAACTGGTGCAGGTGAGTACGCTCAAGGCGCATGGAGTGAAGGTCAATGAGGCGGGACTGTGAGGGGAAAATCCGAAATCCGAAACACGAAATCCGAAACAAATTCAAATGCGGGAAAAGCAGAAAATTCAAAGGAACGCGTCCATAACTGGTAGCGCGCAAAGCGGCACGGCAGCCAGCAAGAAATGGCTCCACATCAACCCGCTGCTCTTCTCGTTAACTCCGCGCCTTTGCAACTCTGCGCAAATCCCTGCCACACAAGGAAAGGCCCTGGTTATATTGCGAGCAAATCGTCTGCCGAATTTTGGAGGTTGCCTCCTCTTGACGCCGACAGCCCCCCTCGCTTAAATGCCGCCACTTTGCACCGCGCCCCAGTTCTGGCATGGCAGGAAAATCGGGTGTTGACACGGGCCGGCGGTTGCGGGTCATATACCCGCCGGGCCAGGATGAACCGGTGTTTTGCAGGCCGCGAATATTGAAGGGAATTGGAATGACAACCGAACTTGAATGCGAACCGCTTGTGCTTCTCCCGGGCCTGCTGATCGGTCAAGCCCCGGCTGGCGATCTTGTGGCGCCGGGCTTTGGCGCCCGCCCCGGCGCACGCCTCGACGAAGACCTCGTCCCGCAAGCCGCCAAGCGCCGCGCCGCCGACGGCGACGAGGATGCCGGGAAGGACGATGACGAAGAAGAGGCCGACGACGCCGCGCCAAAGGCCGATGAAGAAGAGGATGACGACGACGAGGAGGACGAGGAAGACGAACTCGACGAGGATGAGGATGAGGATGACGACGAGGAGGATGATGACGAGGAGGAAGAGGAAGACGAGTTTGACAATCCCGACGATGAGGAGGATGACGACGACTTCGAGGATGACGAATTCGAGGACGACGAGGAGTAGCGTTTAGTCTTGCGACGAGCCGCCGCGCCGCAATGATTTGGTCTCTCCCCTGCGTCGTTTGGCATCGACCCGGCGCCGGCGGGCGGCTTTGCTGGGGCGGGTCTTGCGGCGGGCCCTGGGTTGATGTATCGCCGCCTTCACCATCGCCGCCAGGCGCTCCATGACCGCTCCTCGGTTTTGCTCTTGAGAGCGGTGGGAGTCTGACGCGATGTGAATTTCGCCCGCCGCCGTCACCCGCTTGCCCGCGATTTCGCGCAGCCGGTGCACGGCCCGCTCGTCAAGCCCCAGGATCGCCTCCACCGCCACCCACAGCTCGGCTTTGCTGTTCACCTTGTTGACATTCTGCCCGCCGGGCCCCCGGCTTCGCGCATACTGAAACCGCAGGCTCGATTCTTCCACCGCCGCTCCGGGCGCCAACTCGATTGCTCCCGCCGAGGGCGCGGGCGCGGCTGAACGCGCAGGCAACGCCGGTCGCGCGCGAACGGCGATGGGGTCGGGCTTCAAAGTCACCGATATTCCTCATTCCTCGAAAAAATCGCCCATCATTTGCCCGATGGCGGCGACCAGTTCGGATGCACCATCACCCATTCGCGTCCGGCTTTGAGCGTGGATGCCGCTGCCACCGCCAGGAACATGGCGACCAAACTCCAGCGCAGCAGGGACGCGTTGGATCGGCGCGGTTCGCGCCCCGCGAAGGCCGCCAGAAGCAGTGCGATCGCCGTCAGCGCGAGCAGCAGATGCACGCCAAATAAGCCATGCAGCACCGCCGGGTAGCGGGTGTAGTATTTCCAGGCGTTGATGGCGTTGTACGTTCCGGTGGCCAGGAACAGCAGCACCGCGCTGTGAAAGACCATTTTCAGGCCTCGCCTGCACCGCAGGTACGCCCCGTCCCGCGCCACGGGATCGAGCCCGCGAAGCCCGATGGGCAATAAAACGTAAAGGAAAAAGACGCTTCCGATCGCCACACACGCCGTGATGACGTGGAGCCAGCGGGAGAAGATGGCGACGATGTTCCAATCCATATGTATCCGATAGTAAGCGTTTTATTGCCGTTTGCCACGGACTTGTGGTAAAAGCGAGCAAGCTTAAACGAAAGGCTACCATGGCAAAGAAGGGCGCAAAGCCGCAAGGCAGGGTCAAGGTTAAATCCGGCACCGCCGGCAAATCGGTAAAGATGCCCAAATCCAAGGCCGGCGCGGCCAAGCGCGATGCCGGACCGATCGCCGCCAGGCGTCCGGGCAAACCTCCCGCCAGGCCCACGGCCATGCGCGGCAAATCCGCCCAGAAGCCCGCCAAGGGTAAGCCACCGGCGAAAAGCCAAAAGAAGGCGCCTCCCGCGCGTGCCGCGTCGGCGAGCAGGCGCAAGGGCGCCAAGGGCGCCATCAGCCAACCCACGCGTGCCTTGCGCAAAGCCGGCCGCGAGGTGGCCAAAACCCTGAAGAAGACGGCGCGAACCGCCGGCCGCGATGTCGCCCGGAGCGTAAAGAAAACCTCCCGCAATGCCGGCAAGGAAGCACGCCAGCAAGTGAAAAGAGCTTCGACGGCAGCCGGCCGCGCCATCGAGCGGGTGAAGGAAACCGCCCGCGCCGCCGGGCAGCGCATGGGAGAAGCGGCCGAGTCGGTGACGCAAGCCGTCGCGATTGCCGCCGGCGCCGTGGCCGGCACCTTCCAGGCCGCCGCCGGGCCTGCGCCAGAGATGGCGGCGCGAGAAGATGCGCCGCGCGAGGCAGCGCCGTCCATTGAATCGCCAGAGGCCAGCGCGGGCGATCAACCGTCGCATGCGCCCGAATCCGGCGTCCGGGATGAAGCAGCGGATGGCGAAGATTCGGGGGAAGAAACGGACGAAGAAGCCGATTCCGATGATTTCGACGTCCCACAAGAATCCGGCGACGCCGGCCCCAACATTCACTCCCAACACCGCGACTCCACGCACTCTCCCCACGTCACCGATGAACGCGGATCATTCGAGGATGAACGCCAGGAGTAATTTCTCCGGCGGATCATTGCGTGTGATCCGTCGACGCGATGAGCCGCAAGAATTGGGCTGCCCGCCTTCCTTGGCAAATGCCGGCGGAACCCGATTATTTAACTGTCTTGGCCGGCTGAGTCGCGGGCGTGGGAACGAAATGCTCCTGCTTCATCTGTTCGCGGAGTTGCTTATATTCCTCGAGTTTTTTGTGCTCGATGTATTCCAGCACATCCTCGGGAACATCATCGTGGCGGAGAAACAGTTGCATGCCGTCGGCGAGTTTCACCTCTGCCACAATCACGCCGCCGGGTTGCGCGGGGGCGGCAGCCGGGGGGTTCTGGTTCCAAAGGTACAGGCCGCCGGGCTTGATGGTATAGTCCAGGCCCGTCACGCCACGGACATCTTCCAAGGCCGTGCGCACCTTGGCGTTGTCCAGCAATAATGTGATCTTGCGGAATTCGGGCGGCACGCGCTGTAGCGCGCCGGCCTCAAGGCTGAACTCCACTCCCGCCGCCGCCGACAAATCCATCAGCACCTGCCCGATGTCGGCGTTGTTAAATCGCCGGGTGATGGTCAAGTCGAGCTGGCGGAGAATCTGCTCCTCCTTGGGCACCACCACGATGTTCTGCCCCCAGGGATACCAGGTGGCATCCGTTTGCCGGGCGACTTCCTTGAGCGCGTCCGCCAACATCGCGTTGCGCGGCAGGTTGACCAACTGGTCGGGCTTCACCTGATCGCCGGGACGAAACTCAATCGAATACTCCGGCGCCACCTGTTTGAGCCGCGCATCCACCGCCGCCACGATCGCGCGCAAAGGGGCGGAGCCTTCGTCAGACCGTATCGGCGTGAATGCGGCGTTTTTGTCCGGCTTGGAAGCGGGCGGCACAAGCGGCGTGGTGCTGAGAATGTCCAATGCCGCCAGTTCCTGCACCGTCGCCCGGCGGCCCAATCGCTCCAACGCCGCCCGCGGCTTAAGCCGCACCGCCTGCGGGCCCAGCTCCCAGGTCAGCCCCAATTTGTGTGTGATCGCGGTCAGCGCCTGGCGAAGGGTCTGGTTCTTGATCTTCGCGCGGATATTGGTTTCTTCGCCCCAGGGCAGCAGATCGTAAACTTTCGCAGGCACCTCGATCGGCACGGCAGTCTGGTCGGTGATCTTCTTCATCACCTGCGGCAACACGCCATCCACTTCCAACGATGTGACTTTATCCAGCGCCTCGTTAATCAGCGCGGAACTGTCCTGCGCCGCCGACACGGGCACGGTGGCTAAAGCGAGCAGGATCACCGCAAGCAGAACAAATCTAAACATTGGACGCTCCCAAACTAACCGCCCGGAAATTCCACGCGACACGAAACCAACCGGCAGATTAAACCACGGAGACACTGAAGCACGGAGGCGCTTTCGATTCACAACACATCTCTGAAGAAAACAAAAGGACGAGTACTGAAGCTAAAGAATTGCGCGGGCGCCTCGAAAGCGCCTCCGTGTTTCCGTGCCTCCGTGGTCAATCTTCTTCGCTGATTCTAAAGGATGTTGCAGTTCGGCTACTGCATGTCATACGCCATTGGCTCGACATCATGCGATGGAGCCAGGCCGCTTGCAACCGAGACGTGGGAGGGTCGGGAGATGACGGCGTCGCTGTAGCTTATGGCGGCGTCGCCGCCAGCGGACCGTGCAGGGCCGATGGAAACCTGCACCTGGGCCGGGCCTTCGGCCCGATCGGCACGGGGGCCGAAGATTTCGATGGACGCAAGTTGCTCTGCCGGTTGTCTGGCCGGCGGGCTGGTGCGGGCCTCTTGTTGTCGTGAATGCGTCGCGAGAGGAGCAGTGGGCCGGGCGGTCAGATAGACGCGAATGCCCACGCCAGCGGCGACAAGAACCGACGCCGCCATCGCCAACGGCGCCGCGACACGCACCCAGCCCGGCAAACGATAAGGCCGGGCCGTTTGCTCAACGGCGCGATCAATAGCCAATGAGATCGACTCCGCCAGCGCGTCCCAGCGTACATCCGGCAACGGCTCGGCTTTAAGAGCCGCGTCCAGCCGGCGATACTCGCCCAGGAGAGCCCGCGCCGCCGCGTCGCTTTCCAAACGCCGTTCCAACTCGGCCCGCTCGGACGCATCCAACGTGCCGTCGAGATATTGGCTGATCGAATATTCGAGGTCTTGAGTCGTCATGGCTTCCTGTTCATATCACATCTTTCAGCAATTCCTTCAACTTTTTTCTTCCCTGGAAAACGTGCCATTTGACGGCTTCCACACTGCAATCCAGCGCCTCGGCAACCTGCTTCTGAGGCATCTCATCAAGGGTGAACATGATGATCGCCAGCCTTTGTTTCTCCGGCAACTTCGCCAGTGCCTCTTTTAGTTTTTGGCCCATTTCCTGGCTTTCGAGGCGATGGACCGGGTCGCCGCTGGTGGCCATCCAGTCGCTGGTCGCTCCGACCGCATCCGTCTGGCCGGGGTTATTTGGCCCCAGCAGGTCGTCCAGCGGCAATTGCGAGCGCGTCTTTCGGCCGCGACGGTAGTTCAGCGACAGGTTCGACACGATCCGCATCAGCCACCCGCCGAACGCCTCGGGCTTTTGCAGCGATGCCAGGCTCGTGAAAGCCTTCAGGAACGCATCCTGCGTCACTTCCAACGCATCATGGCTGTTGCCCAGCAGCCGATTCGACACGGCAACCGCCTGTCGCTGATATCGGCCAATGAGCAGGTCAAAGGCCGTTTTATCGCCGGATAGCGACCTGCCAACGAGTACACCGTCGGTCGGTCCCTGGCGAATCGGAGGGTTGATTCCGTTCGCATTTGGGCTGCCGGCGTGTGTGTCCGAGGACTGAGTCGCCTTCGGCTCCATCTCTTATGACACTATGGCTTGGGGATGGTTAGACGACGAGGCAAATTTTCTAAGCCGCCGGGCACCAGGCTTAACAATTCACGCGCATAGGCCGCGATGGCCTGTGCGATGGCTGCCGAACCCTCATTCAGGTGCTGTTTCATACGCCGAACGATGCCGCTGCCGACAATCGCCCCGTCCGCCAGTCCGATAAGCTGGGCAACGTGCCGGGCCTGGGAGATGCCAAAACCCACGCAAACCGGCGTTTCGGTCAGGCCTTTGAGCGAGCGAACATTGTCGGCAAGGTCGCCGGGAAGCTGATCGCGTTCGCCGGTGATTCCAGAGACCGATAGGTAATATACAAATCCGCTGGAAAGCCCGGCAATTTCCGCGCGTCGGGCCGGCGTCGTGGTGGGCGCCACCAGCAGTATCGTGTCCAGCCCGCCCTCCCGGACCACATCGCACACGCGCTGCGCCTCGGGCGGCGGAAGATCGGGCAGGATCAATCCATCAAACCCGGCCGCCTTCGCGTCCTTCACAAACCGCGCCGCACCCATGCGATACACGATGCTATAACTCACCATCGCCACCAACGGCACGCTTACCTTTTCCCGAACGGAGGCGACCGTCGCAAATACATCCGCCACGCTCACCTTGCGGGCCAATGCATCGACATACGCCTCCTGGATCACCGGGCCATCTGCGATGGGGTCGGTGAACGGCAACCCCACCTCGATCGCGCTGGCGCCCGCCGACTCCAGGGCCGGCAGAAGCGCTCCGGTCGTTTGTAGATCCGGATATCCCGCGGGCACGAACGGCACCAAGCCGATCCGGCCCGCTGCGCGGAGGGGCGAGAAAGTCTGTGATATCGTGCGCCGCCCGGCGCTGATTGCATTCATTCGCGGTTCCCTCTCACGGCCCTGACACACGCAATGATACGAAATCGTGGGCGCGAATGAAACTGTGAGTATGATGTCGATAAGGTTTGGCGTTCGTCGTAGTTCCGGGAGGGACACGGCTGCTTAAATGATGGGGCAGGCCCCACCGAATGCCCGGCGTTTCACTGCACTGTCAACTTTGGCCCCGCCGGGCCCGCATTGCGCTTATTCACTTCACCGGCAAGATTGCTGACGATCGTTTCCAGCGCGGATTTGAGCCTGGGGCTTCCGGCGAAGTTGGCCTGGGGCCGGCCGGCATCGCAGTTGACACGCAATTCCGTGAACATCGGCAGCGCGCCCAGGTACGGCAGGCCCAATCGCTGCGCCGCGCGTTCGGTGCCGCCGCGGCCGAAGATGTCGTGCTCGGAGCCGTCGGCGCCGATGAAGTAGCTCATATTCTCGACCAATCCAAGGATCGGCGCCTCGAGTTGCTGGAACATCCGCACCGCCCGCACGGCATCGTCCAGCGCCACCTGCTGAGGCGTGGCCACCACCACCGCGCCGGTGATCGCCAGCATCTGACACAACGACAACGGCACATCCCCCGTGCCCGGCGGCAGATCAACAATCAGATAATCCAGCGCCGGCCATTCCGTGTTATCCAGCAGCAATTGCTTAAACGCCCCATGTGCCATCGGGCCGCGCCAAATCAATGGCTTATCCTGCTCGACCAGCGCCCCGATGGTGACGGCATAAATGCCATGCACATGGAACGGCAATATCTTGTTGCCGCGCATCTCCGGGGCCAGGCCCTTAATGCCCAGGAGGGTTGGCATGCTGGGGCCGTAGATGTCGCCGTCCATCAGGCCCACCGCCGCGCCGCTGCGCGCCAGGCCGATCGCCAAGTTCAGGGCCAGCGTACTCTTGCCCACGCCTCCCTTGCCGGCCCCCACCGCGACTACATTCTTCACCTGCGGCAAAGGCCGGGGAGCGGACTGTTGCTGTGGATGCTGTGGCGGGGTCATTTATTGCCTTTCGTGCTGTTAATCGGAAATTGGCGATTATAGCGTGCACTGCCAGATCACGTCCAAGCGTCTATTATTCATCGATGGATCTTGCGTACGCTGGTCATGTTTCAAAGCCCAGCAAAGCCCGCGCGCTGGCCGACGACCGTTTTTTGCCCCGGCATTCTCCACCGGACAGCAATTCGCGCCCGCGCGGAATGAAAACGTCGCCGGAATCAGACGATGATGGCTGGCGCGTCCCCGGTCCAGTAACCCTTTCCGACGGAACGAGGGTTCATCTCTACAAAGACGGCGCGGCTTTGCGCGCGGCGTACGACGCGATCGCCGCGGCGCGCCGTTGGATTGGGCTTGAGGTTTATACCTTCGCCGACGATGACACGGGCCGCGCGTTCGCCGACTTATTATGCCGCAAGGCGAAACAAGGGGTGAAGGTCTACATTATTTATGATTCGTTTGGCACGCGCGGCGCGATGGGCGATGAGCCGGAGATGTTCCGCCGGCTGCGCGCCAGCGGAGCGCGGGTGCAGGTCTTTCATCCCACTCGCCCCTGGGAATGCAAATACGGCTGGCGCGCGATCCATCGCGATCATCGCAAACTCTTGGTGATTGATGGCGAAATCGCCGGCCTTGGCGGACTGAATATCGGCCAGGAATACGCCGGTTCCTGGATCGTGCCCTCGAAGCTCGAGTCCTGCGAATTTTGGCGCGACAACGCGATCGGCATCAGCGGCGCCGGCGCGCGGCTTTTCGCGCATGCCTTTGGCCAAACCTGGAACTACGTCGCGCGCGGCGGCCGCATCCGCCGGGCGGAGTTTATCCACAACCTTCACGAGGGTGAACTGGGCGTGATGGCGCTGACGCCGACCCTGAACAGCCCCCTGATGCCGTTCCTCTATCGAATGCTCCGCGAGGCGCGGCAGAGCATCCTGATGACGATGGCGTATTTCGCACCGGATGATCCGCTCATCGAAGGGCTGTGCAAAGCCGCCCGCCGAGGCGTTCGCGTTCGGCTCATGCTGCCGGGCCGGTGCGATGTGCCGATTGTGCGGCTGTGCGCCCGATCGTTCTACGAAACCCTAATGACCGCCGGCGTGGAAATCCATGAACGCCAGGGCGTGATCCTCCACGCCAAGACCATGGTCGTGGACGAATGCACCAGCATCATCGGCTCAAGCAACCTCGATTACCGAAGCATCGAATACAACTGCGAGCTGTCCGCGATTGTCCGGTCGTCCCAATTTGGCCGGCAGATGTGCGACTTGTTCGAGAACGACATGGCCTTTTCCCGCCGAATCACCCTCAACGAATGGCGTCGCCGCCCGCAATGGGACCGGCTCGTGCAATGGGCGGTAAGCCGGGCAAGGTATTTGTTGTAGCACCTCCGGTTCCTTGACGGCTCCGCGATTCTTTGTGCCCAAGTCACGGTGCGCGC
>DASRLH010000251.1:0-17247 GCA_035648595.1 Tepidisphaeraceae bacterium
CCGGAGTACCGGGAGAGGGAGTAAGGGGGCCGCATTTCTCCCCCGGCCCATTCACAGCGAGGCGGAATACGACGCCACTGTCGCAGTGATGAACGCGCTGGCGGTGCGTGATGAAAAGACGCTCGATCGCGGCGAACAGGATTATCTCGATGTCCTATCCATGCTGATCTCGGACTATGACGAGAATCACGCCACAATACCCGATGCATCCCCACGCGCGGTTCTTCGGCATCTCCTGACTGCCAATGATATGAGCGTCAGCGACTTGGGCCAGGTGATCGGCAGCCAACCCGGCGCCTCAATGATTCTCAACGGCCGTCGGTGCATCAGCAAGTCCCAGGCGTTTAAGCTGGCGCGGCGATTCAGCGTCACCCCCGATCTGTTCCTGGCGCCCGTTGAAACTCAAAGGACTCAGCGCACAAAATCTGTCAAAGCTCGCCGGGCGCGCATGGGCGTTCGCTTCGCGTAGTACTTCAGCCGGCAAAAAGCGGCAGATTGCCTGGAAATACATTATGGCGACAACATCGCAAGCATCCCCACCTCTCGCGGTAGACTATCGGTCAACTCGCTTGCCGGCGAACGCGCCGGCTCTTCCTCCGGGCCAGCCGCTCCTGGAAGTCCGCGACCTCCGCACCTGGTTCCCCATTCGTGGCGGCGTCTTTTCACGCACCGTCGGGAACGTGAAAGCCGTGGATGGCGTTTCGTTTGACATCTTCCCCGGCCGCACCCTGGGCCTCGTCGGCGAATCGGGCTGCGGCAAAACCACCGTTGGCCGCGCCATCCTCCGCCTCATCCCAAAAACCTCCGGCAGCGTGCGATACAAGGGCGAGGATTTTTACGCCTATCACGGCGAAGCCCTCCGCCGGCTCCGGCCGCGCATGCAGATCGTTTTCCAGGACCCCGTCAGCAGCCTCAATCCGCGCATGACCGTCGGCAACATCATCGGCGAGCCGCTCGAAGTGCACGGCATCGCGCGCGGCAACGAAAAGCGCGAGCAAGTCGCGGCCCTGCTCCGCCGTGTCGGGCTTGATCCTTCCTATGCCAGCCGATATCCGCATGAATTTTCCGGCGGCCAGCGCCAGCGCGTCGGCATCGCCCGCGCCCTGGCCCTTTCTCCTGATTTCATCGTCTGCGACGAGCCGGTCTCAGCGCTGGATGTCTCGATCCAGTCGCAAATTCTCAACCTGCTGGGCGACCTGCAGAAAGAGCGGAACATCGCCTATCTGTTCATCGCGCACAATCTGGCGGTGGTGGAGCATTTTTCGCATGAAGTGGCGGTGATGTACCTGGGCCGGATCGTCGAGCAGGCGCCCTCGCATGAGTTGTATAGCAATCCAAAACACCCCTACACCGTGTCGCTGCTGTCGGCGGTTCCCGAGCCCAACCCCCGCCCCAAAAAGCACCGCATCGTCCTCAAGGGCGAAGTGCCATCCCCCTCAAACCCGCCGACCGGCTGCGCCTTCCATCCCCGCTGCCCGCTCACCCGCCAATGCGCCTCCGGCGCATCCGCCGACGACACCGTGCAAATCACCACCGGCGGCCAAAGCGTCCGCGTCATCCGCGAATGCGTAGAGCTTGCCCCGCCCCTGGTACCCAAGAAGGGTCTGCCGGGGCATGTCGCGGCCTGCTGGCTGACGGAGTGAACCATCCGGGAAATCAAGTGATCAACGTCGCCGAGGAATAGGCGGCGTACTGTTTTTCTTCAAACCCCTCCGACCCCAATAGCACGTCAATCTCGCACTTGATGCGCCAACGGCGGTCGTTGTGGTGATAGACGCCACGCGCTAATTCGACGAATCGCGGGCCGAAGTCGCCGGCATTTTCGCACACTCGGATGTCGTCCTCGATTTGCCAAAGCGCGTCGTTCACGTCATGGAGTTCGGTCGTGAGCTCGTCCAAACGATGGCTGGGCTGCAGCGCCTCGTCGCGCCGGCCCAACAACGAATCAAGTTCACTTTTCGCGGCGGCCTGCTTGCGACTATCGGCAAGGCGCTTGGACTTGATTTGCAGAATGGTAATTTTATCAATCAACTCTCCGGCGCGCATTCGCGCCATGATAGGCGCGAGACGCGGCGGGTTCGGACAATCAACCATGATCAAAGGCAATTGGTCGGCCATCCGCGCGAATACCCCGGCCCAATCGCGCGGCTGCGGCTGGCGGAAAAGCCGCATCGTCGGATACCACGGACTGTCCTCCCGGTCGAGAAGCCATCGCCAATCGGCGGCATAAGGCAACGCTAACCACGTCCGCACGCCCAATGCGCCCGCCAGATGCGCGATCGAGGTGTCCGAGGTAACAACCAGATCCAGGCTCTTCATGATCGCCGCCGTGTCAACGAACGCTCCGCATGCTTCGTCAACCGGCGCATCAAATTGGATGACCGCAAGCTCGCTCCTCAGCGGCGCGATCTGCTCGACGCCAAATCCTTGCTGCAAACTGAAAAAGACGGTTCCGTCGACTTTCGCCAGGAGCGCGAATTCCGCGAGCGGAATGGATCGCAGCTTGTCGCCGGGGTGCCGCGTGCTGCCCTGCCAGGCCAACCCGACCTCGAATCCCGGCGCGGGCTCCATGCGGGCGCGCCATTCGGCGACCCGTTGCGGGTCGGCTTGAACATAAGGCACATCGGCCGGTACGGTGTCGGGCGTCGCCCCAAACATCCCGGGAAGGGAGATGAGGCGGGCGTAAACATCGAACGCCGGCAGCGGTTCGCCGCGCGCCACCACGCGCTCAACTCCGCGAAGGGTTCGCAGCAAGGGCCGCAACCTGGGCTGGCATTCCAGCACCACCCGCGCGCCGCGGTCCGCCAGCAATGACGCATACCGCGCGAATTGAATCGTATCCCCCAATCCCTGCTCGCTCAGCAAGAGGATGGTGCGGCCATTGATCGGCGATCCATTCCAGGGCGGCTGCGGAAAATCGCGCCGTTGCCCCACGTCCTCGCGCAGATGGCGGCGCCATTCGTATTCGATCCAGCCTCGCTGCCATTCGCCGCTGGCCAGAAGCGCGAGCCCCAGATTCCAATGGGCGTCGCGGTGGTTCGGGTTGATCGACAGCGCAATGTTCAGCGTCTCTATCGCCTCGCGCATCTGGCCGCATTCCTGCAACGCCGCGCCGAGGTTGTTCAGGGAATCGGCATCCCGCGGATTCACTTCGATGGCGCGACGAAACGCGGCGATGGCCTCCTCTTCCAGTCCCTGCCTCCGCAGCGCGCCGCCCAAGGCGCGGTGAGCCCCGGCATGGCGGGGCTGTATCGCGATGGCCTGCCGCAGCTTTTCGATGGCTTCCTCCAGCCGCCCCAGCCGCGATAGGCAATTTCCCAGGTTCGCAATCGCCTCGACATAATCGCTTCTGAGTTCGATTGCGCGCTTGAAAGCGCCTATCGCTTCGTCGGGCCGGCCCATCCGTTCCAGCGCAACGCCCCGATTGCTGTGCGCCTCGGCGAAATCCGGGCGAATCCTCAGCGCGCGGCCGCCTTCCTCAAGCGACTCCGCCGCCCGCCCGATACGCCCCAGCGCCACTGCGAAATTGTTGTGAAAATCCGCATTCTCCGGCGACAGCAGTACCGACCGGCTGATGTATCCGATGGCCAGGTCATGGCGGCCAAGTTGCTGTAGGGCCAAACCCAGAAAATGCAGCGCCTCCGGGTTCTCATCGTCAGAATCCAAGACCCGCCTGTATAAAGCTTCTGCCGCACGCGGGTCGCATCGCCGCAACTGGCGTTTTGCCTCGACCAGAAGGGACGCGGCTTCCAACGGCGTGGTCACGCGGGGGGCGGACGAGTGTTCGGGTGGGGCCGGTTTATCCGTCATAAATGCCCCGTTGCTCGGTCGCCTGTCGTGGAAGTTACAACTCCCCAATTCCAGTCGGCGCTGGATTACGGACTGATCCCGAATTATTGGTCGGGCGGCGCATCAGTTATCGTGGCGTCTTTCGCCGGCGCTGCGGGAACGATCTCATGGTGGAGCGTTCGGCCACTCTTGAGATCCACGATTTCCAGGTAGTCCCGCCAATCTTTGCCAAACACGACTATTTTCTCTCCCGGTTGGATACTCATCTCTACTCGATTGTAGAGCCCCGAGGCGCCGGCGAGCGTACCGGCCCCCTGTAGCTGATTCCGCCATAGTTCTCTCGCGGTCTCGACATCTACTGCGATAAGTGTGCAGCCCGTGCCATTATAATAGTAGAGCGCGTAGACGAGGATACGCCCCTCCTGCACAAACACGGACGCGGGGTGTCCGGGAAAGGAGCACACCTTGCGCCCTTCCTTACAGTAGAGAATGTGATGGTATAGTATCCGTTGGATCCCCCAGGTTTTATGCTGATATCGATTTGGCAATCCGATGGGGTTTGGAAAGTGCTATAGAATATATTTGCTTGGCGGTCACTCCAATTCGGAGCGGTCATGTGCCCGCTGCGTGTATCCCCCGGCCCCGCAAAGCTGCGGGCAATGCCGTAGACCGCGATGCTGGAAAACGCGATTGCGGCTCCAACGCCTGCCGCGACAATGTTGCGTGCCAAAACACGCGGAAGGCGCACAACCGCCGACCCGATCGTCAAGTCGACGGCCTGAGTCCGCAGCCGCTGGGGCGTCCCGCATTCAGGGCAGCACCCCTCGGTCGCGCGTAGGTCGTATCCGCAACGCAGACATAGGCCGCGTCTCATGCGCCTTCGCCCTCGTGCCGCCCGCCCGAGCCATATCAGCGGCAAAATGCATATTGGCACCAAAAGGGCCCAATATGGTGCCATCATAAACGCGATGGCGTGATCGCGGTTCGGGATGACGTGGTCGGGGGGGCCGGCGACGCCGCTCCTTTCAATCTTCGCCCCGTAATGAAGCTCATAGGGCACGCCGGCCAATTCCCATCCCTCGGCAACATCGATTGGCGCGGCCGTCCACTCCAATGCGCGGTCCCTTCGCGGCTGCCATAGGACTTTGGTAAATGTTCCTGGCGGTTCATTGCCGCCCAAATAATCTGTCCGCAGGATGAAGTCCCCGCGAATTGATATAAATCCAAGGATGGTGTGTCTCTGGCAGTCTTCCGGCCATCGAAGCGCCTGATACGAGATACGGTCACACATCCAATAGCTGTGCGCCCAAAGCAGCACTTCGAGGGCGATGAGCGCCGCCGCCCCGGCCGCCAAGATGTTGAATACAACTGCCTTCATCTCGATTGGGCAATAATTCCGACTGCGGCACCGCGTTACTTGCACGGAGGGAAAATGGGACACCGGCGATTCGCGATAGCGCCGAATCCACACGGCCGCAATTAAATTGCGCAGGCGGCCGAATCACGCAATACTCATCGGGCTAGCTGAACTTCTGTGCACTAAAGAGGTCATTGAACAAGGGCCCGGTAGTGACGGGCGTCGATCCGTCCGTGACGGCGGTCCATCCGTTCGGCGGGACGTCCTTGGCGCCATTTGCAGTCCATCTTTGCTGCACATCAATCGCCCCGGAGCCATTGAAGGACCAATTTGCGGTGAACTCCCGCGTAAACACGTCCAGCGGGGTCTTGAACCGAGCGTCGCTCGTGGCCGCGCACAGGTCCAATTCGAAGCTATAAAGCAAGGACATGTTACGAGCTGAGTAGCATTGACAAGCGGCGGACCTCCAAACGGTTTATCGCTGGACCTTATCGGACCGCTTGGGGCCTTCGCACTTGGTTGGAAAACGGCGTTCGAGTCGTACCACGGTCCAGTTTGCTGGAACTGGACATCATGTCTAGGATGATTATTTGGACCCGATCCAATCAGCTGCTCCAAGCTCGAATGTCGGACGGCCCCATTCAAGTAGGTGCCCGTGTCGGTGAACCCCGTGACGTTTTGCATAAAACCGATCTTGATTCGGTCAATCCCGAGATTTGTGTTATTTCCGGCCGATGGGCCAGTCGCGGAAACGGTTGCGCTCCACGTTAAGCCCGGGACGGCATTGGTGCCGGAGTCAACTTCCTTAATCTGAGTTCCGTTGCAATTAACCTGGCCGCCGTCGCGAGGCGTTCCAGGCGCAAAAATGCCATTCGACAGGCCGATGCTGACTACGTTCACGCGGCGCGGCCGTCCCTTGAAGCCCGGGGCGTTGAAGGCGACATCGCCGAACCATCCCGCGCCGGGGGCGGTGCCCGCCGGCGCGCTGTTCCACTCGACGGTGCAGAAGTCACCAGATTCTCCTTCAGTGTGGACCGTGCCGCCCTGTGTGACGCTCCATGGGTCATTGTGTACCGGTTTTGGTACGGCGCCCACCACGCCATATTTATAAATTGAGTAAGCTGGCACATCCTGCGGGCCGACTATTGCAATCACCGTGGCCTTTGCGCCCGCGACATTCGCCGCGAGTTGGCCGCCCACGCCGATCATCCAGTTCAACGCCAGCGCGTCCGTGGCCATTTTTTCGCTGATGGCCAGACCCTCCACGTAGAGGGTTGTTTTCGCGGTGGCGCTGAATTGAGTCTGTCCATTTACAATGGCGGTGGTTTTGTTGGCGTCGGACCAGACTTGAAAATCACTGGTGTTCCAGGAGAGCGTGTAAAGTCCACCGACCGAAGCCGGAAGTGAGTTGAGGACCACCGGCACCAGATCAGAGTCGTTGGGATCGGTCGCGCCAGTCTGCTGATAATCCGGAATAGGGTTTCCGTTGCTGTCGCTTACGTCGTTTTCGTCGTCGTTGTTGACGCTGACGAACGCGCCGGTGGTCTGCTGCGCGGTCTGGTCCATCGGCGTCCCATCGCCCTGGATGACCTGCAGGACGGGTTGGCCGACGCTGACGGAAAGGGAGGCGGCGTATGTGCCATCCTCGGTGGTTGCCGTCGCGATGACATGGTCGGGCAGGCCGGCTTGCGAATAGACGTGCGTAAACTGGGAGTTGTCGGCGGTGTATTGGCTGCTCGTGCCGTCGCCCCACGAAACCGACCACTGCGAGGGCATATCGCCGGCGGGGTCGAGGAAAGATGCGTTCACGGAGTAGGTTTCGCCCGTGACGGCCGCCGCGTCGCCCACGACCGAAACGGATGGCGTGGATTCCGCGACGGCAAGTGTTGCGTACGAAGTATCCTCATGTGGAGCGGAAAATCCGCCGGATTTATCCTGATACATCGCGGCCACTCCCACCGTATAGTTTCCGGCCTCTGCGTAAATGTGGTCGAGCGTGCCCGTCGCGGGCGCCATTTGTGACGAAGGGACCAACGAAACAGTTCCGTCACCTCACGAAACCGTCCAAGACATCATTTGCGCCGTGGGATCCGAGGTCTCGGTGAAAGCGGGCGACAGGGTAAAGTCGGTGCCCTCCGTCGGAGAGGCGCCGCCTACGGACAGGCTGCCATTGCCCGCCGCGTAAACATTGACGTCGCTGTTAGCCGTGTAGGTCCCGTCATCGTTGACGCCGGTGGTCGTAACGACATAGCTGCCGCCGCCCGTTGGGGTGTACACATGGGAAAAGGCGCCGCTGGAGTAGGATTGGTTGCCGCTGCCGTCGTCCCAATTGACTGTATAGCTGGAAAGGGTGTCTCCCCCGGCGTCGGCGAACGATGCGGTCAGCGAGTATGTCGATCCAATGGTCGCCACCCCGACGCCGACGACGCTAAAGCTGGGCGCGGGGTCAGTTACGGCGACGGACGTGGCGGCGGTGTAGCTTCCATCCTCGCTTACCGCAACGGCTGTGACGGAAAGGGTGCCGGCGGTGTGGTATTCGTGTGTGAATCCGCCTCCCGGCGCGGCGGCGCCCGATGAATTTTGACCGTCGCCCCAAGCTATGGTATAGCTTGTGGGCGCGTCGCCGCCGGGATCAACGAAGGTCGGGCTTACTGTATAAGATTCGCCCTCGCTCACCGTGCTCTCGTTCCCGCTCACCGAAAACGTGGCTGTCGCCTCGCTGACATTTACAATCAAAGAAGTGCTGTAGGTGGAATCATCAGCGACTGCAACCGCGGCAATCGTGTAGGAACCGGCCTCGGTGTATGTGTGGTCAAAACTGCCTGGATCTGCGTTGTAGGCGTCGGAAGCTCCGTCGCCCCATGAAACCGTCCATTCATCAGCGGTGGTTCCTCCCGGGTCCGAAAAGCTATCCTGAACGACGTAGGCGACACCTTCGGTCGGAGCGGAGCCCTGACTTGAAATGGAAACGCTTGGCGTTGAGTCGGTGACCACTACGGACAGAGTGGCGATGTCGCTGTAAATCGCGCCGTTTTCGTTGTCGGACACGATGTCGGTAATCGTGTAAGTGCCGGGCTCCGTGTATTGGCACAGGGCCGAAGTTGGGTTTCCGCTGATGCCCTGTAGATTGATGCCATCGCCAAAGTCTATGGTGTCGGCGTCAATTGTGCCAGGCCCCGCAGTGCTCGTTGCGGTAATGCCAAGGGTATAGGTGGCGCCGTCCGCGACCGTGGCGGGGCCGCTGAGGCTTAGCGTGACGCTCAGCAGACGGCGCGCTTCAAGCGACTCGCATACCGCCGCTGCCGCCCGGCGGAATGTGCCTTTCAAGACATGCGGCCTTCGCATTCCCGCAAATCTGGGGGATCGAGTATTCATTGCGCATTCCTTTAACGGCGCCATCTCGCCGGCCTTTCCCGGCACTGGCGGTGTTTGGCGGTCGCAACGATGCGAGGCGGACCGCGAGAATGCCAATTCCCACGATCTCGCTATTACATATTACATGAAGTCAATGGTGTTGTGTTACCGCAACTGGCCGGGTTCTGTCAAGAAGCAAAAGAAGCTTTTGCTCATTGGGGTCCTGGGCGGCGATGGTTGCCGATCCCGCTGAGCGATTGTCACACCCGGCGTCGTCGGCCCAATAGCCCGATCGCGGCTATGCCCAACACCGCAACCGACGCCGGCTCGGGCACATCTGCCTGCACGGTCGATTCCCACGCGTGCACCTGCATCGTCTGCGCGGGCGTGAGCGTGCCGAAGTTATTGCTCAACAGCACGAAGTCGGCAAAGGTGACTTTGCCATCGTAGTTGAAATCGCCCTCGGCCCAGCCGTTGGGGCCGACGGTTTGGCCGAAGTGATTGGAGAGGGTGACGAAGTCGGTGAAGGTGACTTTGCCGTCGAGATTGGCGTCGCCGTAGGTGGTGTAGCGGGCCAGGACGCTATCGGCGTTTACGGTTTGGCCCAAGAAGGTGCCGGTCTGGGTTCCGGTGATGCCCAAGATCGTGCTGGCTTCGCCGTAGCCGATGGCGGCGTGGCCGGGGCGCGAAACCGAGGCCGCCGCGGCTGAGCTGCTGGTGATGCCGTTGCCGGTCCAGGCGCCGTTGGCGTAGCCGGATGTGATTTGGTCGGCGAGGGTGGCGATGGGGGATGTGCCCGATGCCGTGTAATTGACGATCATGCCGCCGTTGCCAATATCCACCGTCCCGAGCCACGCGCCCGTTGAACCGGCGAGGGTGAGGCTGTTGGTGGTGAGCACGTTGCCGCCGGGCGTGGCGGTTTTGGCAAGCAAGATCGATGCGCCGACCGGATCGACGCCGACGCTCACGGATGGAATTCGCTGGCTGACGCCAAGCGTGAGCGTGCCTTGATTGACCGCGACGGGCCCGACGAATGTTCCGGCGGATCCGATGACAAGCGTGCCGCCGCCAAAGACAGTAAGGCCGGATGCGGGCGTGGTGATCGGCGAATTGATGGTCGCCGTGACATTTGGATAAACGGCGATGTTGCCGCCCGACAGCGCGAGGCTTCCGCCGTTGAGGGTGTAGCTGCCGGCGAAGGAAATGGAGCCGGGCGTTTCGAGACTGCCCAGTGTTATTTTGGCGCCGCTGGAGGGGATGGCGGCAGGGAAATAAGCATTCTGCCCCGCGCCCGGCCTGCTTCCCGCCGACCAGCTTCCCGCCGACCAGCTTCCGCCGGTGTCCCAGGTTGCGCCGGAAGCCCCGGTCCAGGTGTGCGAGGTTACGGTGAATGTGCCGTTGGTGAATGTGCCCGGCACGGTGTTGCCGTTGCCATCGAGGAATACGCTGTCGTTGCCAGGATACGCGGTGCCCACCATGTTGAAGGCATACGTTCCCTCCACCGCGCCGGCGCTGATCGAGACGGTCGCAAGCCGGCCATTGTCGTTGACGGCCACGCCAAAGCTTGGCGTGAGGATGCCGTAGTTTTGAAACTGCGGGCCGCTGGAGGAAGCCAGATCCTGTGTCGAACCGGCAGGCCAGATGGTGCCGGTCAGGGCATCGACGGAATTGAACGAAGGTGAAGTTCCCACTCCATCCCCCAGTTGCAGAACCAGGTTCATTCCCTCGATGTCAAAGGCGACTGGGTTGGCCGCCGGATCAAATACATTGATGGGAATTGAAACCGTCGCGTTGGGCGCCGCGACGTAGTTGCCGACGTTGACGACCGGATTGGCCGATGCGGATTGCGCGCCAAGAATCGCGCACCAGGCCGCGAGGGCTGTAACGCAATGAGTGTGCGCGATCACGTTGTCAAACGCTCGAAACGCGGCCCCGCGGGCGGTCGCTAAAAGAGGAGCGGGCGCGCGTGATTGTTTACCGCGATTTGCGTGATTTAGCAGCGCGGATGCCTGCAAAGCACGCCGACGAACGGAAGGACGTACGAGCATCGGTTGTCTCCCTTAACTCCAAGCCTTTGCCCATTCTAACAGCAGTTGAGCTTTTCGCAATGCCAAGGCGAATCGCATCAGGTTTAATTATTGAGTAGAATATGCGTATGACCGCGGCCGCCATTCCTGTTTCTTCCCCGCCGCCGGCGCCGCGATTTCGCAACGCGGGCGAATGGCTGGCGGCATTCGGGAATATCCCGCCGGAACGAATCATCTTCGACCCGCCGCCCGGGACGGCCACGATTGATGATCTCATTCGCCTTGCCGGCGGCAATGCCAACCGCGCGGTCGAGCTGGTGAGCGGAACCCTCGTGGAGAAACCGATGGGGTTGCGTGAAAGCATTATTGCCGGCTTGCTGATCACGCTGTTAAATAATTGGGCCAGGCCGCGAAAGCTCGGCGTCGTTTCCGGGGAAGCGGGAATGATCCGCCTCGCGAACGATACAAGTCCACGAGAGCCCCGACCAGATCCGCCAACTGACCCGCGATGACACGCTCGACGGCGGCGAATTGTTGCCGGGGTTTCAAGTCAGGAATGCCTGCCCCACCAAAGCCTGTCGGCATCCGTATTTTCGCTTCCCGGAAGCTCCTCGCACGCCCGATGGAACGAGCCCGTGATACAACACGGCTTCCTTCAGGCGTTATCCAAAATTTCCCGCGCGCAGGCTGTAACTTTCCGTCGGCAGAATCCCGCGCCACTGGCTGATGAGCTTTTTGTACGCCTCGCCGACGGGGCGGACTTTGCGATCCAGATCGTACAGGCCGCAGGCATCGACGTGGTTGTTTTTTTCGCGCAGCGCCGTTTCCCAGTCGATTTGGTCGGTGAGGCTAAACCAGGTGAAGCCGATGATCGGTACGCCGTCCTGTTGCAGGCGGTGCATGTTGGACCATTCCTTGGTCAGCCACCAGGGCGCCTTGTCGGCGTCCTTGGTGTTGGTTTCCGTGTGCATTACCGGCAGCATGTACCGCTTGTAGTATTGATGAGTAATGACGTAATACCCGAAGATTTCGCCTGATGGACGCACCGAGCCGTCGATGGCGACCATATGTTCGTTGGTGGAATAGTAGTCATTGCCCATCACGCAGCGGGCCTTCACGTGGTTTTGGGGGAACCAATGGTACTCCTGGGCGCTCATCCCGTTTTCCAGCAGGTATTCGTACATGTCCGCAGTAATTGGATGGCCGTAGGTCAGGTCCAGTGAGAGGAAGCGTCGCTCATTTAAGAACCAGGCCTTCCCGGCGGCCTCCGGGGCGTCGGCATGAAAATACTCCGATGATTCGCTCTGGATAAACATCGCTTCGGGCGTCACTTCAAGGATCGCCCGCATGGCCAGGACATTGGCTTTGCACAGTGTTTTGAGAGCGGTGACGTAGCCGCGATCATCGGTGCCGCGCTCGTTCCACCAGCCCAGCAGGCCGGAGAATTCCGCGGCGACGAAGATTTCATTCACCGGCGTATAGAGCCGCACCCACGGAAATCGCTGCGCAAATGCCCTGGCATATTCCGCGAAGGCTTGCGGCCATTGCGGATTGTTGAATCCGCCGATCCAGTCCGGCACGCCAAAATGGCACAGATCGGTAATCGGCTCGATTTGTGCTTCTTTTAGTGCGTTGAACGTTTCATCGGAAAACGACCAATCGTACTTACCCCTCCCCAAATGCGATGAATACAGCGGCGGCCCATACCGCAGGAAACGGATGCCCATTTCCTTGACAAGCCCAAAATCCTCCCGCCAGCGTTTGTAGTGCCCGCACTCCTCCATTTCATCGCGGCGAACGGTCTTCCCCTGCCACTCGATCGTCGGGTAGCTGTTCTCGATCCCAGTGCTGAACATGAAGGCGCGGGGCATGGTTTGTCAGTTGTGGTTTGTCAGTTGTTGGTTGCTGTAATGGTGTGATTAATTGTCAGTGGTCGTTTTTTCTCACCGAGATCCGAGGCAAATTCCGAATTCCGAATACCCGAAATCCGAATGAAAGAGGCGGAGGCTCGGATCTGTCTTCATTCGGGCATTCGGGCATTCGGAATTCGGATTTCCCGATTTCCGAAGGGCAAAGGTTAGATGGCGATCGCGGCAACTTTAATGCCCCCAACCACCACCACGATTTTGCAACTGACAACTGACAACTGACAACTGACAACCCACAAACTAAAGAATATCCAACCGCGCGCCATCAACCACAAGCGTGGTTCCATTAACGAATCTTGCTTCAGGAGAGGCGAGAAAGCAAATGGCGGCGGCGATGTCGGCGGGCTGGCCGACGGCGCCCTGGATTTTTTCCTTCCCGCTCTTGACGTTGGGGTTGTTCCATAGCATCGGCGTGTTAACCGCGCCAGGCGCGACGCAATTGACGCGAATTTTCTGGGTCTCCAGTTCCTGCACAAGCACACGGACGAACGCTTCCATTCCGCCCTTGGACGCGGCATATGGTCCCACGCCGGCCTCGGTCTCGTGGGCATGCACGGAACTGGTGTTCACGATCGCGCTGCCGGGCGGCATGTGCGGGATCGCGCATTTGCAGAACATGAAAACGCCTTTAAGGTTTACCCGCAGGACATGGTCCCAGGCGTCGTCTGGCAGTTCGACGGTCGGCAAAAACGTCATCATGGCCGCATTGTTGACCAATACATCGATCCTTCCCCATTTGTCCACGGCCATTTTCACCGCCGCCTGCACCTGGACTGAATCCCCGACGTCACACTTCGCGAACGCGGCCTGGCCGCCGGCGTCCGTAATGGTCTGAACGGCCTGATCGCCATGTGCCGGGTTCAAGTCGATAATCAGCACTTTCGCGCCCTCGCTGGCGAATTGTTGGGCCGTCGCCAGTCCAATTCCCGATCCGCCGCCGGTGACGAGACACACTTTTTCTGAGAATCTTCCGGCCATGCCCAACTCCTTCCGCGGGGCAAAACTCAAAAAGCGATGCACAGCCAAGCCACTATCCCATCGCACTCAGTCCGACCCCAGCAGTTTCACCATCTTGTTATAGATGCCCGGGAGATGCAAGACAGCGCTCCCAATCCGGGGCGGCGCGAGTACGCTCTGCCCCGGCGTGAGCACCGGAGGTTCATCGGTATCGATCCGGGCGAAACAGGTTCCATTCCATTTGAATCCGATCGCGGAAGAACAGAAGTGCCGCGTGGCACAATATCCATGACTGAAAAGCGATTTCCCGGCGGCCGAGGCACGGCATCGCCAATGGCGATTTGGCCGGTGTGTCGGCGAAGGGTACACTGCTCCGCATTGGGCCATCTCATGGAAGTTTGCGATCCCATCCGCCTTTCCCCGATTCAGCGGTCGCAACTTGCCGCCCTGGGACAGCCACAAAGGATGTCGGATCGCCTGTTGGCGCTGTTGGATCGGCATCGCAAGGCGTTTTTCGCGGGCGTTTTCCTGATCTATCTCCTGGGTTTTAATGCGCAGTGGCGGGTCGAACGGGATAGCGCGTTGTACCTGAGCATCGGCCGCAATCTGGCCCATGGCCTTGGGTATACCTATCGCGGCCAGCCGCACAATTTGCTTTACTCGGGGTTTCCCACCCTGATCGCCGGGACATTCCGCGTGTTTCACACGCAAAGCATCGTGCCGGCATTGGTGTTGATGTTGCTGATGGGCCTGGCGACGCTCGGGCTGACCTATCGTCTGTTTCTGCTGCATTCGGGACGGCCAACGGCCGTGCTCGTTACCGTTGGGCTGGGTGTGACCCGGCTCTTCTATCGCTATAGTTTTGAGTTGCTTTCCGATATGCCATTTCTTCTGGGCGTGATGGCATTTCTGGTGGGGTATGAGGCGCTGTCGCGTTCCCGAGAAGACGCGGGAGATGGGCGCCCACGAGAGTCTCTTTCCAGGACACAATGGCTCGATTGGGCGTTGCTTTTCGTTGGACTTGGCGTTGCCGTCACAATGCGCCCCACGATGTGGGTGCTGGTGGCGGCGATTGTCCTGGCGCTGGTCTGGCGGGCATTTCAGGGGACCGTAAATTGGGTGCTCCTGGGCGTGGCGGTGGCCGCGGTGGCGGCAGCCGTCGCATTCCGACGCGCCGCGTCAGGCACGGATGAATACGAGCGCAATATTTTCGGCCAGTTCAAGCACCTGGGCCCGTTGCTCCAGCACATTCTTCACCACAATCTTCACGACCTCTTTGAAGCCACGTTGATCAAGTCCCTCTTCGGTTGCGCGATGCTGCGCGCGTTCAACAGCGTCATCGGCCTGCTGATCATCGGACTGGGAGTGGCGATGCTTCGGTATCGTTTGCTTTGGGGATTGCTGGTGCTTCTGACGATTGGCGTATTGCTGGTGACCAAGCCGCTCGATCGTTATTTGCTGCCGGTCATACCCTTGCTGGTCTATGGGTGGTGGCGGTTTCTGGTATGGCTCAACCATCGGCTGCCGGTGAAATGGGCCGACCTGGCTTTTCTGGCGTTGCTGATCGGAGGGCTGAGCACCAACATGGCGCGGGTGGGGGAGATGGTCGTGGAGCAGCGGCGGGCGCCGTTTCTGGCGCATTTTCACAATGGCCGCTATGAATCGGCCCCGCGCGTGGCCAGGCTGATTGCCCGCAACACGCCACAATTCCCCGATGGCGGCAATGTCTGGATCCTCACTGAGCCCAACGTGGCGCGGATCATGACATTTCTTTCCGATCGCAACACTTTCGACGCAACCGAGCCCGTGCCCTTCGACCCCGCCGGCATGACGCTCTACGCCTTGGTCGGGCCCTCATGGGAAGATTCCAAACCCAAAGCGCCAGTGCAGGCAACTCCCATGGAGGTGTGGCTCACCATCCACGCCCTGCAACTGGACGCGCCCGTCGGAAGACCGGTGAAAGGGAAATACGATTCAAAAGCGTGGATTCTGTACACGGTGCGAATGCGAAGCTAATTGCATTTGGCTGAATCGTGCTCGAAATGCCAATGAGATTTTGGCTACCGCGAAAAGATTAACCGCAGAGACGCGGAGGCGCGGAGGCGTGTTCCGCAATGCCAACAACACCTTTCGTAAATGCAAACAATGCGATCTGCCCGTTGGAGTGTTAATTGGCTCAGCTTCGATTTTGCCTCCGCGTCTCTGCGTCTCCGCGGTTAATTGGCTGTTGGTGACGGCCGAAGATGGGTTTCGCGCGTTGCCGGGGCGCGCACCGCCGCGAGTTTGCGAATCCCAACCGTCACCGTCCCCGTGATGCCGCGATCGGTCAAATACCTTTCCTGTTCCGACGAAAGCTGGAAGGCAAACCCCGTTTTATGGAGACGATCGAGGATCTCCTGATCGCTTAGGCCGGCACGGTTCATCGCCAGGATTTCATCCAGCGTGACAAACCCGTCGCCATTGAGGTCGGCGGTGTCTGCTTTGCGCGCCTGCTCCAGCGTGGCGGGCGCTTCCTCGGCATGCCGCGCTGCATGCACGGCGACGGCGCCGTCGGTTGCGCCGGCCATCGCCGGTGAAGCGCCGATGAGAAATCCGCCGCCCAGCCCCAGCTTGCTGCCGACCAATTTTGATACGGTTGTGGACTGCACCGACGCCGCCGGAATAGCTCCCATGGTGGAATCCGCCTCTTCACTTTGCGCACGCCGTGCCGACTGGCAACCGCCAACGCACAGCAAAATCAAGCCACCGGCGGACAGACCTTTGCTCAACTTCAATGTGCCCATGAAAACGCTCCGAAAAAACGGAACAATCCAAAGCGGCCCCAGCGAATCTCATGCCAGAAATTTGCCGCGCGGCTAACTGGGATCATTCACCACGAAGGCACGAAAGACTGCCACGAATGAGCACGAATGGGCACGAATCATTTTTCTTCATTCGTGTGCATTCGTGTCCATTCGTGGTTTCCCTCTTTCTTTGGGTTGCGGACTTCGCCCGCACTGAGTGACTTCGTGACTTCGTGGTTAGTCGCGCACTTTCCGGGTTAAGGCTATCGGACCTCGTGTCCCTTGGGAAACGATCAAGATTTACACAACTGCCGCCGGATAATAAAGCAGAGCCGCCAATCGCTCGACGCCAACTGGAAGGCGTGGGTGTCGCGTTGATGATTTTCTGACGGAGCAAGAATGAATCCACCGCGTCCTCGTCCTGTTTTTCCCCGCGATGCCCGCGCGATGGAAGTCCGCCGGAGGGTGGATCAGCAAGATCTTTCGTTGTTCGAGGCGATTGCCGGCAAGCAGCCGGAGTACGATGAAGCGGTTCTGGCGGTCTACCACGCCAAGGCCGCCGTGCAGGCGCCCGAACTTGCCGAGCGGCGGCGACCCCATCGCACTTCGTCGCTGGCCTCTTTGAAGCTGAGCCTGCGGCTGCGCGAGTGGTGCGAGCAGGGGGCCAACCGCGTAAGCCGGCCCATCGTCGCCGATTGGCTTCGGCATGTTTCCGACGAGGCGTTCACCCGCCTGGAGCAGGCGCAGGCCCGCTTATCCGCCGCCCGTCCGCGCGTTCCCGCCAATGTTCGCGCCGTTGAAGCGCCCCCCATCACGCCAAACATCACCGCCCATCCTCACCCATATATGCGCGTCGCCTGAGCCGCGATCGTACGCCTCGTTATATCATGCGTTGTTTCAGATTCTTTTAGCGTGACACGGGCGTCCCGCCACAGGCGTCCGGGATTTTGCTTGGCGTGACAATAGCAATAATCTGCATTGCGCCAGCCGTTGGTTTGTGTCATGCTGCCCGCGTGGCATTCGAGCCTGCTCAATCCTCGGTTCCCGGCTCG
>DASRLH010000252.1:0-4422 GCA_035648595.1 Tepidisphaeraceae bacterium
GAGCCGGGAACCGAGGATTGAGCAGGCTCGAATGCCACGCGGGCAGCATGACACAAACCAACGGCTGGCGCAATGCAGATTATTGCTATTGTCACGCCAAGCAAAATCCCGGACGCCTGTGGCGGGACGCCCGTGATACGACAAGGTTCCTCAATTGCCCAGCCGCCGCACCGGCACACTTTCGCTATCGCCTTTATGCCCCAGCGCGACTAGCGTGCTATTGGCTTACAATGGATAGTGGCGGCCCAACGCCGTTGAGGCCGCTGATCGAGGGCGATCCCGGAAGAAATCCTTGCCGGCGTGGCACAGGAACAAGGGAAAGCCAGGAGCAGAGGAACGCGACATGATGGCAAAAAGCCGACTTGCAAACGCATCGAAAAAACGCCGGGCCCGCCCGGCGATGGTCGAACAACTTGAGCGCCGGCAACTGTTGTCGTCGTCGGCAATAACCTCCGCGGTCGCGGCCGCCGCGCCGCGCTATGTGGTGGAATCCATCCAGACGCAGCCGTCGATCACCACCGTTGCGCCCGCCTCGGGGGCCGCGGGCGTGTCGCGCGATGCGTCGATCACCGCCAACCTTTCGCTGCCCAATGGCCGGCTCGATCCCTCCACGGTCACTTCATCGACCGTCACGCTCATTCGTAATACCGACAATTCGGTCATACCGGCGGTTGTGAATACGACAGGCGGCGGGGATGCGATCATCCTGCAGCCCTCCGTGCTGCTGGACGCGAATACCGCCTACACGTTTGCCGTCTCGGCGGGCGTGAAGGATGTTTCGGGGGCGAGTTTCATCGCGTATGGCGAATCGTTCACCACCGGCACGGCGGGCGGGACGCTCGATCCGAATTTGGCGTTTACGAAGGTGCCGCTGCCCACCACCACCGGCACCAAGTTCACCTGCGTACGCATCGGGCCCGACAAGGAGCTGTATGCCTCCACCGAGGACGGGCGGATTTTTCGATATGTGATTGCCGCCGATGGCACGCTTTCCCTGCCGGAGGTGATTACGTCGCTGCAACAGGCCAATGGCGGAAATCGCCTGATCACCGGCTTTGCCTTCGACCCGGCATCCACTGCCTCCAGCCTGCGCATTTGGGTCAGCGATACCTACTACGCCCTGTCGGGCGCGACCAATGGCCCGGACTTCACCGGCAAGCTGACGGTCATGAGCGGGCCGGATCTGGGAACCGTGCAGGATGCCGTCGTCAACCTGCCGCGATCGGTGGCGGACCATGTAAACGATCAGCCGGTCTTTGGTCCCGATGGCGCGCTATATTTCTGCCAGGCGGGGAATAACGCCTACGGCGCGCCCGACACCACCTGGGGCAACCGTCCCGAGCATCTGCTCACGGGCGCTATTCTGCGGCTGGATGTCACGAAGGTGACGCCCGGCACACCGCTGGATGCCAAGACCATTGACGCCGGGGGAAGCTATAACCCCTTCGCCGCCGGCGCTCCGTTGACGATTTATGCCGACGGTATTCGAAATGTTTATAGCCTGCTGTTCGATTCCAACGGCACCCTCTGGGCGCCCATGAATGGCTCCAGCACCGGCGGCAATACGCCGGCGTTTAGCAGCACCGATCCCAATCAAATCAACGGCCCGCGCCTCGATACCGGCGCGCCGTACTCCGGCCCCAATGTGCCGGCGCTTACCAATGTGCAGCAGACCGAAGACGATTACATGTACAAGATCGTCCAGGGCGGCTACTACGGACATCCCAACCCCACGCGCGGCGAGTATGTATTGGACGGCGGCAACCCCACCGCCGGCGTCGATCCGGCGGAGTTCACCGCATACCCCGTCGGCACCCAGCCGGATGCCAACTACCGGGGTTACGCCTACGACTTTGGCCAGCATCGCTCGCCGGATGGCATCATTCAGTACCACGGCACCGCGTTCAACGGAGCACTCGACGGCAAGCTGCTGGTGGCCGAGTACAGCGCCGGGGATGACATTGCGGTGTTGTCCACCGATGGCAATGGAAACATTGTGTCGGCGGATCGAACCGTTTCGGGCCTGACGAATTTCATCAATCCGGTCGATCTCACGGAAGACCCCAACACCGGCAACATCTATGTCGCTGAACTGGGCGGCCAGCGCCTCACATTGTTGCGGCCCGCCACGCCCGGCGCGCAGCTTACGCCGGACAAATCCGTGCTGGCGTTTAATACGGTGGCCGCCGGCCATAGCGGCGCCGCGCCGAGCCGGGTGGATACCGTCACGATCACCAACACCGGATCGGCAACGCTGACATTTTCCAGCGCCCCGGCCATCCTCAATGATCCGACCGCCCCGGCGCCAAACGCCGGCGACTTCGCGATTACCAACGCCGGCAGTTTTCCCGCGAGCATCGCGCCCGGGCAGTCGGCGGCGTTGCAGGTGCGGTTCACCGCCGCCACCGTCAGCCTGGAATCGGCGCTGTTGCAACTTCAGAGCGACGACCCGGCTCACCCGACCACCACGATCAGCCTGCACGGCGTCGGCACGGCCGGGCAGTTCGGATATGATCAGCCGTCGCTGGTGCAGGTACTGCGCTCGTTCAACATCCCAACCATCGTTGGCGCCGGGCCCAATGACGTGAACGCATCGAACCCCACCTATCCGGAAAGCCCGGACCCGACGAGCCAGGAAATTGCGATGTCGCGGATGGCGAAAGCCGGCCCTGGGCCGGTGACGCTCACGCCGCTGGCCAGCTTTAATGCCTCCGCCCAGCCCAGCCTGCGCTTTGGATATTACACGCCGGGCGATGCCACCAACCCCACCGAATTGTTCGCCATCAGCAACGCCGACGATCAGACCATGAACCCCAGTTTGCTTGGGGCGACGAGCTTCGACCCCGGCGGCGCCACGTTCAGTTTGTATGCCACATTCCCCGGAATCTCCACCGGCAGCAGCCTGCCTGATACGCACTACAGCGAGGATGTGTTTAACACGCCGCTCGATCCGGCCCATCCGCGCAAGTTCCGCTTCTTCCCATTGGAAAACCCGGATAAAAGCGTGGTTCCCAATGCGTATGTGGTAGGCGCCGAGGATTACAACGCCACGACCTTCAACAGCTTCGTCAATTTCGTCGGCATCCTCCGCAACGTGAAGCCCGCCGCCGACGCGGTGAGCGCGCCGGTCTTGGGATTGGAGAACTTGGACGAGACTCCCTCCAACACCCACCTGGTCTTCAACCGCAACCAAATCCCCAGCGCCTCCACCACCGAAGTGGTGCATGACACCGGCACGGTGCGGCTCCACAACTCCGGAGATCAGCCGCTGATTATTCAATCGCTCACCCTTTCGGATCCCGCCAACTGGGCGCTTATGAATCCGCCGGCAGCCGGAACCAGCATCGCGCCCGGCGCCACGCTCGACATTACGATTAAGTTCATCGCCAGTACCGATCCATCCCATACCAACAACCAGACCAACGACACCGCGACCACCAACGGCATTTCGGTGCAGGCGGCGGGGGGCGTGTGGAATGGAACACTCTCCATCGCCACCAATGATCCGGTCAACCCCAACCGCGCCGTGCAACTGTCGGGCTATTGGCAGTATCAGAGCGAGCATGAAAATGAGCCGGGCCTGCAAACGCTCACCAATTTGCTGTATGGCTATGGCACCGACATCTCCAATACGTTTCAGCCCAACTACCCCAACGGCAGCACCGCCACCTACTACGGCGAGGAAGTGAATTCGGGGCTGTGGAACATCGCCGATACTTCGCAGCCCATTTCCATCCGGCAACTGGCCGCATACCACAACCAGGTGGATACCACCAGCGGCGAACCGACGGCCGCGGCGGTCGAGTGGTACACGCAGGGAAGCAACACCAACCATTTCCTGTTCCAACATCAGACCGGGGAAAGCCAGTCGGTATTGCCGACGCTTAAGGGATCCACAACCGCGCCCGCCGAGGCGACGTTCATGCCCACCGGCACGTTCGGCTGGTATCTCGACGGGGAGCACAGCGAGGACGCGCTGAACACCGTCGATATCAACACCTACCATCGCGAAGGCCATGCCGTCCGCTTCTGGCCGGCTCGCGATGGCAACGGCAATATCATCGCCAATACCTGGATCATGGCGATGGACTATCAGAATGGCCCGTTCGACAATTCCGATTTTCAGGACAATGTTTATCTTGTGAGCAACATGGCCGAGGCCGGCCTGCCGGCCACGCCCGCCGACATTCAATCAACCCTTGATGGAAGCGGCGTCGCCGTACAATGGGCGCCGGTGCCCGGCGCTAGCGGCTATAACATCTACCGCTCCTCGGGTGGCAGCGCCTTCGCCAAGCTCAATAGCAGCCCGCTGGGCACTTTCTCCTATACCGATGGTTTCGCGCCCGCGGGAACAAACGTAACCTACCATGTGACGGCGATCGGGTCGGGCGGAGTGGAATCGCTTGCCGCCGACAGCAGCAT
>DASRLH010000253.1:0-14721 GCA_035648595.1 Tepidisphaeraceae bacterium
ATGCTGTTCCAGGTGGCCCGCGCCCATATGCCGATACTGGTGGCCTGCGGATCGGCGGCGGGAATCAGCGCGATTTTCGATGCGCCCATCGGCGGCGTGCTGTTCACGCTGGAGGTGATCCTCCTCGATTTCTCCATTCGCGCGTTCGCGCCGGTCGTGCTCGCCAGCGTGATCGCCAATGTGACGCTTCGTGCGCTGATCAAGCATGTCCTGCACGAGCAGGCGCATGCCATCTTCGTGCTTCCGCGGAATGCGCTGGCGACCATCGCGGAGGTGGATTGGGGAACCGTGCCGAGCCTGCTGATCCTGGGCCTCCTGTGCGGGGCGGCGGGCGCGGGGATGACCCGCCTGATGTACTGGACCGAAGAAGCATTCCACCATCTGCCCCTGCGCCGCGAACTACGGCCCGCCGCCGGAGGCGCGCTTCTCGGGGTGATCGGGGTCATTTATGTCATGGTGTTCGGCTGGCTCATGCTCCACCAGTCCAAGCCCGTCGAGTTTGGGAACTACCCAATGCCCGCCTTCTTTGGCGATGGATACGGAGCCGTGCAGCTCCTGCTGGACGGCGTGTTCTATACCACCTTCAGCCATGGCCGCATGGCGCTGCTCGCGCTGTTGCTGTTTCTATGCCTGGCAAAAATCGTCGGCACATGCCTAACCCTGGGCAGCGGCGGGGCGGGGGGAATCATCGCGCCTTCGTTGTTTCTCGGCGCGACGACCGGCGCGTTTCTGGGCGTGGCCATTCAGAAGTTGGGAATCAGCCATGGCTATCCGCCCAGCTTTTACGCCATCGTCGGCATGGGGGCGGTGCTGGCGGCGGTGGTGCATGGGCCGTTGTCTTCCATTCTCATTCTTTCCGAGGTCACCGAGCAGCGCAACATCATTCTGCCGGCCATGCTGGCCTGCGTGGTCGCCACGGGCGTGGCCCGCATGATCTTCCCGGATTCGATCTACACGCTCACGCTTCGCCGGCGCGGCGTACGCATCGGAACCGGCGCCGACCTCACCGTGCTCCGCCGAATCCCCGTCGAGCAGGTGACCCTGGAGCCGGCCACTTCGCTGCGGGCGACAACCCCGCTTCAAAGGCTGGTCGATCTCACCGCCGCCACCGGCGCAACCGATTTCGTGGTGAACAACGACGATGGCACTTACGCCGGCATGGTGGTCGCCGACGACATCAAAACCGCGCTGCTCGAGCGCGAGGCGATTCCTCTGCTGCTGGCCGGAGATCTGGTGCGATCGGATTTGCCGATGGTCAAAAACACGGATGATCTGGCGGGCGTCCTGGAAATCTTCTCGCGCTACGAAGTTGCGCGGCTGCCGGTCTGCTTGAGCGCGCGTCCGACCCACGTCATTGGGCTGATCAGCCGCCGGGCGCTGATGGATCAGTATCACAAGGCGTTGCAGAATTGATCGACTTGCTTCCAAATATCAAGTGCGGGTTGGGCTCGCGTAGGGTCCGCTTCAGCGGACGCTGTTCCGACGTGTGATACCGGCGGCGTTCGCTGAAGCGAACCCTACGGATGTGCTTTTCAAAATGCTTAGTTTTCGCTCGCCGCCGACTTTCGCGCTGTCCTGGCCACTTCATCCGGCAGTGAGACACGGGTGTTATCAACGGCTTCGCGCGCGAGTTTCAATTCGGCGGCGTTCACGGGCTTGGTGAGCAGGGTGCCGGTGTAGACGGCCCAGGCGCTCCAGCCGTGAACGATGAGATTCACGTTGATATGAAATTTCCCGCTTTCGGCCACGAACCGCGCGCCCGGAAGATCCGGCGCATCCTCTTTGCTGATCAATTCCGCCTTATGGTCCTTGGCTCGCAGGTGATTGAGAAATCCAGGGATAATCAGGTTTGGCCCAATGAACGGCAATGGCAGGTGGATGAGCACCACGCCGTACGCCGTCTGACGGCTGGGGCTGGCCCATACTTCGTGCGCATGCTGCGCGTCAATCCGAAGCGGGTCGGGCTTCCAGCCGACCGGCGGATCGCACCAGGCATCCACCGACTGCAACGGCCGAGGCGCCATCAGCCCGGTGGCGATGGGCCCGGTGGAGGCGGGAGGTTTGCCAAACGTGGTGGGATGTGATTGGCAACCCGCCATCGCGATCGCGCAACCGACGAGCATCACCCCACGCCATTTTGGCGCCGAAACGCGGACTTGCCTCACGCTGCCTCCAAATGCCGCGGCGCAAAACCGACGCCGCCATCCGGCATTTGACGGGGGCTCGCCGGACCCTTGCTGGAATTATTTTGCCGCCCCCGCGGCAACGGGCGCCGGCGCCGCGACGCCGCCGGCGCTCTTCTGGAAACTATACGTTCCCCCGAATTTCTTGCTGAACCGCTCCACCCGGCCGGCGGTATCGACAAACTTCTGCTTTCCGGTGAAAAATGGATGGCAGGCGCTGCAAATATCGACGTTGATCTTCGCGCGGGTGCTGCGGGTGGTGAAGGTGTTGCCGCAGGCACAGTGAACGGCACAAATCTGGTAACGCGGATGGATTTTCGATCTCACGGTCATGCTCCCTGGCCTGGCGTGCGTGCCGCGACCTTCGCGGAACGTCAGCCAATTGCCGTCAATGTAATATTACGTCCCACGTCGGCAGATGGTTTGTCTGCCGACACTGCGGGAAAACGAGTCGCACACGATAGCCGGGGAGCGGACCGGTCGCAATACCTCCGAGACATCCGCTGAGCGCCGGGGTGTAGCGCCCGATTGTGGCGGTCCCTCCCTGGTGGGGCGGACATTTTTGTCTGCCTCGGGTCGGCGAGTGCGGGGTGTACTCACCCCGCCGAACCGACCCGAAGAAATGAGGAAGGGACAAGAATGTCCCTGCGGCGAACGGGCAGACAGGAATGTCTGCCCCACCAAGTCGCCACAAACACGAGTTACACCCGAGCGCCGAGTGTCACGCACCCATGCGCCGAAGCCCGCTGCGTTCAGGCGGCATCTGAAAACCCGACCAGCGCCGCCGCTCACACGAGCGCCCTGGGCCTGAACCATTTGTCCAACAGCGGCGTCAGGACGCTGGCCAGCAGAAGGGCCAGATACGGAGCGAAGGACACGCCCAGATACAGTTGCAGGGCCGCGCATAGCGCCCCGGCCAGAGCCGCGTAAATCACCCGGGCGCGGCGGGCCATCGGGCGGATGGAGGGAGAGGTCGCCAGAAAAAATGCCATGAATAACGCGGGGGAGGCCATCAACTCGTAGTTGGCGAAGGTGATGCCGGTGGCCCAGCCAACCTGTGATCGGCGCGCCACGATCCAATGCCATTGGGTATGGGGGGTGATGCCCGCGGGCACGGGGAGAACGACGAGGGCGAGAAACTGCACGAGGATGATGATGACCGGGATGCGCACGTCGATCACGCCGCGATAGAGCAGGAACAGGCCGCCGATGATGACCGCGACCGCGCTGCTGGCGCCGATGGGGCCCGGATGTCCGGCGACGATGAGATCTTCCAGCGGCGGAAGGTTGTCGCGCAGAAGGCTCTGTAGCGGCAGCCAGCCGCGCGGCGGCTTCTCGCGGCCGCTGGTGTAACGCGACAGCGCCTCGCTGGCCGGCTCGCTGGATTCGGCGTCCTGCCCGGCGATGGTGGGCCGGCTCGACCAGGGCTCGCTGCGCACCAGCCGGGCGTCGGCGGGCCTGCCCTTGAGCACATCGCCGACCAGCATGTGATTGCGCTGCAATACCCAGTGCGGCACGATCAATTCCACGAACACCGCCGCCAGCAGCAAATATGTGACAAGCACCGGATGCACCCGCCCTGATCCCAGTCCGCCCAGCAGCCACAAAAAAATCGCCAACAAAAGTCCGGCGGCCGGCAGCACCATCCAGGGCGCCGCGCTGCCGGCGATGTCGCCGTCGCTGAAGAGGTGCGCGGGAAGCATCAGGGCCAGGAGCAGCCCAAGCCACACGCCATGCGGATAGGAAAGTTGGCGTCCGCGCGGGCCGATGCGCCGCCAAATCGCGATGCCCAGTATCGTGGACATGCAAACCATCAGCACCACCCCCGCGGCCCGCCAACCGTACAGCAGCAGGCCCGCCGTCAACGGAAACAGCGCCCCCAGAAAGTGCATCGAATAGAATTCCCGCACACCCAGCCCGCTGTGCGGCAGCGACAACACAACCGATGGACTCGACGCAACGGGCCTGGGCATGAGGCGATGGAGTATGCCGGGGGAGCCGCGGCTTGGAAAGAGTAAGGGGGCTTGCGGCAGACGATTCGAATCGCTCAGGGGGCAAGAATGCCCCCCTTACGGACTCGTGGCAGGCAGAATGTCTGCCCCACCATTTTGAGCGTTTGCAAACCAAGATCGTCGATCACTGGGCCGGCGAGGATCCGGAATCTGTTTGCGTGTCCGACACGCCACTGCATGCACGAGGCAGCCCGCGTTGCCGGCGCCAAATCTGGAAGATCATCAATTCATTCCGCACGTTTCGCACGATATGGCCAAAGACCCACGTCAGCCAAAGCCATGCCGCCCAGCGCGGAACATGGCGGGCGGTCCATAAGCCGCGGACGCGGATGTGCAGTCGGCAGGAGGATTGGCCGGCGGGCTGTAACCGATAGCTCAGGACATGGGGAAAGCCGGCGCGCGGGCCGCGGGTGGACAGATCGCTGAAGCTGTAGCCGACGCCTTCTCGCCAGATGAGGATGCGGCCGACGCGATCGACCCGAAACCCCGCGTAGCGATGGCATAGTGTGAGGGCCGCGCCGGCGCGGGGGATGCCGCCGTCGAGGGTCATCTCGGCGTGAAAAAAATCGTGGCGTGCGTATCGGCGGAAATCGCGCAACTGGCCCCAGATGCTGGTGGCGCTCAGCGGAATATCCAGCGTCGCCCGGCAATCGACGACGCCGCGCCGATTCACGCGCACGCTCATGGCTCGGTCGCCTTTTGCCGCATGCCTTCCAGGACGTGCTTGTGCAGTGCGTGGACCGCGAGTCGCTCGGCGGGACGCCAGACCCAGCGCGGGCCCAGTTTGGGTTCGTACCGCGTGGTCAGCGTGATGCGGGTTTGGGTCGGTCCATCGGGAGCAAAGTCGAAGCTGCCATCGACGAGGCGGACATCGTGATTCTCGATGTTGATCTGGCCGATCACGTCAAAGGCCAATCTGCGCTCGGGCACGCGCCCGGTTATGCGCTTGACCAGCCGCCCCTTGGTGTAAACGCACACCTTGACGTCGCCGACATGTTCCATGCTGCCGCGCGTGTAGAGCGGGCGCGGCAGGCCAAATCGCAACAGCCAGGGCGGACGATGATGCACCTGCTCGTACAACATCACCGCGTTCCATGTGCGGCCAATCGGCGCCGGAATTTCCACGGAAGTGACGACACGCTCGATTGCGTATGGCGTATGAATCGCGCGCTCCAGGAGTCCCAGCAAGCCGACGCAAATCGCGAGAATCAGGATGGGCAGATACCCGCGCTGCTGGAAACGGGTTTGCTTGAGCGCCACGCGCAGAAGCGCGCCTGATGCGGCGCCGACGAGCATCGGCCCCAGCGTGATGGAGGCGAGAACGAGGCCGCAGAATGTCCCCGCCAAGCCCATGCCCACTAACGTGAAGATGATGATAATGGTCGCGCCGATCGCCAGCAGCACCAGCACAAAGGGCCGCACCGTCGTGCCGTATCCCACCACCGTTCCAATGGCGAAAGGCGCGACAAGTGTGACGGCCAGCCCCCATCCGGCGACCCAAATCAGGAATACGTACAGCAGAGTCCCGCCGCCACAGGCGAGCAAGAAGCCCGGCAGCCAAAATTTCCACCGCACGAAGAGGGGCTTGGTGGTCCAAGTGGCAGGATGCGCGGGATCGAAAAATTTGCCGCATTCGGGACAGTTACCGGCGGATAATCCGAGCAGGATGTATCCGCAATCGAGGCATCTGGGAGGTTGGCCCGATTCCGGAAAGTTGACTGGGTCAGTCATCGGTTAGCCTCCGCCGCCCAGCGGCTCGGCTTGCCGATCAGCGGCCAGGCGCGCTTGCCGAGCATAAGCGAGAGAACGTCGCCGTTGCGGCAATCGAATTGGCGGGAGATCAGGAGGATCAGTCCGATGGCAACACCGGTGAGGAATCCGCCGATGTGCGCCCAGTGCGCGGTGCCATCTTCGCTGTTGAACAGGACCATCAGCGTGTCCCACGCGAGGTAAATCAACAGCAGCCAGAATCCCCGCAATGCGAATATCTTGAGCGCGAAGTAGCTGCGGAACAACAACCAGAAAGTCCAGAGGCGCATCCACATCGCGCAGTAGACGCGGTGGGCGGGAACGAGCACCAGGTACATGCCAGCCAGGCCATTGATCGCCCCCGAGGCGCCGAGCATGGGCCCGAAATGACCGGCGGGCAGGGACAACAAATATAACGACGCCGCTGCGATCGCCAGCAATGGGTAGATGATGGCGGTGGCGAGGTTCCCGATGATCGCATTTACGCGCGAGCCGAACACAAGCAGAAACAGCAGATTGCCGCCAAGGTGAAGGACGAACCCCAGAACCGAGCCGGTATCGTGAAGGAATGCGTGCGTGAGAAGTTGCCAGGGGTGAAAGGAGTGCCCGTTCTCGCGCAGGCTTATCGCGACGGCTTCACGGAGTTCATCGCGGGACTTTTGTCCGTCGGGCGAATCCGTTGAATCCGGCGCGGTTTCCTGGCGAATGCGATCGGACAGTTCGCCGGGCGTGTGCTCCAGTCGCTTGATGAGCGTGTCGGCGGCGATTGAGTAATTGACGTTGGGCGGCCAGAGCATCAGTGCCTTGGCCGATGTGTCCTTGTCACTCCAGGAGGCGATCAGAAATGCGAGGCTCGCCACGATGGTGATGGCGGCGATGGTCCAGATGGCGTAGGGCTTGAACTTTCCATATGCCGACGACGCGAGGGGAATCGGCAGGGGGGTCACCCACAGTAACCAACTCACCCACCAGATGACGGTTTGCGCATTGCCGTGCACGACATTTTCGTCAAGCCCTTCGGACATGAGCAACGGCTTGCCGGTGTCGATATGGATGCCGCAATCCACGCAGATCTTGGCGCGCCCGGCAAGCATGCGCCCGCAACTGGGGCAGGGACGTTTCGGAAGCGCCGGGCCGGCCGGCGCCGGCTTGGGCAGAAGCTGCGCCTTCGCGGCAACGGGGGCGGCAAGCGGAATCAAATCGGCATCCGCGTCGGCACCCACCTTGCCATCCACATGGGTATCGACTTGGGCTTCGACGCCGGCATTGGCCGCCGGCGCTTCGACTGCCAGTCGATATTTGAATTCGTAATCGCCAATCAGTATCTCATCGCCATCCCGCAATTCGTGGCTCGTGACGCGCTGCGCGTTGACGTAGACGCCATTGGTGCTGGCGTTGTCTTGCAGCGTCCAACGCGAGGGGCCGAAATCGAGCCGAATCAGTTTGCAGTGTGAACGCGAAACTTGCATTCCCGGCAGGAGGATCGGGTTGCCGGTTTGCTTTCCGATACCGATGTCCGCGCAGCCGCCCAGGGCGATGATCTGGCCGAGCCGGGTGGGGCCGCTGGTGACGATGAGGGCGCCGTCGAAATCTCCAATTCCCGCGCCTTCCGCCAGCGCCTCGGCGGAGACACTCACGATTTCCCGGCCGCAGTGCGCGCAGCGGATGGGCTCGCCCACGGACGTCTCGTGAACCTCGATTGCCTTTCCGCACGCACAGCCGACTTGGAACATGAAGCCCCTTGTGAATGCCCAAAGGTCGATACGCCCGGACACCGACTTTCGTTAGTGTACGCCAATGTGCTCCAATACGCAGTTTGCACGCGGCCCTTCGGGCAGGCCGCCAAAAATCTCCACCGGCGCGTGACGGAATCCCGTGATTTGAGAACAGACCAATTAACCGACTTACGGACGCAACGTGGCATTGTCGGCAAAACCGCCCAGCCCCGAGGTTCGGCCAACGTAATAACCTACCCAGGTCACCAGCAGCGCGTGCGGCTGGCCATGCCGTGCGAAACGAACGGGAGATGGCATATAAACGATCCCTCCGATGAGCTCCGCTCCTTTGACGTGCGGCATCGCCGTGTACCGGCGCTCAAACTCGGCGCGCTTGAGACGATCTCCGTTTTCAAGCGGGGGAATCGCGGGACGCCGGGGCGGATGCGGCGCTGGGTGGGATTGGGCGGCGGTCATGGGTTGATTATACCATCGGCGGCGCATAATCGCGCGCGGTCCTATAGAATGCCGGCATGAACCGTATCAATTGCCGGAGATTTTGGGCTGTCGCGGGTTTGCTTGCGGCGGGATTAGCCGCGCCGCCAGCGCCGGCGGCGGACCAGCCGCAATGGGGCCGGAAGGACACGCGGAACATGGTGTCCGATGAGAAGGGATTGCCCGACTCGTTCGATCCCGCGACCGGCAAAAACATTAAATGGGTCGCCGAGCTTGGCACACAGAGCTATGCGACGCCGATCGTTGCATCGGGGCGCGTTTTCATCGGGACCAACAACGAAAAACCGCGCGATCCCCGGCAGCAGGGTGATCGCGGCGTGTTGATGTGCCTCGACGAGAAAGACGGGCATCTGGTCTGGCAACTGGTGGTGCCGAAGCTGTCGGCCGATGAGCACGACCCGTACCTCGATTGGCCGCAGGCGGGCATGGCCTCGGCGCCAACCGTCGAGGGCAATCGCGTCTACACCCTCACCAACCGCGGCGAAGTCGTTTGCCTGGACTTGCTGGGTATGGCCAACGGCAACGATGGGCCTTACAAGGACGAAGCTAAACACCTCGCCCCGCGCGGCATGCCGCCCATCGAGCCGGGCCCAAAAGACGCCGACATCATCTGGCTTACCGACCTGGTTTCGCAAGCCGGCATTCATACACACGACCAGGTGCACGGCTCCATCCTGATCGACGGCGATCTGCTCTACGTCAACTCTTGCAACGGCGTTGACAATACGCATCGCGTCATCCGCAGCCCCGATGCGCCGAGTCTGGTGGTGTTGGACAAGAAGACTGGCCGCATCGTCGCGCGCGACGATCAGCGCATCGGCCCCAACATCTTTCACTGCACCTGGTCTTCGCCGGCGCTGGGTGAAGTCAATGGCCGGCGGCTGATCTTCTTTGGCGGAGATGATGGCATCTGCTATGCCTTCGATGCGCTCAAGGCGCTTCCGCCGGCGGGCGAAGTCGCCAAGCTGCATAATGTCTGGAAATTCGATTGTGACCCGACCGCCCCCAAGCAGGACATCCACAAATACGTCGGCAACCGCAAGCAAAGCCCCAGCGTCATCATGGGTATGCCGGTGTTCGATCACGGACGCATCTACGTCACCTGCGGCGGGGATCTGTGGTGGGGCAAGCGGCAGGGATGGATCAAGTGCATCGACCCCGGCAAAACCGGCGACGTCACTCAAAGCGCCCTGCTCTGGTTGTATCCGCTGTCGAAAGACACATGCGCCACGCCGGCTGTTTACGATGGGATGGTCTTCGCAACCGACTGCGGCGGCATGGTCCATTGCGTGGACGCCCAGACCGGCAAGCCGATCTGGACGCAAAAAATCAGCGGCGGCGAAATCTGGGCTTCAACACTGGTCGCCGACGGAAAAGTGTACGTGGGCACGCGGCGCGGGGAATTCGTGGTGCTGGCCGCGAGCCGGGAGAAAAAGGTCCTGAGCACCATCGACCTGGGCGAGGGCATTGCCGGCACCGCGACCGCCGCCAATGGGACGCTCTACGTCGCGACGATGGGGCATTTGTACGCGGTGGCGAAGAAATGACCTGCGATTATCGTGGCGTATTTGCCGCCAGAATTTCGCTGGCCCATAGCAGGTCTTGCGGCGCAAGCGGCGGCTCAAGCTCATTCTCGTAGATGTATCGCTCATACCCGCCGGTGCCGTAGACAAGGTGAAGCAGCGGTTGCAACGCGAGCTTCGCGTCCGGCTCGCCGGCGCGCAGCGGAACGGGGATCTCTGGAAGCGGGCTGCGCAGGTTGATTGGCCAGATTCCAATGCGCGGCGATTCCTGCGGGCGGAACACCATCACGCAATAATCACATACCGGCGGTTCATCCACCGGCATCCGCGCGCCGGCGCGGAGCAGATCGATTTCCACCAGAGCCACGCCCGCATCCATGTATTGCTGGCGCTTGGCAACGTATTGCCGCCTGTCCGTGCTTTTATTTGATGGGCTCAACAACTCGATCACGCTGATGACTTCCCGGCTTTGGCGATCCAGGATCCTAAGATAGGGCAGTCGCTCTTCATCAACCGCGAGGCTGGGGATTTGCGCATACATCGGAGCGGTCAAAGACGCGGCAGATGGGGCCGCGGGAGCGGCAATGCCGCGCCGCGACACAAAGACATCGGGTCGTCCCGCAAGCCGCCGTTGGTCTGCCGGCAACTCATGAAGATACACATTCTCGTCGACGTCAACGATGTACTTTGGCGCCACCTGCGGATCGAGCGCTTCCAGGCAGCGCGTGCAGAAATGATTATGAAACTTATGCCACACGCCCGGAGCTTCCAGGTATGGGTTCATTCCGGGAAATGGAGATGGCATTTTTCTCGCCTGTCTTTCTTATGCCGGCAAAAGTTGCCGCGCCCAGTCCATGTCCGGGTCGCTCAGCGGAGGATCGGGCAACGCGCGATAGATGTAGTCCAAATATCCCGCCGCGTCGTAAATCTGTCCGAACAATTCCCGCAAGTTCAATTTCACGTTGTGGCCCGGTTCGCGCAGCGGTATGGCGATTTCAGGCAAGGCAGCGCGCAGGTGCATGGGCCAGATGCCGACTTCCGGCAACTCCTCGGGCCGGGCCACCATGGCATAATAGTCGCAAGCGGGCATTTCCTCGATTGGCATGCGGGGGCCGCCGCGAAGCAGATCGATTTCCAACCAGCCGGATGCCGCTCTCCAGATATGCGCGACGCTTCATCAGGTATTCCCTTCGGCCTGAGTGCTTGTTGGATGGGCTCAGCAATTCGATCACGGTGACAACCTGTAGATCATCGCGGTCGCGGATTTCAATATAAGACAATCGCTCTTCGTCGATCGCCAGAGTTGGAACTCGGGCATGGGCGGGCGCGGCGGTAACGATGGCCGCGCCCGCCGTGGGGACGCGTCGCGGATCGCGGCTCAGGGAGACATCGGACCGGCCAATCAGCCGACGATCGTCCGCGGGCAGCTCGTGAATATAGACGTGCTCGTCCAGCTTCACGATGTATTGGGGACGAACCTGCGGGGTCAGCATCGCGGCCGCGTACGGGATGAACCGCTCGTGAAAGTCGTGCCACACTTCCTCGCGCTCGAGGTAGGGATCCATGCCGGGGAATGGGGATGGCATTGGGATAGTCTCCTTTTGGGCGCAGACGCGCGGCAGTATTATAACGGGTATTCGTGCGGCTTGTTTCATCGGGGCGCCTGTAGACCCGTAGTTTCTTTACGATGTTCGCGGGTGCGTGGGTCAACGAGAAGTCGCGGCCCTGGAAATCGTAGTGGAGTAAACGCAGCGAACATGCCGAATCGCGGGCACATCATCGCGTTGGCAATTCTGCTGGCGGCAATATCCGCCGCCGGATGTGCCCACGCGCGGCCAGCGGTTGCCGCAAGGCCGGCGGCCAGGCCAATTGGTTTTCCCTTTGGAATGGAGGGCCGGGACGTTCGCATCCGTTTCGATTTTCACGCCCACCCGTCCGTCGCCACGTCGCGAGAACTGGATGAAGACCAAATCTGCTATCTTTCGATGGGCGATGCGATCATCCTCTGCTCCGCCGACGGATCATACCTGCTGTTTGCTTCACAGGATGGCTTGCAACTGCTGGAGGACAATCCGCTCTGGCGCCTGCGCCCGATGGACAAGGGGATTCACGGGCGGGCGGTCATGCAGACGTACGTCACCGTTTTCCTGATTGCCGGCTCGTTGGACAAACTTCCCGATTCGCTGGCCGACTATCTGGATGATCCCGGGTCGCATCCCCGCGAGGCCCAGGCACTGGCGCGGATGCTGCTCGATCCGGCTGGCGTGGCATTCCCCGCCATCGGGCATGACGGGACGTTCTCCGTCACCGTCGCCCTCACCGCCGATGGCCGCGATAAGATTCTCGATGCGCTTCAGGAGGTTGAGGATCGGCGGGATGTGTTCATGGCGTCACAGGAGGTGTCACGTTAAAGAATCTAAAGCCACGAATGACACCGAGTCACGGAATTACAACGTCTTCCGCGGCTGTTGGCGGTGTGCGTCAACAGCCCACGATTGCGCACGGCTAACGAGCCGGCTCACCGCGCCAATGCGGTCTTGCCATGATTCGACTCGCGGAGCAAATCCCTCAGGTTGTAATGCGTATATCGCGTCAGGCTGGCCACATGTTGCGAATCGGCATTCGCCACCCAGAAATCCAGCGTATCGGGCTCGAAGAGAACCGACTGAATGTTGCTCTCCATGCACACCGGCGGGTCCATCAGATGGCGCGCCGAATCGGCGTCGAAGGTTCCGGTGCCGGCCTTCACCCGGCTGGCCAGTTCCTCGTAACGATTGCCGGCGGATAGCAGCACGGTGTCGGGTTGCGGATGCGGCAGCAGGGGATTGAATTCGCCTGGCTTGATCGTGATGAACTCGCGCGGGTTGGCCGCAATGCCGATGGCATCGTGCGCTTTGCCGTCCGCGATCACGTAATAATACTGGCAGGTGCGCGGGCTGTCGCGCATGATCTTGACGGCCTCATCGAGCGTGCTGGCCTTTTCCATGACTTCGCGCATGAGGTGGGCCATGGGTTTGCCGTCCCAGTCGCCCGACCCGCGCCCGCCCATCTCGCCGATGGAAATGCCTTTATCGTTCATCGCCGTCACCGAGCCGACGAAACCGGCGTAGCTGATATTTGCCCAGGCGTTTCCGTAATCGGGCTGATGAATGATGACGACGGCGTTCTGCTCCAGTCCCACGCCCTTCAAGTAGTCCAGCACCCGGCCATGGTAGATGTGGCCGTCCTTTGTGGCCTTGCCCATCAGGGCAAAGCCGGTGCAGTGGAACAGTTCGGGGAAGAAGTTGGCGAGACGCGCCTCCTGCACGTCCATGCCGGCGGCTTTGGCGATCGCGTTTTCCTCTCGCAGATAGCGTTTATCCATGAACGGCTCAAGCCGGGCCTCGGCGGCTTCGATGTCGCCGATGAACCATGACCCGCGCTCAAAACTGCTCCCCACGCCCACGCCATATAAAATGCGGCTGGCAACGGCATGAATCTCCTTCTTCAATAATGTCCCGTGTTGGCGGCCCATCTGCTCGGGCGATCCCTTGAGGAACAGCACGCGCGTGCCATCGATCATTTCGAGCCGGCCTTGTCCCTCGACGGCCACCACATGCCTTTCGCCGGTTGCCGGCGGCAGGGTCGGGCATTTTTCCGTCATCATCCTGGGAGCCAGCTCCAGAAACTTCACGAGATGCGAAAGGGCAACGGTCTGCACTTTCTCATCGGGCTTGGCGTGTAATTTCCATTGGTCGGCGTTCCACGGCTGCACGTATTTGGCCTGCGTGAAATCGACTTGCACGTTGATTTTGTTGCCGTCGCCGTAGGTGATCCGGGCCGGCAGATGATCCGAGGCGTGCACCCACAGGTCGGCGGTTCCCGCCTTAAAATGCAGCAGGTCGGCCACGACGGCCTTGGGATCGAGGCGAAGCACCTGGCACTTGTCGCCGGCGATTTTTTGCGACGGGAGCAATTCCGTGTTCAGCATCAGGCTGGCCAGCGCGATCCGGGTACGGCTGACCGGGAGCGTGAAGGGAGCCAGGACGGTGGCGTCCAGATTTGCCGGCTCGGCCCGGAAGGGGGCGATGCCGTTCTGGCCAAGGACGGCAAAATGCTTGCCCGGCTCATCCATCCACAGTTCGTTGCCGTCGCGGCCAATGGAGTATTCATTACCATCCACCACCGCCGACAGGCGCAGATGATCGGGCGCTTGGAACGCGATCTCCCCAGTCGCTCCCGCGGCTGCCTTGGGAAGCCCATCCGCCCGGCTCACCTTGAACTGCGCCACGAAGGTGCGCGGGCCCGTGTCGCTGGCCGGCTCCACGATATTTTCCCACGCCCGCAGGATCGACCCAAGCACGATCCGGCCCTGCAGGCTCGATCCCGGCCGGGTTGATGTCGGTACGCTGGATTGCGATGCACCGGATTGCGACGCCTCTGATTCCGCCTGGGCCGGCTCGGCGCGCACGCCGGCGCTCCAAACCAACAGCAGACAGCAGGCCGATCCAACCCATCTGGCTAAGTGTAAGTGACGTGTCATACCATAAAGGCTACGACCGTTGCCCCGGAGCGTCAATGGAAAACCACGAACCCGGCTTTAACTTCTGGAGCCGCCGACGCTGGCTGGGCCGGCTGAGCTTTTCGTTTCTGATCATCGCCGGGGTGCTGGCCTATACCGCATGGCGCGGCTCGGAATCTCATTCTCTGTCGGAAACGCGGATCATCCTTTATTTTTTTGCCGCCATGCTCGCGTTTGTTTTGTTTCTCCTGGGAACGCGAGCGCGGCATCGAAAGCAGGCGGAGGATGATGAGAGCTTCAGGTAGGAATATAGCCCGTGAGCTGGTGGGCCGCGTACTTCTTCCTCCAACCCGCGCAGTGATTTTTCCCGCGGGAAGAAAGCCGTTATCGTATCACGGGCGTCTCGCCTCATCTTTCGTCACATTTTTTCCAGTCCAGCCGCCCGCGCGCCCATGACCATCAGGTGAAGGTCATTCCATCCGCGCCAGAGGGTGAGCCAGCCGGGTGGGCCGTCGGACTTGC
>DASRLH010000254.1:0-11575 GCA_035648595.1 Tepidisphaeraceae bacterium
TCACCACCGGGCCATTGGAAGGCACAAATAACAAGATCAAAACCATGCAACGACAAGCATACGGCTTCCGAGACCCCGACTTCTTCAAACTTAAAATCTTCGCTTTACACGAAACTACCTACGCATTAGTCGGATGAACCGTATTTATATCTGGAAATCGCGGCACCGAAAGGCAATGTGGGATAAAGACCGGAAAGTCCTGAGCAGCATTGGCATCTTTGACTACGAGGCCGCAAAAGCAAAAGCAATTATACCGAAAACACCCGATGAAGAACTGTTCGTACGCACGTTGCAGGCGCAAGCCAAACTTGAATTGGCAAAGGAGCGCGATGAAACTCGCGCCGCATTGGACAAAGAGACGAAGGCCATGGCAGCGAGAGACGCGCGCAGCGCCGCTGCCACCCCACTAAGCGAAAACGAGCGGGAAGAGTTGGAGACGCTTCGAGCCGAGAATCGCGTTCTCCGACTTGAACTGGAGGCCGCAGATGAAGCGGCACGGCAGCAAAAATCTTCGCCTGCACCTGTAATTTCAGCGCACGAGACGCCCGAAGTCGCTCGCGAGATGTCTAGTGAAGAAAAGGCAGCTTTGCACTCTCGGATCGAAATTTCCGATGGCCTTCGCCAGAACCGAATTGTTGTGGGGATGACCACGGCGCAAGTGGAAGGGATACTCAGGAATCGGCCGGGCCTCCCTTTGGAAAGGAAGGACAGGAGCGAGTCTCGCGGTACGGACGGCAAGATAGTCGTGTCGGAAAGTTGGTGGATCAAGACCAACGGCCATGTCGGACTACTTTCATTCACGGACGGCAAACTCGACTACATGGGCAACTGATGAGTGCGCACGAAGGTTCTCGTCGTTTGCGGTCTTTCCTCGTCTTGAGCAGAAGACGTGCCTCAAGAGAAGGCCACAAACACATGTGCGATCCAAGCACTTCTTCGCGTTTAGCGGCATTTGAGCAAGCGCTGCTGCGCGCCATTCGCTTAATGGACCAGGAGGCGTGCAAACTTTGGAACAATCGCCCGACCGGCTTGAGTTTCTACGGTGCCCACTTCCGGCCGAATCTCACAAGACCGCCCACGGAGACATCGTGGACACGACGGCTTGAACAGCTATTGCCGCTGTTTGGTTTCCCCACGCGGCGGGAGTTTCGGTACCCGGATTCGGGAGAAAGTTGTGACTCGCTAGTGATGTTGGAGGACGGATCAACCCTCTGGCTTGAGACCAAGGGCGCTTGGAAGAAGTATTGGCAGGACGAAGGCAAAGAGGGCACTTATTGGTCGTATTTACTCCATCCCCTCGCTCCGAACCTCGGGAAAAAGGATCACACAGCGGCACTGGACTTACGAAAACTCAGTTCCCTTCGCCGCCCGCAAGCGGATTTCGTGGGGCTGCTGCTCCTCGGATTCGATGGCGATAATTCGCCGATGGACCCAGATGTATCGCACTTCATGGAACTCGCTAGTCTGGGACGCGCGCCTTGGTCCACTTGCTCGGCCGGGTGGGCGGACCAATATCGGGTTGGGTGTGGAGTTAAGACTTGGCTTTGGCACCGTCCAGTGGAATCCATCAACACCGCGGACGAGCCCACGCACCCAATCATCGTTCCATCGGCCACAGAGGATACGACTTGGGCCGACTTTCCTCGCGCGGATCGGATCCTGCGTTGGTTTCTTGAGGCGGAACTCCTTCAGGGCGAGCGTTTTCGCTGGGAGATGCCTATCGGGCATTTGTTGCGCCTACCAGCAGCGACGGAATTTGTGGTGAAAGCAGGCAATTTGCTCAGGAAATCGGAGCGACGATTCGGCAAATACGACGCGCGGAATTATCTAAGTCATCAGCGATTTGATGCGCTCCTCGCATCGCTTCGAGATATCATTGCTCGCGGCGTTCACGAACAATGGTCTGTCACTGCAACTGGTTGAACCTCCGGGCTCACTTTTCGGCCGCCGCAATACCGATTACGCAGACTTCGAACTTCAATATCCTCGTCAGCCGCTCAAGGAACTGCCAGGACCATCGTCACAAAAATAGTCCGCCTGAAGGCTGGTGAAACGTACATAGGCGAGTAGCCGCAGACCCTCCTTCATTGGAGTGCCTGAGCAATTTGGATGGAAAACAGTGTGGATCATTGGTTAAACTATCCTCATGATCACGAAAGAAGACATCCGCAATCGGCGTGAGGCAATTACATCCCTGGCGGCGTGCCATGGGGCGTATGACGTGCGAATCTTCGGCTCAGTGGCGCGCGGTGATGCGACGGAAACATCGGACCTGGATCTGCTCGTGCGATTTGAGCCTGACCGAAGCCTTATGGACCACGGAATGCTCATTGAGGAGTTACAAAACCTGCTCGGTGTCAGAGTTGACGTTGTGAGCGAGGGCGCTTTGTCGCCACAAGACCCATTTGGCAATCGCCTCGCGCGGGAAGCCGTGCCGCTATGAGAGACGACGCAACCCTCCTACTGGACATCCATAATGCTATCGAGATCGTCGGCAGGTATACTCCGGCCGATCGAACCACGCTGGACACGGACTTGCCCATCCAATCCCTCTTGATCCGCTATTTGCAAATCATCGGCGAAGCCTCCTGGCGCTTGTCCGATGCTTTCAAATTGGCGCACCCGCAACTTCCGTGGGCCAGGATCGCGGCGATGCGACATGTGCTGGTACACGATTATTTCCGGGTGGATTTGAATCAGGTATGGAACGTCGCGACGGTTCACGTCCCCGTATTGAAACCACAAATTGATGCTATTCTAGCGTTGCTGCCTCCAACGCCCTTCATCGCCGACGAGTAACACCACAGCCGCGTCTTGGCCACACGGTCCAAACTATCGTCGCTAACCCATTGCAGTTGCAGGCTCATGGGAGGAGTTTATCGTGAAACGCCCACCAACACCTGATCGCCGGGCTGCATGGGGAAATCGCGTTCCTTGCCATGGCGAAACTGGCCCAGGGTGAATCGCTTGATCTCGTCGGGCTCGCCGCTTTTGTGACGAATGATTTGAACGATCGCATTATCGGCCAATTTGGGATCAGCGCCGCCGGCTCGTTCGAGGAATTGCGACAAAGTTGTGGCGCCGTGGCGATTATCGTAAACGCCGGGCCTTGGAACGCTGCCGCCGATGTAAAAGTCGCCGGGCGCGGCGGCTTTTGCCTTTGGATCAGCCGCGCGCTTCGGGCTGGGCCCCGCAATGTTCAGCCGCTTGAATCCATATTTGCGAACCAATTCCGCCGCCTTGCCACGGGCGTCGAAAAACCGGCCGACCGTGACATCGGTTGTTGCCGGAAGGATATTCAATACCGTGCCGGGATGATCCGGCAATGCTTCGAGCCCTTTGGCCAAGACTTCCCATGTTACCGTTTTGCCGGCGAAGGTCAGGTCGTCCATGCCGACGATCAGTTCGACGGAATGAGCCGCAGGCTCGGACGGTGCGGCCGCCAGAATGATGACGTCGTGGGGCCGCACAAAGATATTCAGGTCTACATCGCCCGCCAGCAACTTCGCCGCGGGTACTTTGATCGTGCGCACCGCCGGTGACTTAGCGGCCTTGCCCTTGGCCGGTGCGGGTGCCTCCGAGGGACGCATGATCGTCACCCATTTGGGATCTCCATACACGCCATGTGCGATCGCGATTGCGTCTAACAGACGGGTATTGGCGTCGAGAATAGCATATTGGCCGGGGTGGTTGACCGCGCCCAGGATTTCCATCACCCGTCCGCGCGGTTCGGCCACGCTCACCGAGACCGGCATGTGATCGGTAACATTGGCCTTCTTATACATCGCTGAAATGTCTTGTTCCAGCTCCGCCTCCGTGCGTCCTGCCGCCTTGACGGAGCTCAAAAACGGCAGCGTGATCGTGCCGCCGTTCGTGGCGCGGGTAGTCCTCACCGTATCCTTCCCCGGCCCACTGAGGTCGCTCAAAGTGATGGATAACAAATCGCCGGGAGATATTTTGTAATCGCCCGTTTGCGCCTTGAGGTCTTCGGGCTGGATGCCAGAGGCATCGGCGCTCGCGGCGTTGCTGCTCGCCGCATGGGTATGATTTACGGCAACCGCTGACTTGGTCGATGACTTATCGTGGTTGTCCTTGGCCAAAAGTCCGGGCGCCGTTCCAAACAGGAGAAAACCAGTAGCAACAATCAGCAATGCCGGAAGCAGCAGCGTCCAGCGGTCATTGCGCGAGACCGGCAGGCCCACAATTCGCCGCACGCGCTTGAGCAACACGCCGTCCCGCGCGCCCAGGGCCATTTGGCCCGGCATGCCGCGCAGCTCTTCCATCGCCGCCAGCGCACGGGCGTAAAGCACGCGGCTGCCGCACCGGTCGGCGGCCAGGTCGTCGCAGCAATTCTCCCGCTCTTGGCGCACCTGCCGCGAAACCCACCACACCGCCGGGTGAAAGAAGAGCAGCGTTTCCACGGCTGTCTGAAGCAGGTTCACGATAAAGTCATTTCGGCGCACATGCGCCAATTCATGGAGAAGCAGTGCCTCAAGCTGCTGCACGGACAAATCGCTCAGCGCGGCAGCGGGCACGAGAATTATCGGCCGAAGCCAACCCATCACCGCCGGCACCTGCACGCGCGCACAGACGCGAAGCCGAACCGCCGCCCGCACTTGAAGCTGCGCTGACAATTCGGCAATCCGCCGGCGCCAGGCTTCTGAAGGATCGGCTCCGCGTCACGCCATGCGGTCGATGGCGGCCCAGCCCAGGAGATGCAGGAGCGACAACCCCGCCACGCCCGCCAGCCACGCCGTCACCGCCCACGCCAGCCAGGGCCGCGCCGCCGGGATCGGCGTCGCAATCGTCGCGGGTTCAAGGGTTGTTTGTTATAGCGCCGGCTCGAGGCGCGCCGAGGCGAGATGAAGCGGCGTTTCTTGCCGGGCCTGCGCCGCGGCAGGTTCCGCCGGAGGCGGCGTAAGGATTGGCAGCAACACCATCAGCCCCATCGCCGCGCAGGCGAGGGCGTATCGGGCACGCGAACCTGCCCCGCGCATCAGCAGCAGCGCAATGGCCAACAAAGCCGCGATTGCCGTATCCTGCCACACGCTGTGGATGAGCATCCACCCCAGCCGCTGCGTCAGCGGCGAAGCATGCAGGCCGTTCAACCAAATATTCAGAGCGTTCATCGTGCTTCTCCTTCGAGTTGATCCAGAAGTGTACGGATTTCCGCCAGTTCGTCGGCGGAGACTTTTTTCGCGTCCAGCGCCCGCAGGATAAGTGTGCGGGCGCTGCCGCCGAACGCGCGTTCGAGCAGATCGCGCACCAAAACGCGCTGGGTCTGTTCCTGCGATTTGGCGGCGGAGTAGACGTGGCTTTGCCGCCGGTCATCCCGCGCCACCAGTCCCTTGTTGGCCATAATCTGCAGTAATTTCAAGACGGTGGTATACCCGACCGGGCGCGGGCCTTTGAGTTGCTCCCACACCTCCCGCACGGTACCGGGCCCGCGCTCCCAAAGCACCCGAAGGATCGCCAGTTCACCGGCGGTCGGCCGGGGGGGTTGTCTCTTGGTCATTTGCCTCCTTTCATTGGTCAGGCACAAGCATATACGAAGGATGTCGTAGAGTCAACGAATACTTTCGTAGAAGTTTCTGAGCGCGTCCCGCCCGTGCCGACGGCGTGAAGGTTGCAAATTGCGATTCTCAGCGATTCAAATACAACACGCATGGGCGGGACGCCCGTGATACGTTGTGCATTCATGGCCGCGCGTGACGATTGGCTTTTCCGCATCCTTGCCTCCCGTCGGTGATTCCTATGCCAGAACTCATCCTTATCGACGGCTCCCAAGGCGAAGGCGGCGGCCAAATCCTGCGGTCCGCGCTCGCGCTTTCCATGCTGACCGGCAAGCCGTTCCGCATTGAGAATATCCGCGCCAACCGCAATAAGCCGGGCCTGATGCGCCAGCATCTGACGGCGGTGAACGCGGCAGCCGCCGTCTGCTCGGCGAATGTCAGCGGGGCGGCAATCGGGTCGCGCGAACTGGCGTTTGAGCCGGGCGCGGTGCGGGCGGGGGAATACACGTTCTCGGTCGGGTCGGCGGGTAGCACCACGCTGGTGTTGCAGACGGTGCTGCCGCCGTTGCTGGTGGCGGCGGGGCGTTCGACGCTGGCGCTGGAAGGGGGGACGCACAATATTCACGCGCCGCCGGTCGATTTTTTGGAATACGCGTTTTTGCCGCTGGTGAATCGAATGGGGCCGCGGGTTTCCGTGACGCTGGAACGCGCGGGGTTTTACCCGGCGGGGGGCGGACGGATCCTGGCAGCCATCGAGCCGGCAGAAAAGCTTTCGCCGATCTCCATCCTCGAGCGCGGCGAAATTCATCATCGCATGGCCAAAGCCATCTGCGCGGGCTTGCCCGGATCGCCCTGCGCGAACTGGAAGTGGTTCGCCAGCAGTTGGGCTGGCCGGACGAATCGCTGCAAATCCGCCAACTGCACGAAGGGCAGGGGCCGGGGAATGTCGTCACCATCGAGATCGGAAGCGAGCATGTGACCGAAGTATTCACCGGCTTTGGCCAGCGCGGCGTGCGCGCCGAAGCGGTTGCCGCCGATGCGGTGGGGCAGGCCAAAAAGTATCTGGCGGACCAAGTTCCCATCGGCGAGCACCTGGCCGACCAACTCCTGCTCCCCTTCGCCATGGCCGGCGGCGGGGCGTTTGTCACGTGCGCCCTGACCCGGCACTCGACCACCAACATTGATGTCATCGGCAGGTTTCTGGAAGTGGCCGTTGATGTCCGTGAAGTGGAGAAGGGGAAGTGGAAGGTGGAGTTTGGGCGCGGTTGAAGTCATGATTTTATGTGGCATGGGAGACTCAACCGTGGTTTTTTAATTTCCAGTGCACCGGCGAGCCGCCCAACGTGATTCGTGCTTTGAGGTTTGCGATATTGCAATCTCTTGCCTTCCTTGCCATCCGCACGGGCGAGACGCCCGTGATACGATAACGGGCATCTTCCCACCGCTGTGCGCTTGGCGGCGTGTCGCGTCGAATGCGCCTCCGTGTTTCGGTGTCTCCGTGGTGGTTTTCTCGTTTCCCGCTAACGCGGCTGCTATGATTGCGCAGGCACGCCTGACTGGCGGCCGATGGAGGCTTCGTGGCACTTGTCATCAATGGGCAGCGGATCGAGGACTCGATTCTTTATTCGGAATTCTCCGAGATCAAGACGTATTTCGAGCGGCTGGGCAATGTCTCATGCTGCGAGCGCGACGGCGAGTTCCGCGGTTACGCAAGGGAGAATGTTATCTCGCGCGTGCTGCTGGCGCAGGAGGCCAAACGCCGCTTGCCGCCGATGCCGCAGGCGGACGTGGATGGGGCGGTCGCGAAGCTGATCGAACAATACGGCGGCGAATCGGGCTTTTTTACCATGACCGGCGCTTCGACCGAGCAAATGCACCTGGTTCGCCATGATGTGGAAGCCGACCTGCGCGTGCGGAAAATGATGGATGATCTGTCAGCCGACCTGCATCCCGCCGACGCCGATCTCCGGCAATTTTACGAGCAGAATCTGGATCGTTTCATGACCGAGGAGCAGGTCCGCGCCTCGCACATCCTCAAAGCCCCCACGCGCGGCGAACAGCGCAATGCCGTCTACGAAGAGCTTCGGCAGGTGCGCAAGCAGCTACAAGCGGGTGCGGACTTCGACGAACTCGCCCGCAAGCATTCGGATAAAGCCGACGAACACATCGACCTCAATTTCTTCAAGCGCGGCGAACTGGCCGAGGAATTTGAGATGGTCGCGTTCTCAATGGAGGCGGGGGAACTGAGCCCGGTATTCGTCTCGCCATTTGGCTTTCACCTGATCAAGCTGACGGATCGCAAGCCGGCGACGCCAAAGCCCTTTGAGGAAATCGGCCCGGAGGTGCGCCAGCAATATGTCGAGACCAAGCGCCAGGAGCGCGCCAGAAAACTGGTGGAGGAACTCAAGGCCCATGCGACGATCGAGGAAGTGGCCGATGCCGTGAATGCGCCGGAATTATCGCCGGCTTGGACGCCCAACTCGTGACCAAACGAAGAAGGGAAGCCACGAATGCACACGAATGGACACGAATAATTTATCTTCATTCGTGTGCATTCGTGTCCATTCGTGATTTCCCTCTTTCTTCGGGTTGCGGCTCGCCCGCTCTGAGTTTCCTTGTGCCTTTCGCGGTTAATCATGGATTTTCCGGCTTAACCCAAGTGGGCCATCCACTCGCGCCGCGAATTTCTTTCATAATTTTCGAAACTTCTGAATGCCATTCGCGTTGTCTGCGCACATTTCTATAATCCCGCGAACTTTGCCCGAATGGACCGCGAGGTTTTTTCAGGCAGGTGAAAACGGGAGTTGGCATGAGCACCGCACTGGCGTCGTTGACTGATTGCATCCGCCCGCAGCTTGCGGCGGTGGATCGGCTATTTCACGATGAACTGGCGAGCCGGATTTCCTGCGTCAACGCGCTGGTGAAGCACGTCAGCCGATTCCGCGGCAAAATGTTGCGGCCTTGCCTGGTGCTGCTGGCGGGCAAGGCGTGCGGCGACCTTAACGAGTCTCATAACGCAATCGCCACCGTCGTCGAGATGGTCCACATGGCCACGCTCGTGCACGATGACGTTCTCGACGAAGCCGAGCTTCGGCGAAAGGGCGCGACCATCAATCATCTTCGCGGCAATGAGGCGGCGGTGCTGCTGGGCGATTATTTGATCAGCCATTCCTATCACTTGTGCTCGAGCCTCGATTCCCAGTTCGCCAGCCGGGCCATCGGCCGCACCACCAACGAGGTCTGCGAAGGCGAATTATTGCAGATCGATAATCGCAATAATCTGGAATTGAGCGAAGAGACGTACCTGCAGATCATCACACTCAAGACGGCGGCGCTGACGGCCACCTGCTGCGGCCTGGGCGCGCGGTTCGCCGGCGCCGGGGAAGAGCGAATCGAACGCATGGAAACGTACGGCCTATCGCTCGGCCAGGCGTTCCAAATCCAGGATGACATTCTCGACCTGGTCGGCGAAGTTTCGACCGTCGGCAAGACGCTGGGCAGCGACATCGAGAAGGGGAAGATGACTTTGCCGATGATTCATTTCCTGCGCACCGCGCCGCCCGAACACCGCGCCCTGCTCCGATCCCTGCTGAAAAGCCCCGATGGCGACAAGGTGGAAAAAATCCGCAACCTGATTCTTCCCAGCAAATCGATCACCTACGCCCGCGACCGTGCCCGGCAATTGGTGGACCGCGCCCGAAGTGCGATCGCCGATCTGCCCGACAGCGACGCCCGTGCCGCCCTGGACACCATGGCTGAGTTTGTGGTGACACGGCCGATGTGACTTGCGCAAGCCCCCGCCCAATGCGTGATATCCGAAGTATCTTGACCTCCCTAAAATAGCCGTGCTCGAACAAGCGCCGTTGAGATCCGGCAGCCGTGATGTGCGTCGGGACATTGCAATTCAGCGAACTCACGCCATTCGTGGATTCAAATCGTTTAATGTGACACGGGCGTCCCGCCCGTGCGGATGGGTGGGGAGTAGGGAAAATCGACCTGTTCTGACTTTCATGCAACAAGCACGGGCGGGACGCCCGTGTCACGATTGAGGCTGCATTTCCCAGGCTGACACGCGTCTGGTTATGCCACGGACGAACAGCGCGTACTCGCGCACGGCTATTTAGGCAAACAAACGCGCGCGGCGGTGGTATTTCCCTCTCCGGTCCGATAACCTGTTCACGTCTTTCCGCCGGCAGTCCTGCCCGATTTAACCGGGTATTGTTGGGGTTGACCCGGCAAAATCTCGCTCTTATTCAAAGCCGGGGCCGTCTTGGCCCGACAATCTGAGGAAAGACTCGCTTTTGTTTTGATTGATCCGGGAGATGTGACTCATGGATGTGACGGTAATCGGTTGTGGCTATGTCGGACTCGTAACGGCCACCTGCCTGGCCAGCATCGGCCACACGGTGCGCGGCGTCGAAAAAGACCTCAAGAAGCTCAAGACCCTGCAGGATGGGCAGTGCCCGATATTTGAGCCGGGCCTGCTCGAATTGATGCAGGAGCATTACGCCGCAGGCCAGCTTCAATTCACGGAGAACGTGAAAAACGCGGTGCAGGATGCGGAGGTCGTGTTCCTTGCCGTCGGCACGCCGCCCAAGCCCGATGGCACCGTGGACATGACCTATCTGGAAACGGCCGGCAAGGAAGTGTGCGACGCCCTGGCCGCCAACGATGCCGGGTATATGGTGACGATCATCGTCAAATCCACCGTTCCCGCCGGCACCAACCGCAGGCTCTATAAATTCCTCAAGGAGCAGACCAAAGCCCATGTGCAGGTCGTCTCCAACCCCGAATTCCTGCGCGAAGGCTCGGCGGTTCAGGATTTCCTCGAACCCGACCGCATCGTCATCGGCGGTGAATCCCCCGAAGCTTTCCGCATGATGCGCCGGCTTTATGACCCGATCGTCAAGCGCGAGGAAGCGTTCATGACGATGAACTGGGAATCGGCGGAGCTGACCAAGTACGCCGCCAACAGCATGCTGGCCGCCCGCATTTCGTTCATGAACGAAATGACGATTCTTTGCGAATACTACGGCGCGGACGTCGAAGACATCCGCAAGGGCATCGGCTCGGATTTCCGCATCGGCCCCGCGTTCCTCAAGGCCGGCTGCGGATACGGCGGCTCGTGTTTCCCCAAGGACGTGGCCGCGATGGAGCACATCTCCCGGATGGCAGGCCACGAAAGCCTCTTCGTGCATGCCATTCAGGAAACCAATAAGAACCAGAAGCGCCGCTTCGCCGAGAAAATCGTGGCCAAGCTGGGCCGGCCGATCGAAGGCGCGACGATTGCCGTCTGGGGCCTGGCCTTCAAGGCGGACACCGACGACGTGCGCGAATCCTCCGCGATCGACGTGATTCGGCATTTGCTCGACCAAGGCGCCCATGTGCGCGCCCACGATTTCAAAGCGACCGAGAACATGAAAACCATGTTCAAGGACAGCGAAGTGGAATGGTGCCACGACCCTGTGACGGCTGCCGCCGGCGCCGATGCGGTGGCGCTGCTGACGGATTGGCCGCAATACACGACGCTGCCATTCCGCAAGATCGCCGCGACGATGAATACGCCATTGATCTTTGATGGCCGCAATTGCCTGCACCGCGATGTCATGCGCGAGAGCGGGTTCCAGTACTACCCCATCGGCCGCCCGTGCGTCGAGAATGCCCTGCGGCTCAAGTCTCGCGTATAAGGAAGGGTCGTCGAACCCGATTCGTGGCATGGGCGGCCCGCCCATGAGTGCGGTACGCCGCACGATCGGCAGTGCTCCGTCGATGCATACATCCGGCGGTCAAGGTACTTCAAATGTAATACTTCAGCCGAATGCAAGGTGTGATACGTGGAACCAATGGGCTCAACGTATCACGGGCGTCTCGCCCGTGCGGATGGCGTGGTAGTAGAGGAACGCTGTCCTTTTCAATCTTGGAGCACCAGGCACGGGCGAGACGCCTCATCTTTCGTCACATTTTTTCCAGTCCAGCCGCCCGCGCGCCCATGACCATCAGGTGAAGGTCATTCCATCCGCGCCAGAGGGTGAGCCAGCCGGGTGGGCCGTCGGACTTGCGGT
>DASRLH010000255.1:0-22010 GCA_035648595.1 Tepidisphaeraceae bacterium
CGAGCCGGGAACCGAGGATTGAGCAGGCTCGAATGCCACGCGGGCAGCATGACACAAACCAACGGCTGGCGCAATGCAGATTATTGCTATTGTCACGCCAAGCAAAATCCCGGACGCCTGTGGCGAGACGCCCGTGTCACGATTGAGGGTGTGAGATGAACGACATCCAGTCCTACATCACAACAAGCTGGGATGACGGCCACCCGCTGGATTTCCGCATTGCCGAGCTTCTCTCGAAGCACGGCCTGACCGGCACATTTTACATCCCCCGCGAAGCCGACGCCGGCGTGATGCCCGAACAAAGCATTCGCGAACTATCCAAGTCCTTCGAGATCGGCGCGCATACGATGCGGCACGTCTTTCTCAACACCGTTCCCGACGCGGAGGCCGCGCGCGAAATCGTGGATTCCCGGGGGTGGGTGCAGGACGTGACCGGCAACGCCTGCCCGGTCTTCTGCCCGCCGGGCGGGAAGTTTTCCGCCGCGCATCTGCCGATGATCGAACGGGCGGGATTCCAGGCGATGCGCAGCGTCGAACTCTTGTCGTTCGCGCCGCCGCGACGGCGGGGAAACTTGTTGATCATGCCGACCACGCTCCAGGCGCATCCGCATGGCCTGGGCGCGTATGTGCGGAATGTGCTGAAGCGGCGGGCATTGGCGAATCTTTGGCTATATGTCCTGCACGGGCACTCAACCGATTGGCCGGCGCTCGCTCGCTCATTTCTCGATTTCGCCACACATCACGGCGGCGTATTCCATCTGTGGGGGCATTCATGGGAGATCGAGGCGAACGGGCAATGGGAGCGGTTGGACGAGGTGCTTGGGTTTATGGGGGAGATCAAAGGCCAGGCGCCTTGCCTGACGAATGGGGAATTGTGTGAGCAGTTCAGGGTCGCCAAAAGCCTGCCCGCGGATGCAATCACTGCATAAGTCTTCTGGTAAATGACAGATTTGGCGAATCGTTGCTCGCGCGCCTACAGAAGCAGAGAAGCGGCGAGGACGCCGCTTCTACGGTTCGCCCGAAAGCAGCTTGACCGCTCGCCAACGCGGCTCGCGCTCCATATGTAGAAGCGACGTCCTCGTCGCTTTCGGGAGCGCTGCGCTTGTGGAGAAGAGGCGCGGCGGGGAGGCCCTAACCCTCCCCAGGAGTACCGACCGGGAGAGGGAATCCCAGACACCCCCGAACTGTCACGCCCCCATCGTCTTCGGATCCCTCTTCCCATTCCTCTGGCCGCGCTCATAATGACCGGCTTGAGCGTTTTACACGAGGGAAATGATGGCCGAGCAATTCCGCACCGAAAAAGATTCGATGGGCGAGATGAAAGTCCCGGCGGACGCCTACTACGGCGCGCAAACCGGGCGGGCGGTGGAGAATTTCCCCATATCTGATTTACGCTTCAGCCGGCGGTTCATCGCGGCGATGGGGCTGATCAAATGGTCCTGCGCGCAGGTGAATCATACATTGGGGATTCTCGACGAGAAGAAGAAAACACTGATCCAGCAGGCGGCCCAGGAAGTGATGGACGCCAAGTTGGATGCACAATTCATCGTCGATATTTTCCAGACCGGCTCAGGCACTTCGACGAACATGAACGCCAACGAGGTGATCGCCAGCCGGGCCAATGAAATCGCCACAGGCAAGCGCGGCGGAAAAGACCCGATCCATCCCAACGACCACGTCAACATGGAGCAAAGCTCCAACGACGCCATCCCAACCGCCATCCATGTTTCCGCTGCCGTGGCGATCAAGGAATCGCTGCTGCCGGCGTTTTCGCATTTGGCCGAGGCATTGCAGAAGAAGGCCGACGAATATGATTCGGTGGTGAAGATCGGCCGCACGCATTTGCAGGATGCCACGCCCATTCGGCTTGGGCAGGAATTGTCGGGATATGCCCAGCAGGCGCGGCTGGCGGTGGAGCGGGGGCACAAGGCGATCCGCTGCCTGCGCGAATTGCCGCTGGGCGGCACGGCAGTCGGCACCGGCATCAATTCGCATCCAGACTTTGCCAAACAGGCGGCCGCGGTGATCGCGCAAAAGAGCGGCATCGACTTTGTCGAGGCCCGCAACCATTTCGAGGCGCAGGCCGCCAAGGATGGCGTTGTCGAATGCAGCGGATTTCTCAAGACGATCGCCGTGAGTTTGTCAAAAATTGCCAACGACATCCGCTGGCTGGCCAGCGGCCCGCGCTGCGGGATCGGCGAGATCAGCGTGCCGGCCACGCAGCCGGGCAGCTCCATCATGCCCGGCAAAGTCAACCCGGTGATGAGCGAGATGGCGCTGATGGTCGCCGCGCAAGTGATCGGCAACGATGCCACCATCTGCTTCGCGGGCAGCGGGCTGGGGAGCAGTTTCGAGTTGAACGTGATGATGCCGGTGATGGCGTACAACCTGCTGCAATCGATTGATCTGCTGTCGCGCGGCGCCCGCGTCTTCGCCGACCGGTGCGTGGCGGGCATGGAAGCGAATCGAGAGCGATGCGAGGGATTGGTTGAACAAAGCCTGGCGATGTGTACCAGCCTGGCGCCGATCATCGGCTACGACAAAGCCGCCGACATCGCCAAGGAAAGCTTCAAGACCGGCAAGACGGTCCGCCAAGTGGCCGCCGGGCGGAAACTGATGAGCGACGCGGAGCTGGATAAAGCGATGGACGCCAGGCGCATGACTCAGCCACAGGCGGACATGGTCGGGAGCGGAGGAGGGTAGGGGAAAAAATGATGTTCATGAAGCAAGCCCGTAACGTATCACGGGCGTCTCGCCCGTGCCGATGGCGCGGTAGTCGACAAATCGTAATATTGCGAATCTGGTACACCCTGCACGGGCGGGACGCCCGTGATACAACACGTTAATCGACGAGAGATTGCGATATTGGGCATTGCAGGCGACTGAAGCACTATAATGGTGCTTTTAATTCGGCAGGGTGCGCTTAGGATGTGATGGCGTGGGACGATTGGGCTGTGAAAGGAATGTGCGGCGATGACGTATTGCCTGGGGATTGTGACTAAACATGGGCTGGTGATGGCCGCCGACTCGCGCACCAATGCGGGGTACGATCAGATCAACGTCACCCGCAAAATGCACACCTTCGTCGTGCCCGGCGAGCGTGTTTTCGTGTTACTCAGCAGCGGCAGCCTTTCCCTGTCTCAGTCGATTCTCACCCTGTTGCGGAGGGATTTTGAGGCCGGCAAGGGATTGGCCGTCGCGCCCTCGCTGTACGATGCCGGGCGCGTGGTCGGCGAGCAAATCCGCCGGGTCTCGGACATGGATCGCGCCGCACTGGAGCGCGATGAATTTAAGTTCAACGTCAATTTTCTGCTCGGTGGGCAGGTCAAGGGCGAAGCCCCCAACCTCATGCTCATCTACCCGCAGGGCAATCCGCTGCAAGCCACCGAGGATTCTCCTTACCTACAAATCGGCGAAACCAAGTATGGCCGCCCCATTCTCGATCGCGGCATCAAGCATGACCGCACTACCTTGGAGGAAGCCGCCAAGTACGCCTTGCTGTCGATGGATTCGACGATGAAATCCAACGTGACCGTCGGCCCGCCTATCGACCTGCTGGCGTATGCGGTGGATGAGCTGGACCTCACCCGCCATCGGCGTTTCCCGGAGGACGACCCCGACCTGATGAAAATCCGCGTCCGCTGGGAGCAGGCCCTTCGCCAAGCGGTGCTGCGGCTGCCGAATGTAAAGCTGACGCGCCGCGCCGGCGCGGGGCAATCGCCGCAATCTGAAACCATTCAGTTGGTGGAAAGCGCAAGCTCCGACGCCGAGCCAGGCATGGCAGCGCAGTTGGGAAATCCAGTTCAGCCGGTGCGGGATTCGCGCGTTGAGAGATAGCCACATCGCGCAACCACGTTGGCTAAACGTAACACTTCAGCCGTTTGCAGTCGCTAATGTTGAATGCCGTCCTTCGGGCGACCTCGTATCACGGGCGTCCTGCCCATGCAGAATGCGTTACGATTGGCTGAACCGTGATTCATCAACTACCGCACCATCGGCACGGGCGAGACGCCCGTGATACAGTAACGCTCTTCTTCCTCGAGTTCCGCACACGGCTGAAGTGTTACGCCTAAAGGAAATGCACCATGTCCGAGGTTTTGAACGCCCCTCCCGCGCTCATCCGCAAGCTTGATGAATTGAGCCGGCGCTACACCGATCTGGAACACCAGCTCAACGACGCGGCGGTCGTGAGCAACTCGCATCGGCTGATCTCAATCAGCAAGGAGAAGGGACAGCTTGAATCCATCGTCTCCAAGTACCGCGAGTATCAGAAGGCCATCGGGCAGGCCGGGGAACTGGCGGAGTTGATCGGGAACAAGGCCGATGCCGATATGGCGGAACTGGCGGCGGCGGAATTGCCCGGGGCGCAGGCAAAGGCAACGCGGATTCTGGAGTCGCTCAAGGATGAATTTGTCGCCACCGAGGACAACGCGGTCGATTCGTTCTTCCTGGAAATTCGCGCCGGGACCGGTGGGGAAGAGGCGGCGCTGTTCGTGCGCGATCTGTTCGAGATGTATCGTCGCTATTGCGAGCCGCGCCGCTGGCGGTTTGATGTCAGCGATTTTTCGCCATCGGAACGCGGCGGATTCAAAGAAGCCATCATCAACATCAAGGGCTCGGGCGCGTATCGGCATCTGCGCTTCGAGGGCGGCGGCCATCGCGTGCAGCGCGTGCCGGAAACCGAGGCGCAGGGCCGGATTCATACGTCGGCGGCCACGGTCGCGGTGATGCCCGAATTGCCGGACGTGAAGATTGAGATCAATCCCAAGGATGTCGAGGAGTTCGGCTGCCGGGGCGGCGGGCCGGGCGGCCAGAACGTCAACAAGGTCGAGACCGGCTGGATGATCAAGCACAAACCCAGCGGCCTGATCTTCAAAATGACCGAGCACAAAAGCCAGACTCAAAACAAGGAGCGCGCCTGGGCTCTGCTGCGGGCCACGCTGTACGAAGCCGAGCGCGCCAAGCAACACGCGCAGGCCACCAGCGCCCGCAAAGCCATGATGGGCAGCGGAGACCGCTCGCAGCGCATCCGCACTTACAACTTCCCGCAAAACCGCTGCACCGACCACCGCCTGGGCGGAGAAGCCGGCGGCGAGAAAAACTTCAACCTCGACCAGATCCTGCAGGGAGGTCTTGATCCGCTGATTGGGGCGCTTTTGGATCTGGATAAGCAACAGCGGCTTGAAGAACTTTGATATGCACCCGATTGTGCTTCGGATTTCGGATTTTGTGCTGACGCCGTTTCAAATCAACGCCGGTTCGCGGGTCACGGTGGATGGCGCATCCGTTTGCACTTCCGGCCGGATCCACACAACCCGGCCCTCCAGCGCGCCCGTCAGGATCTTCACGAGCCTTTGCGATTCATAAGCGAGATTAAACTCGGCCCGCACCTCCGCGCGCCCCGCTTTTCCGAACCGGTTGCGAAGCTCGGGATCTTCGAGCAATGCCGCGATACAGTCGGCCAGCGGCTCGGGATCGCCGGGCGGGACGAGGTAGCCGCTGACCCCTTCCTCGACTAGCTCGGGGATTCCTGCAATGCGCGTGGCGACCACCGGCACGCCCGATGCCATCGCCTCCATTAGCACGACCGGCACGCCCTCCGCGAAGCTCGACATTACGAATACATCCGTCTGCCCGAGTAATTCGCGCACTTGAGCCTGCGACTGATAGCCCACGAATCGCACGTTGTCGTACATTCCCAGGTCGCGCGCCTTGGCTTCCAGGATTTGCCGATCCGGCCCATCGCCGGCGATTGTCAGCACGACCCCCGGGCGATCCCGCTTGAGCAACGCCAGGGCATCGAATAACACACACAGGCCCTTGACCGGCGCGAGCCGGCCAACGAACAGGAGGCGATGGCCATCGCCCTGATGAGTCGCTTTCTGGAAGAGCGACATCTCCACGCCGCAGTGGACGATGTGGAGCTTCTCCCACTTTTCGCGCGGGGCGAAGATCATCGCCTGGCTGCGGCAAAAATGGCTGATGCAGCAAACGAACAGCGCCCGGCGGATTTTTTCATCCACGCGCCAATATTTCGGCTCGAAAAACTCGGCCGGCCCGTGCATGGTGAAGCTGAAGGTGAAGCCGCCAAGCTGCGCCGCCAGCATCGCCACCGAGCAGCTCGAGTTGGAAAAATGGTTGTGCAAGTGCGTGAGTTGGTGGCCGCGCATCCGCCGGGCGACCAGTCCGGCCTCGGCAAAATACGCCCCCTGCAACAGCAGCGCCTTCACACCCGGCGGACGCACGCGTATCGCCGTTCGCAGCGCGGCCAGATACCGGCCGGGTGAACGCACGAGCAGCGCCACATGCGTCTTAAACAAATCCCACGGACACGCGGGCAGCAAGTAGCTCGTGGCGGCGCGCTCGGCTTGCGCCTCGGGTCCGACGTTTTCATTTTCGGCAGGTTTGCGAACGGAGAATGTTTCGACATGCACGCCGGTTTCACGCAACGCCGCCACTTCTCGTTGGATGAAGGTATCGGTGGCGCGGGGATATTCGCCGGTCATGTACCCGATGCGCAAGCTCATGCCGCCACCTCGGGCTTGAGCGGCGGGCCAGTACTCGTCGCCGGCAGATCGGAGGGTTCGACGCCCGTGAGTTCGATCACGCTGTTATTGACGCTCCGATCCAGCGCTTGTTCGAGTGAATATCGCGGCTCCCATCCCAGCGCCTGCTTGATCCGGGCATTACTAAATCGCAACGGCTTACAACGAGCATGAAGCCGAGCGGGAATGAAAATGCCGGGAATCTTCGCCCGATTCCTCAAAAACAGCCTATTGAAACCCACCGCGGTGGCAGCAAGAAGCCGCATCACGCTCCATGCCACCGGCACGATGATCGGCGGGGGCATGGTCCGCTCGCGCAGCAGGTTTGCATACCGGCGTTGCGTCGGCGGATCATCATCCACGACGTTGAGCGTCTGCCCGGCGGCCGATTCCTTCTCGCCGGCCAGCACGATCACATGCGCGCAATTTTCGACGTACGTGAGCGGAAGCCGGGCCCAGGCGCCGGTGCGGATCCAAATGCGACCGGCCTGCACGCCCAGGCGCGCGGTGAAGAAATTATCTTTCCCGTAGATCACGCCGGGGCGAAGAACGGTGAATCGGCACGAATATTGTGCCGCATGCTCGCGCACCAGCCGTTCCTGTACCAGCTTGGTGTGGGCGTATTCATCGCGGGCGAAGGCATTGGCTTCGATCGGGGAGTCTTCGGTGAGAACCGAAAAACTCCTGAGCTTCAGATAGTTGTAGACGGAAAAAGAACTGACCAGAACGATGTGGCCGACCCCGGCTTGCGTCATGGCGGTGAGCAGATTCTCGGTGGCAACGACGGTGCCGGCGTATTGCGCGTACATGTCGCCGCTCTTGGCCGCCGCCAGGTGAAGCACACAGTCCACGCCGGCCACCGCTTCGGTCAATCCCCGGCGCGAACGAAGGTCGGCGCGGACGATTTCCAGATTGGGATGCCCCGCCCACCCCGCGTTCGACGCGCAAGCCGCGCCGCGCAACATCGCCCGAACCAAATGTCCGCGGCGCAACGCCTCGGCCACCACATATTTCCCCAGGAACCCGTTGGCGCCAGTCACCAGAAGCTTCATGTCGCAACGCTTGTCAATCCTTCACGAGCACCTTGCTGTGCCCATCCACCAGCAGATCATACAATGCGGCGATGTCTTCGTGTCGAAGGCGAATGCAGCCCAGGCTCGCTTCCTTGCCGATGGAATCGGGATCGATGGTGCCGTGGATGCCGTAGGAAGTCTTTTCCAAAGCGTTGCCCCCAAGTCCGGTGATCCCGATCCAGTAGCCGCCGAGGGGGTTTTTGGGATCATCGGCGGCAATCACGCCTTCCCCGCGCGGGCTGTAGTAGGTGGCCGGATGCGCCTTGCTCCCCTGCTGCACGGCCCATAACCCGGTCGGCGTGGAATTATCCTTGCCCAGGCCAACCGGGAAGCTTGTGACGAATAAGCTGCCCGCCCCGCCTGCCGAGCCCTGATACACGTCCAGCCGGAACGCGGCTTTATTCACAACCGCATAAAACGGCCCCATCGGAATCTTGATCCATTGCCCGGCTCGGATTTTCCTGGGATTGACCAATCCATTCACCTTGCAGAGCAGTTCCCATGTGACCTTATGGCGGTCGGCGATGCGCGCCAACCGTTCGCCGCTGGCGATTTCGTGCGAGGTTTGGAATGGATCATCCGCGAAGCGCTTTTTGGAAAAGATGACCGTCTGGTTGATCTGCGACAGCAGCTGCCGGGCTGATTGCGCGTCTGCGCTGTTCAGGTTCCCGGACTGCAAGGCGGCATTGAGAATCAGCCGCGCGCCCAGCAAATCGCCGGAGTCCATCTTCGCCTTGCCATCGGTCAACGGCGCCGCGGACGCGGGGGATGATGGGAGCTCGGGCGCCGGATCGGAAACGCCCGCGGCCAACGCAACGACGACGGGATTTGCAGACGATTGCGAAGCGTCCGGCTGCTCGGTCGAATCCGGCCCGGCGGCCTTTTCCGGGTGGGCGGCGGCGATCGGCGCCGCCGGATGTCCGGCCAGAGCCGGCGACTGCCCGGCTGGCGCTTGCGTCACCAGCGTCACCGGCGTCGCGCCCATGCCCGTCGATGAGCGACCCGGCGATGCGCTGCCCTGCGACCCCGAATCCGACGCGCGATGGTCGGCGGCCGCCGACTCACGCGCCTCGCTGGCGCGCGCCTTCTTCACATTATGAATGTAAACGCCCGCCCCGACGGCTATGGTCAAGCCCAGAAAGGCCATCAAAGGTCTGCTAACGCGGGTATGCCCGTGGCGGCTCATGAGAACCTCCGTGTTCCCGGAAATTTGGAAAAGTGGAGAATGGTGAAGCGTGGAGATGATGAGTGATGAGTGAACCGTGACAAACCAAATCCGCGTCACGGTTCACTCATCGCTCATCGCCTCGCACCGTATTTACCGACACATACTACGACGTATCACGGGCGTCGCGCCCGTGCATATTGCTTTTGATCTCAGGGAAAAATTGCAACTCGCATCTCACACCATCGGCACGGGCGAGACGCCCGTGATACATTAGGCCGTTTCCCCGCACTGGCTAATCGCTTTCGTAGCGAACCGCGAAATTCCCCGGTCGGTCACCAGCATACTTAACGGCATGTCATGGTCAAGCACGGGGACTTCGGTAATCACCTGCTCTTCAAATGCCAGCCCGCACGATACGCCGACAAATTCCGGCTGGGCCAGGAACCGATCATAAAATCCCATCCCCCGCCCAATCCGGTAGCCGGTCGGCGTAAAGCCCAGGCCCGGCACGATCACCAGATCAATCAGATCCAACGGAATGGGCTGGCCGGCGATCGGCTCGCGGAAGTTGAGGTCGGCCGCAGTCGTGATCCCCGTTTGCAAGCTGTTGATTTCCACCGGCAGCATGCGGCGCTGCTCGAAGCTCACCTTCGGAACCACCACCGTCTTTCCCGCCTGCCAACATTTCAAGGCCAGCGGAGCGGTATCGATCTCCTGAGGCATCGACAGATACAACATCACCACGCGGGCCGCTTCAAACTCTGGCGTCCGCGCCAGTAAGCCGCAGGCGGTGATACTCTTGCGATGGCGGTCCACGTCGCTCATCGCCATGAGCGCGTCTTTCAGTTGTCGGCGGACCGCCGCCTTATTCTTCATCATATCAAACATTACGTTGTATCCTCACCGCCGGTTTGTTCCCTAACCATTGTCGATGAATCAGCATCGCCCGGCAAGGCGCCCGGCGAATTTGCCGAGGCCGGCGTCGAATCTTCCCTCAGCGCCGCCATCCGTTTGGCGATCTGGGCCTCAAAGCCCCGATCAGTCGGCGTGTAGTAGGTCTTATCGACACCCAGGTACTCTTGTCTGACAAATCCACCTTCAAAATCGTGGGCGTATTTGTAATCCTTGCCATGCCCCAGGCGCTGCGAACCCGCATAATGCGAATCGCGCAGATGGCGCGGCACGGGCAATGTCCGGCCTTCCCGCACATCGCTCATCGCGCCCCAAATGGCCATCGCCGAGGCATTGCTCTTGGGCGCGGTTGCCATGTAAATGGCGGCCTGTCCGAGCGTTAGCTGCGCCTCGGGCATGCCGATCCGCTCGACCACCTGGTAAGCGGCCGCGGCGACGAGCAGCGCATTGGGGTCGGCGTTGCCGATGTCCTCGCTGGCGAGAATCGCGATCCGCCGTGCGATAAAACGCGGGTCTTCACCCGCCTCGAGCATTCGGGCCACCCAGTATATCGCCGCATCCGGATCGCTGCCGCGCATTGACTTGATAAGCGCGCTGGCGGCGGCGTAATGCTCATCGCCGGTGCCATCATACACGATCGCCTTTCGCTGCATCGACTGCTCGGCGATGTCGAGCGTGATATGCAGCGGCGGTAGTCCGGCGGGAGCATGATTGCCTCGGTCGCGCTGATCCATCCCTTCTGCCGGCGTTTGCGGGAGTTGGTTCTGGCGGATCTGGCCTGTCCCCTCTCCCGGTATTCCCGGGGGAGGGTTAGGGTGGGGGCCGGATTTCGCGTGATGCGTCGATTGCCGATGATCCGGCTTGGCTCGATCATCCGCTTTCGCATCGTTGGCACTTCTCCTCGCCTCAGGTCCGCCCACATCCCCTGGGCCGCGCTGGCCCGATTCGGCTCCCGCTTGCGTCTGCGCTTGCTCGGCCGCGCCGGAGAGCACCGCCACTTCCAGGGCGCTCAGCGCCCGCCGGGCATCCCCATCCGACATGGTCGCCCACAAATCCAGAGCATCGTCATCCAGCGCGATTGCCATCTTGCCAAATCCGCGTTCTTTATCGGATATCGCCCTCCGAATCAGCGCGCGAATATCCTCCTCACTGATGGCTCCAAACTGAAAGATCTGGCTGCGGCTCACCAGCGGCGCATTGACGGCAAAAAACGGATTCTCCGTGGTCGCCCCCACCAGGATCACTTGCCCCGCCTCCACGTCCGCCAGCAATATATCCTGCTGCGCGCGGTTGAAGCGATGAATCTCATCAAGAAACAAAACCGTCCGCTGCCCGCCGTTGGAAAGCCGCTCCTTTGCGGCATCCAGGATGGCCCGCACTTCCTTCACCCCAACGCCCGCCGCGTTCACCTGCTCGAAATGGCTTTTGGTGTAATGAGCGATGATCCGCGCCAACGTCGTCTTCCCCGTGCCCGGCGGGCCGTAAAAGATCACGCTGGTCAACCGATCCGCCTCCAGCATCCGCCGCAATAATTTGCCGGGCCCCAGGAAATGCTGCTGCCCGACAAATTCATCCAGCGTCGCCGGACGCATCCGCGCCGCCAACGGCGCCACCCGGCCCAAGTTCTTCTCGCGAACATCGCGGAATAAGTCCATCGGGATGGATTGTACGCGATCTCCGGTGTCGACGCCGGGGGGCAGAGCGTACTCGCGCCCCCGTGAAACAAAATGCAACCAAGAATCAACCGGCAATAGGCGTGTTTACACTTTGTGACGAAAGTTTACACTTTTTCGCGCGCAAAGGTATCGTAAAATTGCTCGGCATTGTCGGCAACCCGTTGCCATTGCGGAATTTGCGCGGAAGCACAACGTAAAGCACAAGTGTTGCGCGAGCAAGCAGCGCAACACGATCCCTGCCGAGGTCGCTCAACACGTCATGCGCTTGCAGGTCAATTCAAGCAATTTCGATCGGCCGGCATTGAACAATTCCAACTTGTATGACTCTGCAATGCACTCAAATGTTTCGTCATGAAACCAGAAAATATAATGGTTCAAGTCGCGCCATGCTTCAGGTCTGTAACCACGGTGGACGCTATTGATCTTTTCAAGTTCCACAAGCCATCTGGAATTGCGAACGATCTGTGCCGTGTACGAACCGGGGAAGAATGTCACCGGATTTAGAAGACACCTCGTCCATACGGCACTGGCGCTTTGTATGGTCATGCCGCGGACTCGATGATGGCTTTCAGGCCCCGTGCCACGAGCGTGGCGCGGCTCAAGCCGTGGCGTCGGGCGTAGGCATCGGCCCGTTTCAAGAGACCCATTTCCACCGTAAGCGAGATCGTCTTTGCCCCTTTCCCGACCTTGGGGCGTCCCATTTTGCTTTTGAATCGCCGCCACTGGAGTAGTTCACGGGCATTGAGAGACCGGGAACTGGCCAGGTGCTGCTGGGGCGTCTGGGATTCGATCTGGCTGATGATCTTTGCCTTTTGCGAATCCGGCAGCGAAATAAACGCTTCAATGTCGGACCTTGTTTGCCTCATGTTGCACTCCTTTTTTCAGCCGCGCCTGCGGCGAGTCGTCAAGGGCATGGCGTGGATCACAAAAGCGCAGCCATCGTCGTCCAGAAGGTAGATCACCTCAATCATTTGGCCGGCGCCGGCGCGGCCAATTACCAGCCACTTCTTCCGATCCATTTTGCGCGGGAAGCCGCGGCCCGCATTCAGTACAACGCGCTCGATATCTCGAATGGCGCAGCCGTGCTTGGTCGCCTGTTCACGATTCCACTCAATCCAGCGGAACTGCGTTGGGGGCACGACAAAAGTATATAGGAATGTGATCCCGGGGTCAAGGGAACGTTGATGTCGAGTTTCATGCCGCGCAGGGCGTGTTGGACGCGGGGCTCGCCGCGCGTCGACGCTCCCCTAGTTCTGTTGGGCATGAGTGCGCCTCCCGCTGCGCATCGGGTGTTCACGCCGCGGCAGAGCGTACTCGCGCCGCCCCGGATTGGGAGCTCTGTCCTGCAACGAGATGCGCTAACGCGCTCCCAATCCGGGGGCGGCGCGGCTCTGAAGGTACACCGCGATCCACAACTTCGCGCGCCGCTTTACCCCGGCGTGGACACCGGACGGAAACGGGGTGAATGCGTTTTTTTGGACAACGCAATCATCCGGCCCCCCCGGGACGCGGACGACGGAGCAGGGTGGCCAGGCCCATCAGGCCGACAATCCCCAACGCGGCGGGTTCCGGGACACTCATTGGCGAATCGATGATCTGAGAGGCCGAGCCACCCACGAGGGTGCGGTAGTAGAGGTGCAGGCCGTTTAGATTGACTTGGCCGGTGGGGTCGTCGAAGGAAAGCTGGTCCACGTAGAGGGCTTCGGGGGCGCCTGCGGGGCCGCCGCGATTGCCGTTGTCGAGCAGGTCGGTCAGGAGGATGTGGGAGTCGGGGCCGATCTCGAGGGTGGGGATGGCGAAGCTGGTGTCGAAGCCGCGGCCGTTCGTGCCGTTGTCTTTCTCGGCGAGTTCGAGGGTGGCCCATCCGGCGGCGCTGGTGGGTTGGCCGGTGATGCCGCCGTCCATGATCAGGCGGACCGCCGGAACAGGGCCGGCGGCGGGCGACCAGGACCATTGAGACGGATCTTTCATGGCGTAGGAGAGATTGCCGAATAGCCGGATCGTTCCCTCGTTGCTAATCGAGCTGGAGGCGTCGAGGCTGAGATTCGATCCAGTGAGGATTACGGGCGAATACACCGTTCCGCTGACTGCGGGCGACCCCACTTCGATGCGCCCGTCGTTGGTGGCGGATATGGGGCCGATCGTGGAGATGTTGGCCGGCTGCTTGAAGTTGAGGGCTCCGCCGTTGGCGACCCAATTTCCCGAACCGGTGACGGAGCCGTTCACGATCATCTGCCCGCCATTGCTGGCGCCCATCGTTCCATTGTTGACCGAAAAAACGTGCGCGCTATTGACTGGCGGGTATTGGTAGATCGTCATCGTGCCCTGATTGATGTCGGAGATGATCGTCCCGCCATTGACAAAGGGGGCATTGATGGTGGTTGCCCCGTCTATGGTTTGGTCAACATTGTCGAACATTGCGGTTGCCGAGCCCGAGCCGATGCCCGACTCAGGTCCCTGAATTGTGATGCGGCCTCCGCCTCGGAGATAGACGTTTTGGGTTACGTTTTGGCTGATTCCCAGCGCGCCAAGGACCAGATTCCCACCATTGATAATGGAGTCGCCTTGTTGGAGGTTCAATCTGCCGGCCGGAATCGATATCTGGCCCCCGGCCGGATTGATGATCGATCCGGAGTAATCAAAGAACTCGCTTTTAGGGCTCAGGTTGATGATTCCCGTCGAGCTATTTTCGATGGTTCCCCGGCCAAGAAAGCTTATATTTCCGGTGATGATGCCATTGCCGACCACTCGGAGATTTCCACCTATTTGCCCATTGATGACGGCGGCGCTGCCGGGCCCGACCGCAATGGTGCCGCCAGTCGCGCCATTGTAGATGTTCATGTTGCCGGTGACAGTGAGCGTTCCGCCGGCCTCCTGATCGATCAACGCGTTGTTGGTGAAGCCTCCGTTTCCGATGATACTGATCGCCAAATCCTGGCCGGGCGCGTTGCGGATCGTTCCGTTATTGGTCCAGCCGGTGACATCCAACGAACTAGCGACCACCGTCTGATTGCCAATCTGAAAGGAGTTTGGATTAGCGGGTTTCAGATATGCGCCGGAAGCGAGGTTGATGGTGCCGCCGCCGCTGACGATTCCGCTGGCGGGGAGAAACAGCGAGGAACCGCCGGCGAGGTTGATCGTGCCGGCATTCAGGAGCGTGGGAGTGGCTGATGTGCCGACCTGTAATCCGGCGCCTGATTGAAGCGTCAGGCTGCTTGCGGAACCCAGCGACATGTTAATGACGGCATACAAAGGCCCGCCGCCTGGCAAGGTAACATCCGCGGGCGTGTTGCCGGTCGAGTTGATTTGCACCGTGTAATATTGGTAGATCGAGATATTGTCATTGGGGACAGTGGCGGGATTCCAGTTGCCGGCATCGGTCCAAAGGCCCGCGCCGCCGACCCAGTTTTCCTGCTGCGTCGCCCCCCGTCCCACGGCGGCCAGCCCCACAACTGGGGCCAGGAGCCAGATCCAGTGCGGGCGCCGAAATTTGGCGCGCGGGCATACTGCATTTCCCGATCCCGGAATTAGAGCGGCCATGAGTTGTCCCTTCGCGAGGAATGGGGATAGGAATAATGAAGGATGATGTAGTGGATCGACGTCCTCGTAGCGTCGTTCCGCCGGCGCATTGTCGCCGATGTCCAGGGACCGTGTATAGATGCGCGTTCGATTTTTGGAGCGGAGGGATGGCGTCAATGTGGATTGCCGGTGTATTTGCGGACTGAGCGCAATCAAAATAAAGAGAGTATGATAGAATTCCGACGATTAGAGCGGTTTGCAATTGAATGTACACTGCGAAATTGATGCGAAATCACCGAAAACGCTGGAAAATAAGCGTTCGCCGGTCTTTTGAACGTGTACACTCAATTGCAACACGCTCTAGAGCAATTAGCGGAAGGAATTATGCGAGCAGACCGCCGCGAAGGATCGCTTTGTCTGAAGAGCCATGCCCTGGCCAAATGGGCGGCGGGGCATTTGGGGTCGATCGAGCACGAACGGCGGGTGGCCGCGATTGCGTCGCGGCTCTTTCAACTCATCCATCGCCTGCACGATCTGGCCGGCGAAGACCTTCGCCTGCTGCGAATGGCGGCGCTGGTGCACGATGTGGGCCGGGCCATCGATGACCAGACCCATCCCCAGCAAGGGGCCGCGATGCTGCAAAGGGATGCGGATTTACCGCTCAGCGGCGGGGAACGCCGCGCGCTGGCGTATCTGACGCGCTGGCACCGGGGGCGCGTGCCGGAGGTTGGGCGGGATGGAATCCTTCGGCGTAAGGATGACGTGGCTCGCCTGCGGCTGATACTGGCTTTGCTGCGGGCCGCCGACGCACTGGACGGGCGGCAGCTTGAGTCGCCGCGCATGACAATGTCGCTACGCGGACGGCGGCTTTGCATCACCTGCCAACTAAACCACGACTCGGCCAAGGCTCGGCGAGTCTATGGGCGGAAGAAGAAATTCAGGCTGCTCGAGGAGTTGCTGGGATGCAGGGTGGAAGTGGAGCTTGCCGTGGCCAGGCCGATGCGACGGGTTGCCTGAACTGACGAACTTCACGTCATTCATTCTTCGATTCAGGAAATGGTTTGGGCGGCTGCAATGGCTGAACATCGCGTTCGGGGAGCCAGAGGTCTTGGATTTCGAGACGGGAAAATGCAGATCTCAATTGTGACACGGGCGTCCCGCCCGTGCGTACGGTATGGAACTCGTGGGACATTGATTTTCCCTACTTCTCAACCACCGGCATTGGGCGGGACGCCCGTGTCACATGTGAGAACCTGAAACCACCGACCGTGTCGAGGCGGTTAATCCGTGAAATGGGTCTAAGCCGATTGGGTTTGGGAGGTGAGTGGTTGGAGAGCGATGGTGCAATGGCAGTTTCGGCGAATGCTTCCCCCGCGCTTTGGCGACGGGCGAAGCTGAAGCTGCGCAATGTGTTTCTGCGGTTTCCAAAAAATGTGGAATGCAACATCTGCCAATGGAGCGGGCGCTACATGGCCGGCGACCAATGGCATCCGCGAACCGTCTGCTGGAAATGCCGGTCGCTGGTGCGGCATCGCTTGCTGGTGGACAGCCTGCGGCTACTTGATGGGGTGAAATTCAAGGATCTGGTGGACGCCAAACGGGTGCTGCACTTCTCGCCGGAGCGGCTGACGACGCCGTTGTTTAAGCCGACGGCATCGAAATACACGACGGCGGATTTCCTGCGGACGGACACGGATATTCAGCTCGATCTGACGAACATGCCGGCCGTGGCGGATGGGTCGGTGGATTTGCTGATCGCCTGCGACGTGCTGGAGCATGTGCCGGATCATATCCAGGGAATGCGGGAGATTTATCGCGTGCTTTCGCCCGGCGGCTGCGCGATTCTCACCGTGCCACAGCAGGATAGGCTGGCCCGCACACAGAGCGATACGAGCCTCACCGACCCGCGGGAACGCCTGCGCCGATTCGGGCAGGAGGACCACGTTCGCATTTTTGGCGATGATGTGGTGCCAATGCTCGAAGGAGTTGGGTATAAAGTGCGCGTGGTGGACGAGAAGGATTTCCCCGCGGACCTGGTGCGGCGGCATGTGCTCTTTCCGCCGCTGCTTTCGGAGCATCCGCTGGCGACGAACCATCGCAAAGTTTTCTTTGCGACGAAAAGGCAGCCCAAGCCAAATCCATGACGGGCCTTTAGTCGAAAAGCAAGATTAACCACGAAGGCACGAAAACTCTCAGGGCGGGCGAGCCCGCAACCCAAAGAAAGAGGGAAACCACGAATGGACACGAATGGACACGAATGAAAATAACCTATTCGTGTCCATTCGTGCTCATTCGTGGCCGTCTGCTCTTTCGGTCTTCTGAAGTTCTTGTAATGGCGACAAGGTTTCGCAGGATATCTTTGAAGTTTTGTTTTTGATTTTCTTCTTTCTTCTTTTGAATTTGTTTCGGATTTCGTGCTTCGGGTTTCGGATTTTTATGCGTTCGTGTCTCCATGAGCTTCTTGCCTTAACTAATCCCCATGCTTTACCTTCTGGTCGAACACTACAACAACTGGCTCAAGGCGCACGACCTGGGGTCGCTGCGTCTCTTCCAGATCGTCACGTTTCAAACGACGCTGGCGATCCTTTCGGGGTTTGTGATTTGCATCATGCTCGGCCGGCCGGTGATTGGCTGGCTGCGCCGCCAGAAAATTGGGGATTCGCCCAGGTTTGATCAGGCCGAGATGGATCAGTTGATGGCGGGGAAAAAGGGGGTGCCGACGATGGGCGGGCTGCTCATCATTTTTTCCATCGTCGCCACCGCGTTGCTGCTGGCGAATCTGAAGAACTTTTACGTTGAGATGGGGCTGCTGTGTCTTGTATGGCTCGGGGGCGTGGGGGCGATTGATGATTGGCTCAAGCTCACCGCCGCCCGTCGCAACGGAAGCCGCCAGGGGCTCACCAGCCGCGAGAAGCTGATGTTTCAGATCGGGCTGGGGGTGCTGCTGGCGTATTTCACCTGGCACTACGGAAGCAACGAGGAGAAATATCTTTATTTCCCATTTCTCAAGCACACGGCAGTGCCGTTGAAATTGGGTGCGTACGTTGCCATCGCGACGCTGGTAATGACCGGATCGAGCAATGCGGTGAATCTGACGGACGGATTGGACGGCCTGGCCGCCGGCTGCATGGCGATCGTCAGCTTCACGTTTTGCGTGCTGACGCTGATCATCGGGAACAGCCACTGGGCGAGCGAACTGCTGCTGCCGTACGTGCAGGCGACCGATCAGATGGCGGTGCTGGCCGGGGCGATGGCCGGGGCGTGCGTCGGGTTCCTGTGGTTTAACTGCAACCCCGCCAGCGTCTTCATGGGCGATACCGGCTCGCTGGCGATGGGCGGGTTGATCGGCTACATCGCCATCGTCGTGCGGCAGGAAGTGGTGCTGTTCCTGGTCGGCGGAATCTTCGTGATCGAGGCGGTCTCGGTGATGATCCAGGTGGGCTATTTCAAGTACAGCCGGCGACGGTTTGGCGAAGGCCGCCGCGTATTTCTCATGGCCCCGCTGCATCATCATTTTCAGCGCAAAGGGTGGACCGAGCAGCAGGTGGTGGTGAGGTTCTGGCTGATCGGCGCGATGCTGGCCGCCATGGCGCTGGCGACGGTGAAAGTGCGATAGCGCCGCTATAAAAACGAACGCCGATCCACCTGGGAATCGGCGTTCAAGCGGGAAGGGTCTTGGTTGATGGCGCGCCCGGCCAAAACAATGGAGGCTCTGCCGGCTGCAACGCGGGCGCATTGTAAAAGCGCAATGATGAGACGATGCTGAGAAAGCATCGCAGCGAAAAGTTTCTCTTTTCGCGGGATTTTATGCAAACGCCGGATTTCAACCACCTGCAAGGACTGTCGTTGCGAATCCCGACCGCCTTGGCCCCGACGGCAAGCCGCAGATCGTGATATCAGAGGGCTTGAATTGACGCTATCGCCCCCAGTCTTATAATGCCGCCCGGCTTTGCGAACAGGGGCACGGGAAGGAGCCGGTGAGTGGGTTTTCGTGGCGTTGCCATTTTGTCGATTGCACTGGTTTGCATTGCCATCCCACTTCACGCCCAGATTCAGTCGCCCAGCGACACGCTGGTTTTGACGGGCAAGTCGGCGGCCACCTGGATCGATGCGCAGGCGAAGAACACCACCGTCGTGGTCCTAAAGGGGCCGGCCACGATCAAATTCGACCGGGCGATTTTGTCTGCCGACAACGCGGTGATGTGGCTTTCGACGGGCGCCGGAGGCGATCCAAAAATTGTTGATATCGAAATCGCCCTGCTTGGCCGAACCAAGGTCGAGCGCCTCGAGGGCGAGCAGGTCATCAGCACGCTGACCGGGGGCCAACGGCTGGTCCACGCGCAGGCGCGCAGCGAAAACATTAAAGTCGCCGCCGACCCACGGGTAGCCAAGGATCTGTCGAAAACGGATTTATATCGCCAGGCGGAGGCATTGCGACAGGAGCAGACGCCCACGGCCCTTGCGGCCGTATCTCCCGGCCTGCCGGCGACCCGCGCCGCGGCGCCGGGCGGCGCCCGGCGGGCGCGGCGGCCGACCAGCGCGCCAACCACCGCCCCCGCCGCCGCGCAGGCGCCGGTGGTTTTTGAAGCCGTTCATTTCCAAACCACCAAAACCGACGAGGGAAACGTCGCCATCGTATTAAACGATGGCGTGAAGCTCGTGCAGATCAGGCCCAACGGGGATTTGATCGAGATGATCGCCGACCGCGCCGTGCTTTTCACCCCGCTCAAAAGCCTTCATGAACTCACTGTGTCCGGCGGCAAGAAGCAGGGACGCGAGATCATCAACTCGGCGTATCTGGAAGGCGATGTAAAGATCGACTACGTGGCCGCCCGCCCCAAAACGCCCGAGCAACGGCTCACCGCCGACCGGGTTTATTATGAATTCGCCACCGATCGCGCGGTGCTGACCAGCGCGATCGTACATACGATCGATCCCACGCGCGGCACGCCCATGGTGGTGCAGGCCCAACTGATGCGGCAGCTTTCGCAAGGTGAATTCCGCGCCAGTCACATGCAGCTCACCAGCAGCACGTTCGCCGTTCCCAGCCTGAGCCTTGCCGCCGATGAAATATACGTCCGCACCGAGCCGACCGGCGATCCAGACCTGGGCGATCGCGTGGTGTACGAAGCGACCAATACCTCCTTTCGCGCGTTCGATGTGCCGTTTTTCTTTCTTCCCTATCAATCGGGCTCGATGGAAAAGGGCGGCGCCTTGCGGACCATCACCGTGGGGCACTTGAGTAATTTCGGCACCGCGTTTGAGACGGACTGGGGTTTGTTCGAGACGCTGGGGAAACTCCCGCCGCGTGATCTGGATGTCTCGTACCGCCTGGATTATTTCAGCGAGCGCGGCCCGGCCGGCGGGATTAACGCCGCATACGGCGCCGGCGCGCTCACCGACACCACCAAACAGGCCACCGATTTCACCGGCGATCTCAAAAGCTATTTTGTCTACGACCACGGATACGATGATGTGGGGCGCATTCCCATACGGCTTAATCATCCCGATGAGCTGCGCGGGCAGGCGCTGTGGGAGCATCAGCATTTCTTTCCCGATGACTGGCAGGCGCAGGTGCGGGCGGGCTGGGTTTCAGACGCAACCTTCATGGAACAATGGTTCCGCCATGATTTCCAGGATGGCCCGCCGCGCGATTTGATGGCGTACATCAAGCATCAGGAGGATACCGAGGCGTTCACCTTCGGCGCCACATATCAGCCGTACCATCTGGTCACCACCAGCAATCAGGTGCAGGAGCAGTTTGAGGTGGATCGGCTTCCGGAGGTGGGCTATTACCGCGAAGGCGATTCCATCCTGGGCGATCACGCGACACTGTTTAGCGAAAACGTGGGCGGCGGGCTGCACTTCAGCCGCTCACGGGCAACCTTGGCTGAGCAGGGTTTTGGGGCGGCGCCGATCGTGCCCGGCTTGCCCGCCGAGGGTTATACCGGGCTGACCAAAACAATCGTTTGGCGCGGCGATTTCCGGCAGGAAGTCGATCTGCCGCTGGCGATGGGGCCGTTGAAAGTCGTGCCCTATGTCATGGGGCGATACACGCAATATTCCGACTCGCCGCAGGAAAGCGAGCGCGCCCGCGGCATGGCCGGGGCCGGAGCGCGGGTCACCACCGAACTTTGGAAAACCGATCCGACGGCCGAGTCGGATTTCCTGGATATCCACCAGCTTCGCCACGTCATCGAGCCGGAACTCAACTTCTTCAGCAGCGCGATGAATGTGCAGCGAAACCAGGTGTTCGTTTATGATCCGCAGGTGGATGCGATCAACGACCTTACCGTCGGTGAGATCGGCCTGCACCAGCGCTGGCAGACCAAGCGCGGCGGACCGGGGCAATGGCGCAGCGTGGATGCCTTCACCCTTGACGTGGACGCCGAGTACTTCGGCAACAAGCCGCCCAAAACGTTCCGCCAGCCCTACGATTTCCGCGGGCAATTCTTCTCGGCGTATCCCGAGGAATCGCTTCCCCGCGACGCGGTGAACGCCAGCGCTTCCTGGCGCCTCAGCGATAACACCGTGCTGCTGGGCGACACTTCGTTCAATCTGGATCGCACGAATTTGCAAACATTGGGTATCGGCCTGCTGGTGCGGCGCGATACCCGGTTGTCCTACTACGTCAGCAACCGCTACATTGCCGACCTTAATTCAAACATCACCGGCATTCACGCGGATTATCAGATCAGCCCCAAATACACCGTCAGCATCGACCAGCAGTTCGACTTTACGCAGGGCCAGAACGTGTACAGCAGCGCAGCAATTCTGCGGCAGTTCGACACGTTCGTAATCGCCTTCCGCTATTTCAATGACGAGACCTCGAACCAAAGCGGCGTCACGTTCAACATTTACCCGACGGCGCTGGGCATGGGGATGGACACGTCGCAGTTCCAGACGTTCCATCGGTGAGATCTAATACTTCAACCGATCGCAAGGGCCGCTGAGTTCAGGGGAAGAATACCGTCACCGTATCACGGGCGTCTCGCCACAGGCGTCCGGGATTTTGCTTGGCGTGACAATAGCAATAATCTGCATTGCGCCAGCCGTTGGTTTGTGTCATGCTGCCCGCGTGGCATTCGAGCCTGCTCAATCCTCGGTTCCCGGCTCG
>DASRLH010000256.1:0-8451 GCA_035648595.1 Tepidisphaeraceae bacterium
GCCGGGAACCGAGGATTGAGCAGGCTCGAATGCCACGCGGGCAGCATGACACAAACCAACGGCTGGCGCAATGCAGATTATTGCTATTGTCACGCCAAGCAAAATCCCGGACGCCTGTGGCGTCCCGCCCGTGCGGAGGGCGCGGTAGTTGAGGAATCACGGTTCAACCAATCTTAAAGCACTCTGCACGGGCGGGACGCCCGTGATACGATGAGGGCACTCAGACGACCCCATTCGGCAATTACCGATTGCAAACGTCTGAAGCCTCACGAGCATTTATGCACATCGGCCCGATCACCCTCTCCTCCCCCTTCTGCCAGGCCGGCCTGGCCGGGTATAGCGACCGCGCGATGCGGCTGGTGGCGCGCCGGCGGGGATGCGCTTACGCCGTCACCGAGGCGCTGCTCGATACCATCATGCTCAACGGCGGCCAGGGGCTGCGCAAATCGATCGACATCGACGACGAAGATCATCCCGTGGCCGGGCAGATCATGGGCAGCGAGCCGGCCGAGATGGCGCGGGCGGCGCAAATACTGGCATCCGCCGGCTACGATGTCATCGACCTGAACTTCGCCTGCCCCGTCAAGAAAGTGAAAAACAAGGCGCGCGGCGGTCACATGCTGCTGGACGTGGCGCGCGGGCTGGACATCCTGAAAGCCGTGCGCGATGCGCTGCCGCCACAGGTGCCGGCGACGGTGAGCCTGCGGCGGGGATTTGACGATTCATCCGAATCGCGCGACCGGCTCTGGCAATTGCTCGATGCCGCCTTCGCCCTCGGATATGCCGCCGCGCGCGTGCACGGCAGAACCGTCGAACAAAAGTACCTGGGGCCGGCGCGCTGGCCGATCCTGCGCGAGGTGAAGCAGCGGTATCCCGATCGCACGATCCTTGGCAGCGGCGACGTTTTCACCGCCCAGGACGCCGTCCGCATGCTCCGGGAAACCGGCGTCGATATCGTCTGGATCGCCCGCGGCGCGATCGGCAACCCGTGGATTTTTCAGCACGCCCGGCAATTGCTGGACGGCGCCGCCGAATCTTCCATCCAGCCGCCCACCATTGCCGCGCAGCGCGAGGCATTGTCCGAGCACTTTGCCCTGGCGATGCAACTCCACGGCGAATCGCTCGCCGGCCGGCGCATGCGAAAAATGGGAATCAAGTACAGCCGCTTTCATCCCGATGCGCCGCGCGTGAAAGCCGAGTTTATCGCGATTCAGAGCCTGCGGGATTGGACCAGCGTGCTGGAAAAATGGTACGCCGCCGATGCTCCCGGCGTCTGGCCCAACCCCGGCGCCGCCGATGAGGTGAACAACGCCGTGGACTTGCAAACCTGCGATGTGGGAAGCTGAGGCGCGAGCCTTATGATTCGAATATGCAGTACTTTCTTAAACTGGTTGGCCTGGCGAAAGATCCTCTGCCAGAGGATTGGTGGGTATGAACCTATCGAATCTCAAAGAGCTCAAGCAGCGAGTTGCGTCGGCGAAAGACCTCGCCGCCCCGTTCCGGTATTTTCTCGATCACTTCGGCGAAGACCCGGCGTTTCTGGATATGGGCCGCCGGGTGCAGAACCCGGTGCTCGAAGCCCTGCTGTCGGCGGTCGCCGGGCAGATGGCACCGGGCGCCAACGCCGTGCGCGACCTGCTGCTGATCGAGTTGGCGGATCACGGCTTCATCCACGGCAACTGCCGCTTCCACGGCCGCAACGCCAACCTGCTCTTTTTCACCGACATTGCCGTCGGCATCGTGGCCGTCTCTCCACCCCGCCCGGGCGACGCCACTAACTACTGCCGCTTCACCGCCCGCCGGGCCGGGGAGGGGGAGGTGCCGTCGGCGAATTGAAACGTAATACGCCGAAATTTCGTCAGCCCATCTAGTTCGTGGTAAGCTCTCGTCGTGGAAATGCCGGGCAGATTCGTCGAGCTAGCCGAAAGGATAGCGGATAGCGTCGCAGAGTGCGTGAAAGTCCGCGAGCTGTTGCAATGGTTCCAGCCCGCGGGCGATTCTAATAAGGCGCGACGGGCGCTACGCGCGGCGATGGAAGCGCTGGACCTCGAAAGCCGGCCAAATGCAAGTACATCGTCGATCAGCTCGGAGGCTATAATTTTCCGTAAGGGCCGGCCGCCAGTCTGGCTGCGCGGCAAAAGCTTGCTAACGGGTCCTGATATCAGCGAAATCACCAAGAAATTAAGCAAGTCGGTCGCACCGTCGAAACTCCCTGAGGTACAGTGGAAGCCGCGCCCGTCGGACCCCTCGGTGCCGTCTGGCGCATGCATGCAGATGCTCGCCGGCCCCATCGCTCCGACATCCAGGCCGCGCGCTCGCGTCCTCGTGCTGCACCGAGGGCCGGGCTGTGTAGTCGTCTCACAACGAATGGAGATACGCGACCTTGCCGCGATCCTTCTGGCTGAATCCGGAAGTGTGGCTCATGTGGTGGATGATGAGCGGAAGGAACTTGGACGGATCACGCTCGATTCAGTTCTCCTCTCGCTCGCTTGCGAGGAAGGCCGAGCCACCCTTGCATCGATTCTGCCGGATCGGATCAAAAGGAAGACTTAAGGCGATTCGCAATTATGCGACTTCTAGACCAATGGCCTCAAATCCTCGACCGTGATGGCAGATTGATGCCCGTCGGCAAGGACCCGGTTGAGGGCCGCTACATCAATCGAAGTAACTTGCGTGAATTCCACGCCGATTGCCCGACCGTCTTGCGTGAAGTCGGCCAACCAGCCTTCGTGCGATACCGTTCGCGCCGCCTTGTCGCCCGAACGACGATTGAGATACAGATATGCCGCAAAGGGAGGCTTGCCTTGGCGATATGTGATTTCCAGATAAGGCATTACGTTCCCCCGCTCATTGTCTTGTGGCTTCCACGGCCAGGTCGTTTGACTGACGTCAACACCATCTCGAAACCCTTTTCCTTCAGGGCACGCACAATCGAGAGCATCGCATCTTTCCAAAAACCATTGGCTTCCATCCTGGGGTGAAACTCAAGTTCATAGGCGCGGCGATCATGGACGCACTCATGGTCAATTTCAATGCTTTCAAAATAATCTCGCACCCGATGCACCTGTTCCGCGGTAGTGGCAGAATCGCCACTGAAGCTCACCACAGTGTCCGTAAACGCATAATCAGGAGCGGCAATTTCTTGAATTGCACTGAATGCCTCAGCGGGATCGCCGCCAGAAGGCGGGTATGCTGTCCATCGCACCAACTCCGGATGCTTTCCAATTTGATCATTCATTAAAGGCTCCTGACTTCTCTGCCAGTCATGCTCGAATTAAGCTTCTGGAACGAGTTGGGCCGGAATTCGATCGCTTGCAACTGCACGTGAAGTTGCGCTTGAGGAGGGCTGCTCGATAACATCATCTTCAAGACCGTGTCCAGCAATTCAAACGAGAAGATAGCGGGCGTACCACTTGCCGGATTCACCTGTGCGAAAATCTCTGCCGCACTCATGTCAATTGTCGCCCAAAACTCCCCAGCGGCTCCGTAGACGCTCGCCTTCAGCCGATCAACGCCCTTCGTCGCGATGTCCGTCGCGCTGGTCTTGTCAGTACCATGATGCAATCGTATGGACGCGCCGGAAGGATTGGCAAGCGATGCAACAATATCCACGGCGGCGACTCCTCAGCGCTTACGACAGGATTATTGAGATTCCCGCTTAATTCGAACAGCGCAAACGAACCGGGGCCGGAAGGCATAATCCTTCCAGCCCCGGTATGTGCTTCGGGTGGCAGTAAACGGCTTAGTACATCCCCCCCCCGCCCGCTCCCGCTCCGACCGGTTCCTTGTCTTCCTTGATTTCGCTGACCACCGCATCGGTTGTCAGTAATAGCGATGCAATGGATGCCGCGTTTTGCAACGCCGTGCGTTCCACCTTGGTCGGCACGATGACGCCCATTTTCATGAGGTCGCCGTACTCGTGGGTCAAGGCGTTGTAGCCGAAGTTGACTTCGGAGCTTTCCTTGACTTTTTGTGCGATGACCGAGCCATCGACGCCGGCGTTTTCGGCGATTTGCTTGATGGGGGCTTCGATGGCGCGGCGGACGATGTCCACCCCGATTTTCAGGTCGTCGCTGGCGGCTTTCTTACGCACGCCGTCGAGCACCTTGGCCGCCGCGCGAATGACGGCGACCCCGCCGCCGGGCAGAATGCCTTCCTCGACCGCGGCGCGGCAGGCGTGCAGGGCATCTTCAACCCGCGCCTTTTTCTCTTTCATGGCCACTTCCGTGGCCGCCCCGACGTTGATCTGGGCGACGCCGCCGGCGAGCTTGGCGAGGCGCTCCTGAAGCTTTTCCTTGTCGTAGTCGCTGGTGGTGTTTTCGATCTCGTTCTTGAGCTGCTCGATGCGGCCCTTGATCGCCTTCACTTCGCCTGCCCCTTCGATGATCGTGGTGTTGTCCTTATCGACGCGGATTTTCTTGGCGCGGCCAAGCTGCGCGAGCTCCACGTTTTCCAGCTTGATCCCCAGTTCCTCGAAGATGGCGGTGCCGCCGGTCACGATGGCGATGTCTTCGAGCATCGCCTTGCGGCGATCGCCAAAGCCGGGGGCTTTTACGGCGCACACCTTCAGCGTGCCGCGCAGCTTGTTCACCACAAGCGTGGCGAGGGCTTCGCCGTCAATGTCCTCGGCAATAATCAGCAACGGCTTGCCCTGCTCGGCGGCCTTGCTCAGCGGGGGAACCAGGTCGCGGGCGCTGGAAATCTTCTTCTCGTAAATCAGCACGTACGCATCATCGAGCACCGCTTCCATCAAATTGGGATCAGTCACGAAATGCGGGCTGAGGTACCCTTTGTCGAACTGCATGCCTTCCACCAATTCGACGGCGGTTTCCAGCGATTTACCCTCTTCGACTGTGATCACGCCGTCCTTGCCTACTTTGTCCATGGCGTCGGCGATCATCTGCCCGATCTGCGGATCCTGGTTGGCCGACGAGGTGCCGACCTGGGCGACTTCCTTCGAGGAGGAAATCTTCTTGGACATCGCTTTGAGCTCGGCGACGATCGCCTCGACGGCCAGGTTGATGCCGCGCTGTATTTGCGTGGGATTGGCGCCCGAGCCGACGTTGCGCAGACCCTCGGCGAAGATCGCCTCCGCATATACGGTAGCGGTGGTGGTGCCGTCACCGGCGACGGTGGACGTCTTGCTGGCGACTTCCTTCACCATCTGCGCGCCCATGTTTTCGTAGGGGTCATCCAGTTCGATTTCCTTGGCGACCGTTACGCCGTCCTTGGTGACGGTGGGCGAGCCGAAGGATTTCTCGAGGACCACGTTGCGCCCCGAGGGGCCCAGCGTGACCTTGACGGCGCGGGCCAGTTTCTTCACGCCGCGAAGCAACGCCTCGCGGGCGGCCTGATCGAATTCAATACGTTTTGCTGCCATGATTCGGTTCTCCTGATTCGGGGTTCACCACGGAGGCACGGAGAACACCGAGGCGCTGTCGGTGTTTCGCGGACTCTCTGCTGGTCAACGATCTAAATTGTGATGCTAAACGCTATTTCAAGTGTTGATCTGATGCCGTACCGCGGACTTGCGATTCATCAGTAATTCACTTGCGCTTTCTCCCTGTTTGCCTTGCGGCACGGAAGTTAAAGCGCGCCTCCGTGTCTCCGTGCCTCCGTGGTGAATTTTTTTATTCCACGATCGCCAAAACATCATCCTCGCTCATAATCATGAGTTCTTCGTTGTCGAGCTTGATTTCGGTCCCGGCGTAGCTGGCGAAGATCACTTCGTCGCCTTTTTTGACGTGGATGGGGCTTCGCTCGCCGGACTCAAGGCGCTTGCCTTCCCCGACGGCCAATACCTTGCCGCGGCGGGGCTTTTCCTTGGCGGTGTCCGGCAGGACAATCCCGCTTTTGGTCTTACTCTCGGCCTCGACACGCTTGATAAGAATCTTGTCACCGAGCGGACGCAATTTAGCCATTTCTGATGCTCCTTCGAAAAAAAGAATTGTGGGTGGTCAGTTGTCAGTTGTCAGTTGTCAGTTGTGGGTTGTCAGTTGTTTCGTTTGGGCTTTTGAATTTTCTTCCGCATTTGGATTTGTTTCGGATTTCGCCATTCGGATTTCGGATTTTCCCGTCCATCATTGTCTCGATTCCGGCCAGCGACTTTCGTGATGGCGCTTTAACACACGAGCCAGTGTGTCCAGCAGTACATTAAAATCCACCGGCTTGCTCAGCACGCTGAACACATGCATGCCCAGCGCTTCGCGCAGCAACTGGCTGGTTAAATCATGCGCCAGCAGGATGGCCGCCGGCGGACATTTGGGCCGCATCTCGCGCATGAGCCGGATCACCTGCATTCCGCCCAGTTGCGGCATCTGCACATCCAAAACCGCCGCGTGAATCGGCTCCTTCTCGATCAGCCGAAGCGCTTCCTGCCCGCTTCGGGCCGACAGCGTCCGAACACCTTGCGGCTCCAGCAGCGCGCGCACCGTTTGGTGCCAACCTTCCTGCTCGTTGGCAAGAAGCACCGTGAAGCGGTTTGAATGCGTTGCCGGGGCCATGTTTCAACGACCAAATAAAACCGCGCCCGGAGTCCGGAGCAGCCAACAATGAATCGCAAGAGCCGTGCCGGGTCAAAACGCGAAAATCGGCAATTCAATTCAGCCACAACTCTTGATCCGCAACCAAGTTGTAAATGCCTGGGCCCTCATGCTACGACTATGGATGAGCGAAGCTTCCATTGGAAGGTCTGCCAAACACTGTGGAGCCTCCAAAAGTTGCTGCCAGACTGGCAGCGCAATTCGCTCCGGCTTCGGGCGTGCGCGTATTTTTGACAATCCTAAAGCAAGTTTCATGTTGCTCTAGCACGCCCTTCGCGACTTTCTTCACCGGTCATCCTTCCCTTTCCCCCTTCCCTTGGATATGCTCGCGCGATGAAGCTTGCCTTTTCGACCAACGCCTACACGCGATTTTCACTGGTGGAAGCAATCGAGGGTATCAAGGCGGCGGGGTTCGCGGGCGTGGAAATCCTCGCGGACGTGCCCCACGCTTATCCTCCGATGATTACGCCAGCGCTGACCGCTACAGTGGCGAAGGCCCTGGAAAAGACGGGACTTGCCGTCAGCAACGTCAATTGCAATTGTTCGTTTGGCTACTGGAAGGATGCCCCGCCAGAGCCGTACTTCGAGCCCAGCCTCATCAGCCCCAATCCCGTCCATCGCGCCGACCGCGCCGCGATGATCGTCAAAACCCTGCAATTTGCGAAGGATATCGGCGCGGCCAACATCAGCATCACCAGCGGCCGCTGCCTGGGCGGCATGCCCCCCGATAAAGCCGCGCGGCAATTCGCCCAATCCATCCGCCCACTCCTCGATCGCGCGGATGCACTCGGTATCGACATCGGTATAGAATGCGAGCCGGGCCTCTTTCTCGAATACGCCGGCGAATTGCGCGAATGGATTGATCGGCTGGCTCATCCCCGCCTGGGCGCGAATCTCGATATCGGCCATAGCGTGGTGGTTGGCGAATCAATCCCAGAGGCCGTGGAATTGCTTAAGGGCCGGATTTGGAACCTTCACATCGAGGATCTGCCTGGCCGCAAGCATTATCATATGGTGCCCGGCGAGGGTTCGCTGGATTGGCCGGCCCTTTGGTCGGCATTGCAAAGCATCGGGTACGATCGCTTCGTCACTGTCGAGCTTTACACGCATACCCAGGATCCGCAATCCGCCGCCGACAGGAGCCTGCTTTTCCTGCAAACTTTCCAGCGGCCGATAAAATAATTTCGCCGTGCCAGCGTTAAACTTGAGGTATGTCTTGCTTGTGCCCGCGCAAAATTGAAGCAAATCGCGCTGTAAACTCAATACAGGCCGCATGATCCGTATATTTAGCGGGCGAGCCGGGCTAACCGCCTGGTCTGCCGGAAAAAATATCATGAATTCAGATTTTTCTCTTGCAGACCCGTTAAGTTGTGTTACAATCCCAAAACTTCGCTATGGGAGTATGGGTTTGCAAAAGAGGATTCCATAATCCTGGGCAAGTAAGATTCAGGCGCGGTCCATGTCGTCAAAAGTAAAGCGCCTGTGTGTCGTACGAGTCGTGGTGGAGAAAAAAGCGTCGGGCTTGAGGCGGTCGCGGGACATTTGTCAACCGCGCCCTCGGGTGTCGCAAGTTCCGTTCAACATTTCTGCGGAGGTTTGCAATGCAAGTCGGGAGAAAAAGCGCCAAGGCGCAAGCCGTTGTTTCCAAGTGGCAATCTGTGTCGATCAATGGGCCTCGCACGCGCAAACTGGCCATCCGCCAGGCTGCCAGCGCCGCCATTGAAAAACTGGAAGCCCGGCAATTACTGTCGGCTTCCATCCAAGGCCCCGGGCTGCTGGCCCTTGGCGTGGACGGAATGCAGGCCAACATCTATGCCGGCACCTGGAAGGGAGTCGCTTCCGCCAGTACGCAATCCTCGACTTCCTCAGGCGTATCCAGCCACCTTCGGCGCGCCGCACTGTCCCCGGC
>DASRLH010000257.1:0-5703 GCA_035648595.1 Tepidisphaeraceae bacterium
CGAGCCGGGAACCGAGGATTGAGCAGGCTCGAATGCCACGCGGGCAGCATGACACAAACCAACGGCTGGCGCAATGCAGATTATTGCTATTGTCACGCCAAGCAAAATCCCGGACGCCTGTGGCGAGACGCCCGTGATACAAGGACGTTTCCCAATGACCGAACGCAACGCAACCAGACTGCCAAAGATTCCAAATTTCCTTGACACTTATAGCTTCGCTTTGTGCCCCGCGCGGCGTAGGATGTTGGCATGAGCGTCACACTTAAGATTGTGTTCGCCGCTCTGATGGTCCTTTCATTCAGAGCGATTGCGCCGGCGTCGGAAATTTCGACCGCGCCCGCCGGCGGGCACGGCGCGGCCGTGGTCATCCGGTTGTCCGGAGAAGTGGACGACTACAGCCGCGACATGCTCTTCAAGCATTTCCGCCAGGCGGAGGCCGACGGCGCCAAAACTGTCATCCTCGAAATCAATTCCTACGGCGGCCTGGTGACCAGCGGCATGGACATCAGCCGATTCCTTCGCGGACAAAGCCACATTCATACGATTGCCTTCGTGGACGACAAGGCGATTTCCGCCGGTGCGATGATCGCCATCGCCTGCGATGAAATCGTCATGTCGCGCGGCGGAGTGCTCGGCGATTGTGCGCCGATTCGCATCGACCCGACCGGCCGCGTCGATCCGGTGCCCACGACCGAGCGCGCGAAGTTTGAATCCCCGGTGCTCGAAGATTTCGAGGAAAGCGCACGCCGCAATGGCTATAGCCTGATCGTGGCCGACGCGATGGTGCGCGTGCGGGACACGGTCTATCTTATCCAGGACCCAAGCGGCAAAACCCGCATTGAGAACGAAGCCAATGCCCAAAAGTTGATCGCCTCCGGCAAGTGGAAGCCCGCCGAGGGCGTCACCAATCCGATCGATAGCGAGCAAACCCTTCTGACCGTCGGCCCCGACATGGCCCATCGTCTGGGATTATCCCAAGGCACCTTCGATTCCATCCAGGCCCTTGCCGCCGCACGCGGGCTGAACATCGTCGCCGATCTCACGCCCAACCTCGGCGATCATCTGGTCGAGGCGTTCAACAGCGCCGGCGCGCGGTTCGTGCTGCTGGTGGTGTTTCTGCTCAGTCTGTACATCGCCCTGCACGCGCCTGGGCACGGGGCTGCCGAGGCAGTCTCGGTGCTGGCGATGGGATTCCTGATCGGCATCCCCCTGCTCACCGGCTACGCCCAATGGTGGGAGATCGTAATGATCTTCATCGGGCTGGCCCTGTGCGCCTTCGAGATTTTCGTCTTCCCCGGCCACGGCCTGTCGCTGGGCATCGGCACGCTGATGGTCTTGTTTGGCCTGTTGATGACGTTTGCCGGCAAGGACGCCTCGCCCGGCTGGCTGCCGCATTCCCCGGAGACGTGGCATAATCTACAACGGGGATTGGGAATCATGGTCGGCGCGATGGCGGCATCGGTGGTCGGCGCGATGCTGCTCCGTCCCTTCCTGCCGCGCCTACCGATGTTCCGCAAGCTGATTCTCACCGACACCAGCTCCGGCACTGTCCCCTCCCCCGCGGGCGCGCCGCAAAAGGCGGGCGAAGACGTCTGGCCTTTCGTCGGCACGGTGGGCGTGGCCGTCAGCGACCTCCGCCCCGGCGGCATCGTGCAGTTCCCCTATGGCTCCGATGCCCGCAACGCCCCGGTCGTCTCCCTCAGCGGCTTCATCACCGCCGGCAGCAAAGTTCTCGTCCAGGAAGCGAAGGGAAACCGAATTGCAGTGCGGGGCGTGTGAAATCCGTAAAATGAATCTCGGCAACGGAAGAAGTTTAAACACAAAGGCACAAAGTCACAAAGCAAGATCAGACAAGGAATCATTCGCTCCAGGAAGATTCGATCGCGCCGCTGGATAAAGACAAGAAAGATCGATCTTCTTCGTGTCTTTGTGCCTTTGTGGTTAATCTTCCCTTTCGCTTGGGAGAGGCTCAAGTTTGCAATTATCCGAAGGGATCGAGTCATGCCATCATTTTGGACTGTTTTCTTTATCATCATCGGGATCGCGATTCTGCTGGGCGTGCTGCTGACGGCTCAGTTCATCGGCCTATACGTCCGCGCCATGGCCAGCGGCGCGCGCGTGAGCTTCTTGGAATTGGCCGGGATGCGGCTGCGGAAGGTCAGCCCCGTTGCCATCACCACCGCCCGCATCCAGGCGATGCGCGCCGGGCTTCCCATCACCACCAGCGAGATGGAGACCCACTACCTGGCCGGCGGCAACGTGCAGCGCGTGATCAACGCGATGATCGCCGCCCATAAGGCCGGCATCGACTTATCCTGGCGCACCGCCACCGCGATCGATCTGGCTGGCCGCGATATTCTCGATGCCGTGCAGACCAGCGTGAACCCGAAAGTCATTGACGTGCCCAATCCGCAGTTCGGCCAGCCGACCATCGACGGCGTCGCCCAGGACGGCATCCAGCTTCGCGTCAAGGCCCGCGTCACCGTCCGCACCGCCATCGGAAGACTCGTCGGCGGGGCAACCGAGGAAACCGTCATCGCCCGCGTCGGCGAGGGCATCGTCAACGCCATCGGCTCGGCCGAGGACTACAAGCACGTCCTCAAAAACCCCGACTCGATTTCCAAGGCCGTTCTCAACAAAGGCCTGGACGCCAACACGGCTTTCGAAATTCTCTCGATCGACATTGCCGAGATCACCGTCGGCGAAAATGTCGGCGCCAAGCTGGCGGCGGACCGTGCCGAGTCCGACAAGCGCAGATTCCAGGCCGAGGCCGAGCAACGCCGCGCGATGGCCGTCGCCGAGGAGCAGGAAAACGTCGCCAAGCAGGCCGCCAACCGCGCCGCCGTGGTGCTATCCGAAGCCGAAGTCCCCCGCGCGATCGCCGAGGCTTTCCGCAGCGGGCACCTGGGCGTCATGGATTACTACAAAATCCGCAACGTCCAGGCCGACACGCAAATGCGCGAAGCCGTCGCGGGGAGCGATAATGGAACCAAGGCGTAGCCGCGGGTAATGAGCAACAATGGGCGCGAATCAATGACAGCTCACCGCATAACAAAATGAAGATGCACGGTTTGTCCTGCCTCGATTCAACATCGCCCGTCGTTAAGCCGGCAATGAAAGGACGGACAAAAATGACGGGGTAATACATGGGCTGGATGATGAAAGCGAGGATCGCGCGGTTCATCTCGACATTTTGCATCGAGGTTGTTTATGGCCTGCAATAGTCGGCTGCCGCCCGCCCGGCGTCGCATGGACTCAAAGAACGCGCATCCCCGGCTTCTACCGGGCTTGACAAGGCTGCAACAGGGGTCAGAAGTGGCTGACACGAATGGCACTTCCTGAATTTTAACATTATGCCGCTTTCAAAGCCGCAAGGCGTTTTTTGGCCTCACCCCCTTGGCGGGGTCGCCAGCGCGGGCGGGGCGGAGGCATGTTGCATGGATTTTACGGGCGCGCTGCATGACCGATGGGGCCGGTCGGATGGGGGCGTCGCGGCAGTTGGGATGAGGGGGCGTGACCCCCCGCCAATTCCCCGGCGGCCCCGAAACTCTCATTTCCCATCCGCCGCCGCAGGCCCGCCGGCGGTATTGTCCTTGGCCGGGACGAACAGCGTTCGATCGCTGGCGTCCCTGGGATCGTCGATGCGGGGGTAGTCGCGCCAGAGCCAACGGAGCATGGCGGGCATGATGGCGCCGCCTTGCTTATTGGAGTGGGTGCCGATGCCCCAGGTGTAGTTGAGGTCGTACTTTTTTTCGGTGAGGGCGGCGGCCATTTTGATGTTCTGGGCGTGCCAATCCCATTTGGGGTCGTAGGTGCGATTGGGGCCGCGTCCGCGCAGGCCGCGATTGTCGTTGGTGCCATCCTGCAGGAAGACGCGGATGGGCTTGGGGTCGGCCTTGAGGATCAGGTCGGGATAGACGTGGCCGCCCATGATGTTGGTGAAGCTGCCGATGGTGCTGATGACCTTGCGGAACTGGTCGGGGCGCTGCCAGGCGACGGTGAACGCGCAAATCGCCCCCGAGCTGGCGCCGGCGATCGCGTGATCCTCGGGCCGGCGCGAAAGGTTGTACTCCTTGTTCAAAACCGGCATCAATTCATCAATGATGAGCTTCGAGTACCGATCATCCAGCGCGTTGTACTCGACCCGGCGATTGGTGGTTCCATCGCCCCAGTCGCGGTCGGAGGCTTCCTTCTGCTGGGCCAAGTGGCCGGGATTGATGAACACGCCAATCGTCACCGGCATCTCCCGGCGATAGATCAGATTGTCAAACACGTACGGAATGCGATAGTCGCTCTTGAGGCCGACAAAGGCATGCCCATCCTGAAAGATCATCAGGCACGCCGGCTTGGCGGCATCGTACTGGGCCGGCACATATATCCAATAATTGCGGGTTGAATCAGGATAGACCTTGCTCGCCAACGTCATCGGCCCCAGCACCTTCCCCTGTGGCACGCCCGCGTGCGGCGCGGAATCCGGGCCCAGCAGATACACATCATCGGTGGGGGCCGCGAAGGCATATGTTGCGCACAACAAAACCATCGAGATGCAGATTAAGCCATGTTTCATTGAGGGAGCCTCCTGGTTGACAATCGGCCATGATGTGGAACAGTACTCGCAACCGCGGAGAAGACAACCACGGAGACACCGAGGCACGGAGGCGCGTTCGAGGCAATACGCCGGATTGCGAATGAACAAAGAGAATAATCGCTGGGCGAGCCTTATGAAGACCAACGCGAAGCGTCAATCAACTGATTGCGCCTCCGTGTTTCCGTGCCTCCGTGGTGAGATTCTTCTTCTGGCGTGAAAAAGCCACGTTGATAGTTTACGAATGGACAAGAAATGAAAACCAAACCATTCCTGCGCCGGGCGACTGCCGCGCTGCTTATTTTTGCCGCGATTGGCATCGTTCGCGCGGACGATAAGCGGGCCAAGGCGCCCGCATCCGCACCGGCGACGCAGCCGGCTTATTCCACCACGCGGCCCAGCTACGACGGCATCGGGAAAATCTACATGGGCCGCGAGATCGCTCAGGTCATGGGGCATCCCGGGGCGGACTGGCTGGAGCGCCCTGGCCGCGAGCGCGAGGAGCAGCCGAGCAAGGCGATCGCGCTGATGGCGCTGCGGCCGACGGATGTGGTGGCCGACATCGGCGCGGGCACCGGTTATTTCAGTTTCCGCATCGCCAAAAAAGTGCCGCGCGGACAGGTGCTTGCCGAGGACATCGAGCAGGCGATGGTCGATGACATCAAGCGCGCCGCCAAGGCTGCCGGTGTTGCCAATGTGAAGCCGATTCTGGGCACGATCGAGGATCCGAACCTGCCGGCCAATGGCGTGGACGTGGTGGTCATGGTGGACGCCTATCACGAGTTCGACCACCCGCGCGAGATGATGCTGGCGATCGTCAAATCGCTAAAACCCGGCGGCCGCGTCATCGACATCGAATATCGCGGCGAAGATCCCAACGTGGAAATCAAGCCGCATCATAAGATGACGCAGGCGCAGGCGATCAAGGAGATGGCGGCGGTGGGATTAAAGCATGTGAAGACGTTCGATGATCTGCCGCAGCAGCATTTGATGGTGTTTCAGAAGCCGGGGGAATAATTGGAACGCTCATTCGTACACCCAAAGTTCGCTCGCAAAAGTCAGTACGCAGTTTCTGTTACGCGGGCCCACCTCTTCTCGCTCTCCCGGTACTCCGGGGG
>DASRLH010000258.1:0-22944 GCA_035648595.1 Tepidisphaeraceae bacterium
GTTGGAACCAGCCCTGCCGCTTCAAACGCAGTGCTTGGAAACGACGCCACTGCCGCCAATCCTTCAGCGTGCCTTCCGTGGCTTCCATGCCTATCTTATGCCTATTTCAAAGATTAAACTTCATTGCGCAACGATCAGTAACTCCGACGTGGCGGCGGACGTCGATATCTACGACGGCGCGCCCGGAGTATCCGGCAGCAGAATCGTGATCGGCAAGGACGCCTCCGGAGCGGCGTCTTACACATGGACCACCGGCGACTCAACCCATCCGCTGCCGCGCCAGGTATACGCCGTTGGATTGGCCGAAACCGCCTACGATCAAATCACGCTCACGCTATCGGTCGCGCTGCCCATCGAGACCCTCGGCGTCTTTTCCTCGCCGCTCCCACCGACGCCGCCCGCCACGCACCCTATTGCCGCCACGCAACCCGCAACTGTGGAAGCGAGTGGCTACCTTGTGGCATTCGACGGGACCGGGGATGATGAGAACGCTAATGACAAAATACATCAATTTTCTCAACAATATGACCCGGGCAAACTTGGACGGGTTAACTACTATCCAGGCGTCGCCAGCGTCCAGCGCGACCCCAATTGGTATTGGCGCGAATCTCCGAAGGCATACGGCGATTGGGAAGCCCAGGACGACGTTCGGAAGGCACTGGACTCACTAAGGGGATATTACTCTTCGCTCGACCACTACCATGTGCCGTTGGATGTGATCGGGTATAGCCGCGGGGCGATGGAAGCCGTGAAATTTCTAAGTGTGGCGCTCGCGCCAGGTGGAATCGAGATTCCCGGTTCAGCCAAGACCACGGCCGGAAGGAAGCTTTTCATGAAGATTTCAAATGTGCGTTTCGTCGGACTTATTGCGCCGTGTATCGGCATTAAGGGAGACCGACTTGTTTACGACTTCCCTAAAGCTGTGCCCCCCGGAATCCTGGGGATGTATCAGGCCCTGGCGGGTCAGTGGGTCGCCACCCACAACATCGTACTCGACCAAAACACCATCACCAAGCCGGATAACCCGCCCCCGGATACCAAGACCTACAAGAACTACGGACACACCAATATTCAAAAGCAGCAGGACGTGTTAGACGACATGGAGGCCGACGCAAAGAAGGTTGGCGTCAGATTCAAATGAATTTGGAGTAATGCCGATGTGGATAATCCCGCAAATTATCGTTGCCTATTTGTTCTGTGGGCCCCTCGCGCCGTTCATTCCCCCGCCGCCATTCGACCCGGCTAAGATGCCGTACGATATTGGATTCAGAAGCGTCGGCAAGGGAAATCTCGACGAGGTGGAGCTTCGCTGGGCTGCCAACGGGCGCGATTATATGGCCGGAGCAGGTTTTCTTTCGCCCGGCGGGACCAAGACGAACGGCCTCACCAATCATCCTCCACCTATTCCCGAAAAGGCGACGCTGACTTGGAAGTCTCCGGACGGTAAGCACCACAAAGAGGAAGTGGCGATCCGCGCTTTGGTGCCCGATCCGAATCATTTTTATGGAACCATCTGGATCAAATTCATGCCGGACGGGACGCCGAAGGTCAAGCCAATGTCTTGGGACGAAATGCGGGCGATGCAGTATTGGGATAAGGAATACCCTTAATCACGCGGTCAGAGTGGAGCACAGCTTATGTGGATCGTACTTCAGGTCTTTATCGCCTATTTGCTCAGTGGATTCGTCTCGACGTTAAATCCCGCCGCCGGTCTCCCGCCTCACTGTCAACGCGTCTGCCGTCACCTGCTCCGGCGGTTCCTCCAATCTGCTCGCGCCGTTTGAGCATGACGCGATCGACGGCTTTCGGGAATAAGCCGCCCAGGCCCGTGAGCCAGCGGTAGGAGGCGATGGGCCAGACTTCGGGGCGGGGGCGCCCGATGGCGTGGAGCATTTTGCGGGCGACGGTTTGCGCGGATTGCTGGATTTCCATGGAGATGCGCTGGGGGCGCAGGCCATTGCTGCGGGAGGCGGAGACGTCGCCGAACTCGGTTTGAGTTGAGCCGGGGTGGACGCTGGTGACGGCGATTTTCTCGGGGGCCAGTTCGATTCGCATGGCCTCGGCCATTGAAAGCTGGGCGGCCTTGGTTGCCGAGTAGACGCCGAAGAATGGGATCGCGCGCCTTGCGACCGCGGAAGAGACCAGCATCACCTGCCCGCGAAAGCCGTCGCGGATTTCCTGCCTGAGCATGTGCGGGACGGCGGCGCGAATGCAGTCGGCGGTGCCGAATACGTTGGTCTGGAAGATTTCCCGCATCTGCCGGGGGGAGGTTTGGGCGACGGGGCAGAGGATTCCATAGCCGGCGTTGCAGACGAGCGTATCGATCCTGCCGAAGCGCTCGATCGTGCGCGCGATGATCTGCTCGCAATCCTCCTGTCGGGAAACGTCGGCGGTGATGCACAGGTGCGAGCCGCCCAATTCGCGGTTGAGCGCTTCCAGGCGATCCGTTCGGCGCGCGGCGAGTGCAAGCGTTGCACCGGCCGCCGAAAGTTCCACCGCCAGCGCATGGCCGATGCCGGCGCTGGCGCCCGTGATTATCACCACCATCCCGTTGAATGAACGTGCCATGGGCGAAGTATAGGGCAAAGTCGCGGGTGAGCGCGCGGTTGTCAGCGACCCCCACCCCGGCGCAGGCCTGATGAAATGGCGGCCCGCCGTCGTCGGGCTTCTGTTGCGCCTTCACCTCGCGGCCCGAATCTCCTCCCCAACCCTCCTTCGGCGCGGTCTTTGTTGAAAAAGAAGAGAAGCGGCGGGGACGCCGCTTCTACGTAGAAGCGACGTCCCCGTCGCTTTTGGTTGCGCTGCACCCCACACCCATTTCAACTGCAAAAATCCACCCTCTGGCAGCCCGGCGGGCGGGACGTTATCTTGTCCGGCTTTCCAACCTTTGGAAGGAGCGTTTGTGCCGATACGTTTCGTGAACCCCAATTATCACGTCATTTTGATTCACTACCCGCTTGGCGTGTTCGTGCTGGGCGTCATTCTGGAATTGTTCAGCGTTCTATGGCGGCGGAGCAGCGTGCGCATCGCGGCACGCTGGATGATCGTGATTGGCGCGCTGCTCACGCTGCCGTCGGTGACCAGCGGGATTTTTGCGCTGCACGATGTGCGCAAGCAGGGGATTGACGCCGCCCGTTATCACATGCTTAAGTCGCACGTATGGCTGATGAGTTGCGCATCGCTGCTGGCGGTGACATGCGCGGTTATCGCGATTGGCGCCAACAACCGCTGGCGGCGCAAGCTGTATTTGCCGTTGCTTTTGGGGATGGTGGGGGCGTGGGTGCTGATGACCTTTGGCGCGTGGTACGGCGGGGAGACGATCTATCAGCAAGGCACCGCCGTCGCCATCATCAAGGTGAACAAGGTGAAGCCGGTGGGGGACGATGGATCGGCCATACCGGCGGCGGCCGCGGTTCCAGAGTATAAAACGGTTTACAAGAAACTCCCCGATCCAGAGCAGCACAGCCTGCGGGATTACCAGGACGTGGTGAAGTATTACGTCGGCGGTGATTTGCAGCAGCACATTATCGTTGCCGGGTTTGCGTTTGCCCTGGCGCTGGGCGCGCTGGGGTTGTCGATTCGCCGGCTCAGCAGTTATGCCGACGTGGAGGTTGAGCCGGTCGTGCTTGAACGCACGATGACAACCGGAACACCGCCCGGCAGCCGCCGCCCCGAGGCGCCGCGCCGAGTGACGGATGATATTTCCGTGCTCCGCTCGATAAATCCGGAAGTCGGCCTGGAGGCGGCGCCCGAGCGCGTGGCGGCGGGGCGGTTCTGGCTGGTGGCGGCGCTGGTCATCGCGATCACCGCGATTTTGGGCTACTGGACGCTTACCGGCCAGGACGTCTTCAGGGCTTCCGGCTGGGAAACCTTCAAGCAATCACTGCAGCCCGACGATACGACTCAGAAGGTTGGGCGCTACATGGCCCACCTGGCACTCGGCCTTGGGATGTTGGCGCTGGCGCTGATCTGCGGCGGACTAGCCGCCTTCGCGCCGCGCCGGCCAATGCTGCTGATGCTCTTCTCCACGCTGCTAATTCTGGTGATCGCGGCACAGATTTGGATGGGCGTGCTGATGACTTTCGACGGCAACGGCCCACTGACGCGCTTCAAAACAGCAGCAGACAAGTCGCGCGAGAGCGCGGCGGCGATCGGCGTTCAAGGAGCGCATCGCTATGTGTTTGCATATGACCAGTGAGGCTTGTGCCACAAGCGCTCAATGCCGGTGCAAATACCACCAGCCGGCGCCCCCGAGCGCCGCGACGACCGCGAGCATGACAATCGCGGCAACCGCCCAAATCCATTTGCCGCGTGAGCGGATGCGGGCCGTGGGTTCATATCCCAGCGTGCCGGGCGATCCATCGGCATAAAGGCTCAGTGTTTCCGTCCCAACAATTTCCGCCAGGTTATCCGCGGTGTGATTCCCGGCGGCTGAAACCTGCGCGATGGCATCTTCACGGGCCAATCGCGGCCCTGGGGATGCAGCGACGGCACGCCCCGCCGCAACGGCTGATGCCACGCCTGGAATTGGAGAGGTGGTATTGCTTGCCACATCCTCCAGTAGGTCAGGGCCTTCGGCAACCAGTTCGGAAAAGGTCGTGTCGCTGTTCCCAACCGACTCCCGCTCTACAAATCCCGCGACACCTGTCCCTGCAACCGCGTCGTGCCGTTCAAATGATCGGACGCCGGGCGTGAGAGCGCCGCGGGATACGCCACCCGATTCGCCCGGCGCCGGCGCCTGATCGGCGACCAGCAATTCATCCAGCGCCGCGATAGCCGGTGAGAATTGCAATCCGGTCTGGGAAAGTATTGGCGGTGATTGGCGCCGGGGGCTTGCCGGCGGCGATGGGCTATTTGAAATTGGCGCTTCCGCCGCGGCGACTCCCCAATCCAAAAGGTCATGGGCCTCCTCAATGTGCCGATGGTCATTTGGCCGGGTTTCCGCCTCGGAATCCCCGCCTGCATTGACATCAAGGACCCACTCCGAGGCATTGTCCGCATCGGAATGGTCGTCACTACCCTGAAGAACCTCCGGCTCGTGGGCGCCAGAGCTTCGCGCGCCGCCTTGAAATTCCGCTGGCGCGGGAACAACGACCGGATCGGAGACAAAGACATGGTCGGCGTCCTCCGGTTGCGAATTATCCTGGATATCAGGCCCAACCGAGACATGCGCACCATTCCCATTTTCCGGCGGCAAGTGCGCGGCTGCCGCGACCAATCGATTGACGGGCGGCGTGGCCGCGGCGTCATCGAGCAGCACATACCGCAAATCGGCATCGCCGATGCGAATCACGTCGCCGCTCTTTAGGACGGCATTCCGGACCCGCGTGCCATTCACGAACGTCCCATGCCGCGAATCGAGGTCGCGAAGTACCCGCTGGCCATCCTTCTCGAACAGGACGGCATGCGTCTTGGAAACGGCGTCAGAATTCAACACCAGGTCACAGCCCGTCTTGCGGCCAATGACGAACATCATCGCGCCCAGGTCGACGGCCTGTCCGCCGTCCAAGCGCAACTGCCCAGGCTTTGCCCGAAGTTCGCCCGGCGATTGCCGCAGGAGATTGGAGTCGTCGAAACGGAAATTCACCCCGCCAAATCGAATCACATCGCCAAACTTAAGCCGCGACTCGCCGACCGGCTGATCGTTCACGAAAACGCCCGTGCGGCTTAATAAATCGCGCACAAAAACGTTATTGCCGATGTTCAGGAGCAATGCGTGCGAGCCGCTGATATCCGGCGAAATGATTCGCAGATGCGCATGCGGCTTGGATCCCACGATCGTGAGGGATCGGTCGAGGCGCACCTTCTGCCCGGCCGGCCCTTCGCCCATACGGACCAGCACCGCCGATGGTTGTGTGCCGCGATGTGCATTGCTTTTCTGTTTTACCATAAAAAGGAACTCGCCGGGCGTACCCGCCGGCATGAAGTGTGCCGAGTGGCATTCTAACCCATCTGTCCGAACTGTCAGCCTTTAGACGCCAGAACGCGCCGGCGTGTTCACCGGTTTGTGCCATCGGGTTGAGCCGCCGCCGGGCGTTGGCGCATCCGGCAAGACTCACCCAGCGTCGCACCCGCGCCCGTGCGGGGAATGACAAAAATTCAACAAAAGATTCCCGCCTTTTTGTATTCGTCTTGTGTTGTGATACATTACCTGCAACGCCTCGGCGTTTACGCCGCGATGCAGGCCGGTGGGATAAAGCGCGCACGCCGGCGAACCGGTGTACATGCGTGGCGTAATAAGCGTCGAAACGGGGCACTGGGGCCGCCTTTCAATCTTGGAGTTAGTTCCGTAAATCCCGGCGTTGGTGATCGGACCATTGGCCTGCAATTGGCGGGCGGGCGCATTTGCCGCATGGACAGGGCCGAATTTTGATTTGCTCCGAAAAGGGAAAAGTGAGTTGATGATGAGTAACGAGACCCAGCTTGCCACTCACCGAAACGCCGGCACACCGCCGCTGACGACTGTGTCAAGCCTTCAGGGGTCGGACGGGGCCGCGTTTCAGTCAGGCACACAGGAGACAACTCGCAGCCGGCCGGTCGCGCCGCCCAACTACGGAAAACTCGTTCATGCCGCATTCCGCGGAAGGTATCCGCTGGTTATCGGTCTTGGTCTCCTGGTGGGCGGAATTGGCGCGGCGCTGGGCTGGAAGCTCGCCTGGCCGACGTTTCGCAGCGAGGGATTGGTGCGCATCGCCTATACCGTGCCGGCTGTCGATCAGCCGTCGGATTTGAGTGAGCCGATGCTCATGTTCGACACCAAAATGCAGTCCCAGGGCATGCTGATCACCAGCCGCCGAATGATCGACCAGGCGCTGCAGGATCCCGTGTGGAATGGTCAGGTGCCTCCCGAGCCCGATCGGTGGTTCAAGGAGCATCTGAAGGTGGACATCAAGCCGCGAAGCGAATACATCGTGGTTTCGGTGTCCGACAGCGATGCCGCCCGCGCCGCCAATGCCGTGAACGCCATCATCACTGCATACAAGCAGATGTACGAAACCGAACAGAAGACCGAGCACCAGCGCCGCATGATCGTCGAGCAAAATCAGGCGGAGGTAAAGGGCCAGGTGGAAACGCTCAGGGCTACGCTTAGAAGCCAAAATTCGGGCGCCGGGCAACCGGATATGCTCTTTGATGCCGCCGCGGCCCGATTCACCAAGTTCCAGGCGGCGCTGGCGGATTTCCAACTGGCCCTGGCGACCACATCTGGCGACCAGGCGGCGCCTCCCCTCGTGGCGGTCGGATCAGAGTCTCGCCATCAACCGGCCAGCGCCACCCAGCCATCCGCCATCAGCGCCGAACAAATCGCACGCATCGATCCGGCCATGGCCAGGTACCTGGAAGACCAGAATACCCTGGAGCAACAAGTCAAGCACATGGAACGCGATGGGTTTCTCAGTAAAAACAAGAAGTTGATCGCCGCCAAACAGGATTTGGACGATGCCCGCGCACGCGTCGAGAAACACCTGGCGATGTACCAGCAATACCATGCCGTCACCGCGATGGATCTCAACGAGCCCCGCAACGGCCCGGTGTTGACGGCCAATAAGCCCGTCGCCGTTCTGCGCGCCAATGAGGCAAGCCTCGAAAAGCTTTGCAGCGATGCTCAGAAGGAAATGATTGAGCTGGATCGCAATCGCCAGCAGATACATCAGGATCGCGAAGAGCTGGCCGCCAGGCAGGAAGACCTGGCGCGAATCACCAGGCGCAAGGATACGCTCAGCAGCCAATCCCAATTGGGCCGCTTGAGCGTCATCAGCACCGGCGAAATGGCCATCTCCCCCGAACGCGATTTGCGTCCGCGCATTTCCGCGGCGGCGGGGCTGGGCGGGGCATGCATGCCCGCCGGCATCCTGCTGCTCATGTCGTATTTGAAACGTCGCTACCGTTATTCCGACGAGACTGATTCAGACGCCTCTCCGCTGCATCCGCCCTTGCTCGGCATTCTCCCGGAATTGGATATCGCCGACTCCAGCCGGCGCGACATGGCCGCCGCCGCGCATAGCATTCACCAGATCCGCGTGTCCCTCCAGGCGCAGCGGCCCGGCCCCGGCTCCTCGCTCTACCTCATCACCAGCGCCACCGCCGGTGAAGGGAAAACCACCCTCAGCATGTCGCTGGGTCTCTCGTTTGCCGCTTCCGGCGTTCGCACCCTGGTCATAGACGGCGATCTCATTGGCCGAAAACTCACCGACACCCTCCAGGCCCGTGACATGGAAGGGCTCAACGAAGCGATCGAAACCGGCAGCCTGCGCCAGCGGGTTCGCAAGACCGACGCCGGCTTGTTTGTGCTTCCCGCCGGCAAGGCCGCCGGCCGCCACGCCTGCGCCCTGCATCCGCCGGGCGTCAAGGCCTTGCTCGCCGAGGCGCGCAAATATTTCGACATGATCTTTATCGATACCGGCCCGATTCTCGGCAGCCTGGAAGCCTCCGTCTTCTCCCAGGAATCAGACGGCGTCATCTTCGCCATCTCCCGCGGCCAGGAACGCCAAATCGTCGAACAAGCCATGCGCCGCCTCCGCTCCCTGGGCGTCTCCATCGTCGGCTGCATCTTCAATCGCGCCAAACCCGAAGATTTCAACCGCTCCCCCTACGGCTCCAGTTCCCTGTCCTCCAGCACCGAACCCGCCGGCACCGCGCTGGCCCAGGCGGGACATCGCCTGACAAGATTCGGCGCCTTGGTGCAAGCCGTCGCCGCGGGGATTCCGATAACGCAGAACTAGCCGGAATCGTTGCCCACCCACCATACGCAAACCCGCCACTGTTTCATGGAGAATTCACCACGAAGCCACGAAGCCACGAAGCGAATCCAATCCATGGCCAAACATGGAGCGAGCCGCCCCGAAAGCCGGAGGATTCACCGCAGAGACGCAGAGGCGCGGAGAATAAAAGACTTAACACAAAGGCACCAAGCCACGAAGCGGATCAGCTCCTGGCCAAACCAGGGGCGAGCCGCCCCGGCAGAAAGCCAGAGGATTCACCGCAGAGACGCAGAGAACGCTGAGAAGAAAAGAATCTAACCACGAAGGCACAAAGGCACCAAGCCACGAAGCGGATCAATTCCTGGCCAAGCAAGGGGGCGAGCCGCCCCCGGATCAGTTATAAGTTATCGGCCGTCCATTGCTTATGATTTTGTAGTAGAACGGGGCGGCTCGCCCCCAACGGCCAATTGGAATGTCTCCGCGTACTCTGCGCCTCTGCGGTGAAGCCTCCCTCCGCTTTGTACCTTCGTGTCTTCGTGGTTAACCTTCTTCCCGGGCGGCTCGCCCTCTTCTGCCCCAAAAACGGTCTTCTCTGCGCCTCTGCGGTGAATCCCTCCCCCCGCTTTGTGTCTTCGTGTCTTCGTGGTTAACCTTCTTCTCTGACCATTCGGATTTCGGCATTCGGATTTCGGATTTCCGGTCGCACCGGCGAACCCTCCCCCTCCCTCCGCCGTAAGGTGACTGACTGGGGCGACCAACGCCGGGGCGTTTGTGTTGGCGGGGGATGTGGGGTCGTATACACTCACCCTTCGCCTTTTTATTTCGGTTGAATCTGGTAGGTTTTTGGCTCATGGATAGCACGAGTTACGCATCCCCCTCCCTCGCAACCGCGGCGCCGCCGGCCGCAACCGAGCAGGCCGCGCCTGAGCTCTCCCTCACCTACATCCGTCCCGCCAGCGGCTGGCAACTCATTAACGTCCGCGAACTCTGGCAATACCACGAACTGCTCTTCTTCCTCACATGGCGCGATGTAAAAGTACGCTACAAGCAAACGCTGCTGGGCGCGGCATGGGCGATTTTGCAGCCGGTCCTGATGATGATAGTCTTCACCATCTTCTTTGGACGCATGGCCAAAGTCCCCACCGGCAACCTTCCCTATCCGCTCTTCGTCTTTGCCGGCCTGCTCCCCTGGACGTTTTTCTCGACCGCCATCGCCAACGCCGGCAACAGCGTCGTCGGGTCCGAACGCCTCATCACCAAAATCTACTTCCCTCGCCTGGCCATCCCCCTGGCGGCTGTCGGAGCCGCGATCGTCGATTTTGCAATCGCATTCCTTGTCTTGATCGTGCTGATGGGCTATTACGCCATGAAAGGCGCGCCCATCCACCTTACCACCAACATTCTGCTCGTCCCCGTCATTTTCGCCCTGATCACGCTGGCCGCCGTCGGCGTCGGCACGCTGCTGGCCGCCCTCAATGTCGCCTACCGCGATTTTAAGTACGTGCTCCCGTTCATGGTGCAGCTCTGGCTCTTCGCCACGCCCACCGTCTACATGCAGCCCGACGCCAGCGCCAGCGCACGAATGCAATTCGCGCTGGCGATCAACCCCCTGGCCGGCCTGATCGCCTCCTTCCGCGCCGCCGTCCTGGGCGGCCCGGTCCCCTGGAATCACCTGGCACTCTCCGCCCTCAGCGTAGCCATCCTCTTCCTCGTCGGCTGCCTCTACTTCCGAAAAGTCGAAGACAGCTTCGCGGATATTATTTGATCAGCCAACAATGCACTCCGGCATCGCCATAGACAATCTCAACCCCGCCTACGTAGAATCGTTCCCGGCCCTGCGCGGCTCGCGCCAACCGCTCGACTGCGGCGCCGTCGATGCCGCGCCCGCCTCAACACACCGGCTAGGCTTCGCGCTGTTTATCCTTGTCAACGCCGTGCTATTCGTTCGGCCGGCGGAAATCGTCCCTGGCTGGGAAAACCTCCCGATTTACGAGATCCTGATCCTTGGTTGCCTGCTCGCTTCCCTGCCGGTTGTCCTGCCGAAACTGGCTTGGTCCTCGCTCCGCGAAAACCCAATAACCGTGTGCGTGCTCGGCCTGCTTGTGGCGGTCTTCGTGTCCAACGCCGCTCACGGCGATCTCTGGTCCGCTCGCATGGGCGCGATGGAGTTTTCCAAAGTCGTAATTTACTATCTCCTTCTGGTCGGTCTGATCGATTCGCCTGCCCGCCTTCGCACTTTTCTTCTGGTAATCGCCGGCTTCATCTTCTGCACTGCAATCCTGTCGTTACTCAATCACCACGGTACGATCGACCTGCCATCGCTCTCGGAGCTCAGGGAAGGCTATGGTGAAGATTCAGTCACTGGCGAAACTCACTATATCTACCGCCTGCGCGCGATGGGAATCTTCAACGATCCCAACGACTTCGCCCTCATCCTCAACACCGCCATATTCATCGCCCTCCACTGGGTGCTCATGCAAAAACGCTGGCTGCTTAAGCTCGCGTGGGCGCTCCCAATTGCCTTGCTGGTCTATGCTCTCACCCTTACCCAGTCCCGCGGCGGATTCCTGTCACTTCTAGCCGGCCTGGTCGTCCTGCTCTTCCTCCACATTCGTTGGAAACGAGCGATCTTCGTCTGCGCCCTCCTCCTTCCCGCAATGTTGCTGGCATTCGGCGGACGCCTCACCAATATCGACGTAGAGAACAGCAACGATACCGCGCAAGGCCGCGTTCTCCTCTGGCGCGATAGCCTCGAATTATTTCATCATGTCCCATTATTCGGAATTGGCCAGGGCAATCTGGCGGACGAAATCGGCCATGTCGCACACAACTCTTACGTTCATGGCTACGCCGAGATGGGCTTCTTCGGCGGAACGTTTTTCGTCGGCGCGTTCTATCTGGCCGCGACCGCCATCGGGAAATTGCGACCCGTCGCGCTCCCGTGGCTCCCGGACGATCTGCGGTCGCTCCGATTGTGCCTGCTTCCAGTGCTCGCTTCGTACATGATGGGGCTCCATTCGCTCTCCAGAACCTATGGGAATGCGACCTATATGATTTTCGGACTGCTGGCCGCTTTCATGACTTTGGTCGCCGCTGCCGGAATCCAAACGCCGACGTTAAATCCCCGCCTGGCGCGAAGGGTCGTGGTCGCAAGTGTCGGTTGCGTCCTTTACTTTGAGGTTTTTGTTCGAGTGTTTGCGCATTGACCTCCTCTATTGCTTTGCCATGAAACCCGCCATCAAGATCCAAAACATCGCCAAGAGCTATCGCATCAGCCATACAGCCGAGCGCGGGGGCTATAAGACGCTTCGAGAAAGCATCGCCGCCATCTCAAGCTCGCCATTCCGCCGGCTGAAGGGTGAGCCACGCGACAAGATGGAGGAATTCTGGGCGTTGGAAGATATCAGCTTTGATGTGCAGCCTGGGGAGGTCGTCGGCATCATCGGCCGAAATGGCGCGGGCAAATCGACTCTGCTGAAAATCCTTAGTCGTATCGCCAAACCTACGAGCGGTGAGGTACAGATACGAGGGCGAATCGGCAGTCTGCTTGAAGTGGGAACCGGCTTTCACCCGGAACTCACGGGACGGGAAAACATCTATCTCAACGGCAGCATTCTTGGCATGAGCCGGCAGGAAATCAGCGGACAATTCGACAACATCGTTCAATTTGCCGAGGTAGAACGCTTTCTCGATACGCCGGTGAAACGGTATTCAAGCGGCATGTATGTCCGGCTCGCCTTTGCTGTCGCAGCCCACCTCAATCCGGAAATTCTGCTGGTGGATGAGGTGCTCGCGGTTGGTGACATAGCATTTCAGAACAAGTGCCTGGCTCGGATGGAACACGTTGCGAAAGAAGGTCGGACTATCCTCTTCGTGAGCCATAACATGGCAGCCGTCCAATCGCTTTGCAGCAGGGCGATTCTGATATCTGGCGGCCGGATTCAGAATTCCGGGGAGACTGCCGACGTTATTTCCCGCTTTATCGGCGGCCTCTCTGCGAATTCGCAAGACGCATCATTGAGCGCCATTGAGCTTCGAGGGCACCAGAATCGACGGAGAGGATCGAAAGAGATTCTGTGCACGCTTAGAATCAACACCCCCAGCGACCCTGGCCACGCGGTTCCGGTGGGCTCTGCGGTGAAATTCGCGATCGGTTTTTCAACATCGGAGCCGATCCCCGGTGCTGCGATCGCGGTGATCGTGTGCGCCCGCGATGGCCAGCGGATCGCCATTTTCCACAGCCGTATTCATTCTCGCGTTGAGCTCTGGAAGCAGTCGTCAGGTGTTGCATTCTGCGACGTACCCGAACTCCCGTTGCTTCCCGGCACCTATCGAATCGATCTGGCAGTCGCTACAAACGATGATGCGATTGATTACATCGAACAAGCCTCACTGTTGACGGTTGTACCATCCGATTATTTCGGGACCGGTGAGCTACCTACCACGAGGCAGGGAATGGTCGCGCTTAAGTGTTCTTGGGCGATCCTTGACTGATGACCGAAAGACCGGTGCGGAATGCGGTATCTTGTAGATGGATGCTACGGCGATGGCAATGTCGGCGACGAGGCGTTGCTACGCGCAGTCATTGTGCTACTGCGGCGCGCAGACGCGGATGCAAAAATCGAAGCTCTCTCGTCGAGCCCCTCAGCGACCACCTCAGCGCATGGCATTCGTGCCATTCACAGGGCCGAACCCTTGGCGTGGACGATTTATGGCGCGCTGCTGAAGGCACAATTGTGGCGCGTCATTCGTGCGATAATGCGATGCGACTGCTTCATTCTGGGCGGCGGCGAGTTGTTCCGCGATGATGTCGGAATCGTGGCACTGTTGGAGATGTTTTACCCATTGTTTCTGGCAAGATTGCTGGGCAAGCCTGTGATTTCGCTCGGAGTAGGGGCGCAGGAACCCACGACATCGTGCGGACGTTGGCTGATCACACGGGCCCTATTCGCATGCGACACGATTGTGTTTCGAGATGCGCGGAGCGTTGACATCGCCGAGAATCTCACTTGGGGCCAGCGTCGCTTCGTTTCTGCCGCAGACGTTGTCTTCACCCTTGCGCGGGAACCCCGCGCGCCGGTTGCTCGCGTAAATAGCGGACAAGATCATGTAACAATCGCGATTGCGCTTAAGGGAATCGGTGACCGCTTTATGGGTGCAGAAGGCCGAGCGAGACTGGTGCAAGCAATTCAAGACGCGATTGTTTCGCTATCGAAATCCCGGGCAATTTCAGTCGTCGCTCTTGCGTTCGGTGAGGATGACGTCCACCCTACTGTTTCGCTATCTAAATCATTATCGCAGCACGGGATTAATTGCAATGTGAATTCTTCCCTTGATTTGGACAACCTTGCCAACGCAATTCGGGGAGTAGACTGCATGATTGCAATGCCGCTGCACGCGTCGATCTTCGCAATGTCGTCCGGGGTGCCGTCAATCGGCCTCGCGTACGATCTCAAAGTGGAGAAGCTCTACCGGCAAGCTCGATTGGAACCTTTCTGCTTCAACGCTGCTCACGTTGACGCCGCCCAGCTTCATAGTGCTTTGTGCAAAATCCTCACGGACCATCACAACGTGACTTTGGATTTGGGGCGGTACGTAGCCACGGAGCAACGAAAGACACTAGCGCTTGTCAGCGACGCGCTATCCGATGCGCGCCGTCGGATGTCGGCCGGATCGCAATCTGGAAGCGGTGAACTCAAGGGATGCGCCCGATAAAAGTCTGCAAGTATTCCGGGGTCGAAGTGACTATCTCAATCAGCCCATCAGCAGTCCTGGCGCCCGTTCCGTCCCGAGACACTCGGAACGCAGGCGATTCAGCGGCATCCCTGTCGCCGAACCGACGATACGACACCCTCGACCTCTGGCGCGGAGTAGCGTGTATCTTCATCGTTATCTATCACACCACGTCCGTGAGTGCAGCCGCAACTTTACGCAGCCCTGTTCGTCATCTGGGCTTCGCGAGTGGCGTCCTCGCCGTAACGAGATGGATGTCGGTCGGCGTTCCAATGTTCTTCGTGATTAGTGGCTATTGTATCTCTGCTACAGCGGCCGTCTCCAAACATACGCGACGTCCTATTTCGGAGTATTTCAGACGTCGTTTCCGCCGCATCTTTCCACCATATTGGTGCGCGATACTTGTGCAGCTTGCACTCATTGTCCTTATTGACAGCCTGCTCATGCCGGGCTCGCTTAGCCGAAGCGCGAAACCGCTTGCGCGAGCGTCGGATCTTTCAGGGTGGCAATGGATTGGCAATCTCACGCTCACGGAAATTTGGCGGTGGCATGTTGCTGGCCACGAAAAACTTTTCCTTGGGCAGTCTTGGACGCTCTGCTATGAGGAGCAGTTCTATGCCGTTACGGGCTTAATTCTTTTGCTTTGTCCCCGACGATTCTTCGCGGCGGCTTTGTTTGTAAGCGGATTGGTCGTCCTCGCAAGCCACGGTGCGCCTCGATGGGGCTATTCATTGGATGGGCTGTTCTTGGACGGCAGTTGGCTCATGTTTGCAGCAGGTGTCACGGTGTATTTCGCCATCAACCGCAGTAGAGCCGGCAAGCCAGTTCTTGAGTATTGTGTCCTGGGGTCGCTGTTCGCATTTTCTTTGAGAGCACACAACAGCGACCTTAGCGCAGCGGTAATTTTTGCGATTTTAATCCTTATTCTGCATAGATGGGACCGAAAAACCGTAGAGTTCAAGATGGCGACGCCGCTGCGCGTCTGTGGACTTATGTGTTATAGTTTATATCTTACGCATGCTCCGATCGTTCGGGGGCTAAGCCAATGGTTTTATTGGAAAGGTATGACGAGCGCTTGGCAAACACTCGCAATTACGCTACCGCTAAGTGCTTCAATGGCGTTGATAGCAGGGTGGGTATTTTACTGGGGTGTGGAGAGGCACTTTGTAAACTCCCGCGGGAGGATCAGCGGGCCAGGCAAGGATTCGATGCCGGTGATATCTCCGGTTTCGGTAGCAGGGTCGGCTTAGCATGAACACGGACCGCGTTAGTGTGGTAATTCCAGCATACCGCGCTGGCGGAACAATTAGACGCGCCATTGACAGCGTGCTCGCTCAGTCATATTCGGCCGTCGAGGTGATCATAATTGACGACGGGGATCGGGATGATATTTCACGCGTACTTGGAGACTATCCTTCGAAGGTTTCACTTATTCGGAAAACGAACGGGGGGGCCGCGAGCGCCCGAAATGCAGGCCTCGACGTGGCAAAGGGCGATGTCATCGCATTCTTGGACGCTGACGATTATTGGGAGCCGCAGAAACTGATGCGGCATCTGGATATTCTGAATCGCTACAAGGAAGTTGGGCTAACGTGCAGCCGCTACCATGTTGAATCGCCGACTGGCCGCCGGATGGCTACGATGCCGGCTGTTGGCACAATTTACGACACTGTACTGACGCTTGCAGGAGAAGCAGCGTTTTCACTTGCCACGCAAACTTCCACGATCACAGTGGTCGCTCGGAGGACGACAATTGGCGCGCATCGTTTTCCGGAGCGCCTCAAAACAGGAGAGGACCGTCACTTGTGGATGCGACTCATCTCAAGTGTGCCGGTCTACTTTCTGAGTGAGCCGCTGGCGACCGCAGTCGAGGAGCCAGAATCGCTCTCGCGATCGGACGTGGTGGGGGATTGTGTCAATATGCTTCGCGTAATCAGGGAATTCCGCGATGCTATTGGATCCGATGGCGTCCGCAAGTGGGAGGCGATAACTTATCGCAGGTGGGCGGGTGCGTGCTTAGCCGGCGGCATGTCCGTTGCCGCATTCCGAGGCGCCCTATTGCGGTTGTGCCGCGAGCCCACTTCGCCTGAGGGCTGGTGGATCCTCACAAAGAGTGTCTTGCAGGCAGTCGGTGGCAATGTTGTAACGCGAAGGTCAGTTGTGCCCCTAAATAGCGAGATCGACTCTGAGGGCGTTGGATAGGGAAAGGGCTTTGGAATGTCAACAACGATTAGATGGCCCGAAAACAAAAGATTCGCTTTTACGGTTTTTGACGACACCGATAGGACCAGCCTTCAGAACGGCCCACCGATTTATGAGTTCCTGCATGGCCTAGGCATGCGCACCACCAAATCGGTTTGGCCGCTGGCCGGTTCGGAAAATCCAATCGTAGGAGGGATGACCTGCGAGGATAACGGATACGTTGATTGGGTTAAGTCATTGCAGGGCAAGGGATTTGAAATTGCGCTACATAACGTGACGTACCACACGTCCACACGGGAACGAACCATCCAGGGGATTGACCGGTTCCGCGACCATTTCGGTCATGATCCATGCTCGCTGGCCAACCACGTAGGCTGCCGGGAAGGGGTGCACTGGGGAAGCGATCGGCTGTCCGGCGTGAGCCGCCTCATGTATAAGATACTCGCCGGCGGCTTGCGCGGCGACGATTGCAGCGGCCATGTGCCCGGGGATCCGCTGTTCTGGGGGGATGTCTGCCATAAGCGCATTAAATACGTGAGAAACTTCGTCTTCCCGGAAATCAATACGCTAAAGGCGTGTCCGTATATGCCGTACCACGATCCCCGCAGACCGCTTGTTCGCTACTGGTTCGCGGGATCGAGAGGCGAGGACGTGGACGCGTTTAATCATACGATCCGCGAAGAAAATCAGGATAGGCTGGAGGAAGAGGGAGGCGCGTGTATTATGTACACGCACTTCGGAAAGCGTTTCTTTGTTGACGGGCGGCTGAATTCAACTTTTGAGGCCCTGATGGAGCGATTGAGCCGCAAGAATGGCTGGTTTGTTCCCGTAGCCACTCTCCTGGATCATCTGCTCGCCCAGAATGGGGAGCATCAAATCACCCATTCGGAACGCGCGAAGCTGGAACGACGGTGGATTTGGCAGAAGCTGCGCGAGCGGGTCGGGTCTTAGGCGATCGATCCGCCGCCGCGCATTATGTTGGAGCATCAGCCATGGAAGCATCTCATGAACTACTTGCCCGCGAACAGCGCTTCTTCGATGAAGAGGCGGCCGAATTATCCGCGGAAGAGCTCTCGGTGCCGGACGCCTCGCAGGTCGCCCGGTATCAGTTCGCCTCCGATTCCCCGCGGAATCTGTCAAAGGACGCGCTCTTCGCGCGGCTGCTCCCGCTCAACGGCAAAAAAGTGCTTGACTACGGATGCGGCCAGGGCGAGAATGCATGCCTCCTCGCGGCCTGCGGCGCCGATGTCTCCGCGTTCGATCTCTCGCCGCGTTCCGTCGAGCAGGCGCGCATGCGCGCGGTGCTTCACCACCTCGACGATCGAATCGATTTCCGGGTTTGCGCCGCCGGCCAGACCGCATACCCGGACGACTTTTTTGATGTCGTGACGGGATTTGCGATCCTACATCACCTGCACACGGTTCTGCCGATGGTTTTTGAAGAAATCCACCGGGTGTTGAAACCCGGCGGCGTGGCCGCGTTCATCGAGCCGGTTGCAAACAGCCCGATGTTGCGGTTCCTGCGCCGCATCACGCCAATCCCCTGTTATGCCACCCCCGACGAGCGCCAGCTCACCTACCATGATTTTGAACCGCTGCGTCGGTCTTTCTCCGGCATTGAGTTCCTTCACTTTGATTTCGTTGGAAGGCTGCGGCGCTTTGCAGGTTTGCGGCAGGTCAGGGCGTTTCGCCGAATTGATTACGGACTTGAACGGGCCCTTCCATTTCTCAGGCGATACTACGGAACGGTTGTCGTCTTCGCGATGGTGGAGGAAAAAATGGCCCTTGATCAGTCACATGCGAGCGCCGCGCGGGCAGAGTCATCAAGCCAAACCCGCGACTCCACACAGCGTGATACCGAACCGTCGACCGCTGGCGGACGCTACGTCCTATTGGATCCGGCGCAAGCCCGACTTAAAGCTGGATGGTTGGAGTCCGTTCAGCGCGAACCCAAATGCAGCGTTTTTCTGCATCCTCAATTGGACTCCGAGCCAGGCAGCGGCTATCGGGTCCTTGCGAACGGGGAGTTGGCCCAAGACCACGCCAGGACGTGTGTTTACGGCGTACTGGCGCCGAAAGTGGTGCGGCTTAAGTTGCTACCCGGCCTGCGGTTCACCGCCAAGCTCAAGGGGTATCGCCTTGTCGGGAACCAATTCATTGGAGACCCTACAGGAGATGATTTGAGCGCCATGGTCGAAGCGATCACGCAGCCCGTGCGGCGCGCCCAATGCGACTGCATCCTGTTCGAAGACATCGAAATGGATTCGCCCCTGCACACAGCGATTTGCCAGCACGCTTCGAGTCGTCGCAATCTACGGCTGCATTATCCCGCCAAGCCTCAGCCCCACTGGTGGATCGAGTTTCCGGAAAGGCCGGAGGACTATTGGAAGAAGTTTTCCAAGAAGTCGCGATATAATTTGAGAGCGGCGGCGAAGAAGCTCGATCACACGCTGCACCGCTTCACCACCGCGAAGGATGCATTAAAGTTTCTGGAACTCGCCCATCGGGTTTCAAAAGCGAGTTGGCAGGCAAGGCGGATCGGCCTGCGAATCACGAACTCCGCCCGGGAGAAGCGGTGGTACCAGCAAGTCGCCGAGATCGGCGCACTTCGTTCGTATGTGCTTGAGCACAAGGGCAATCCCGTTGCATTCGTGGTCGGCCTACAATGGAAAGAAACGTTTTCTTATGAGGAAGTTGGGTATGATTCCGCGTTCGCCGATCGCTCGCCAGGTACCGTATTATTGTTTCGGCTGATCGAGGACCTCATCGCAATTGATACTCCCAAATCCCTTGACTTTGGTTTCGGCGATGGGGAATATAAGAGAGTATTTGGAACGCGGCAGACGCAGAGTGGACCGATTGCCGCGATGGGTGGGCATTTCCGGCCGAGAGTCGTTGTTCAATTTGCGAAAGTCGGGACTACTCTGCGGACCTACGTTGATAATTCTCTCAGCCATTTGGGAATGAGATCGACTCTGCGGCAACTTTATCGACGATAATCGGAGTCAACCATATTGCGTTTTGGCACCCTGAGCGCTCGTGGGAAAATCTTTTGCAAGCGCTTCACGCGGCCTGCTTCAGTTCGGCTCACTCAGATTTGTATGACGCCAAGCGTGCTCGCGGAGAAGCGAAGTATACTGCTCATGGTAATCGCGTACCATGTTCCGCACATCAAAATTGGCAATAACGTGCGATTGCGCATTATGACCCAGGTTGGTGCGCAAATCGGAATCCAACAGTACATGTTGCAGCGCGCTCGCGGTACCCTCCACGCTGCCGAACTCGATCAGCAATCCCGTTCGGCCGTGCTCGATCATCTCGGGCAGGCCCCCAACCCTCGTTGCAATGACCGGCACTCCGGCGGCCCAAGCCTCCAGGACGGAGAGTGGCATTCCCTCCGAACGGCTGGTAAGGATAAAAACGTCCATAAGCTGGAAGTATCGTTGCGGCTCACTTTGATATCCGACGAAATGAACACAGAAACCGATTGCGAGCTTATCCACCAACTGCTGCAAGGCGTGTCGGGCGGGTCCATCACCGACAATAATTAGACGTGCCGTCGGGACGAAGCGCCGCAGCAACGCGAACGCCTGGATAAGAATGTCTTGCCGCTTGACTTCATTGAGGCGCCCCACCGTGCCAATTACAAGGGCGTCACTCGGAATTCCAAGGACATCGCGCAGGTGGCCGCTGCGCGCGTCCCGTCGTTGGTATAGCGCCGTGCGTATGCCGTTCCGAATCACATGGATTTTCTCGAAGGGCACAATTCGGTACTTTCGTACGGAATCGGCGATATCTCGCGATACGCAAAAGAAACGATCGGCATTGCGCGCTGCAAGCCTCCCAAGCACCCGCCGGCGCAACCCCGCGGTGAAATGTTTCCCATGTTCCGTGTGGACGATGCCGCGGACCCCCTGTTTTCGAGCGGCCGGCCCGGCATAGAACAGCGCCCCGATTTGGTGAGAATGGATGATGTCCGGCGCGAGCTCTCGGAATATCGATCGAAGTCGCTTGGTTGTTGTGAAGCTGATTCCTGGGCGCTTTCCAGCGGACAACACCGGAACACCCAGTTTCCGCGCCTCGGTAGCAAGAGCTCCAGGCCGTTCTATACATACAATTGCGCTTACGATGCCACGCTCGTGACCCTCTCGGACAAGGTCAACGACAACTCGCTCCAATCCGCCGACATCAAGCGACAGCACGACATGCGCGACCAGTAGGTTGCCTTGCCTGCTGGACAACTCCGATCTCACACTCTGCATTGGTTGCCTTATAGCGGTCATCCCTTTACATGTCAAACGCCGCTACCCACCCCAAACAGGCCCTTGGCTGGTGACGGTAATGTTCTCTACCCCAGCACCCAGCGCCTCAGTCGGAGTTGGCGTGGCGTTTGGGTCAGGCGAGAATCCAACGGCCCCGCCTGCGGACTGCATTCCCTTCTGCAACACAACTACCGCCGTGCCCCGCGTTGGATCGCGCAGGGTGATTGTAAAACTGCTCGCGTCTTCCGCCATAGTGGCTGTAAGACCCTGAGCGCCCGCTGCCGTCGCCTGCATGACGTTGACCAGGTAGCTTTGTGGTGAGCCGCTGGTCGCCTCCTCCAGGCGGTACTGATAATCGGTGCCGGCATTGAGGCTGCTGAGCCCTTGCGTTTCGTTCACGACCCGCATCGTGGGAGCCGATTGGCCCTGCGGCGTCAGGGCGGTCAACGTAAGCTGCTCGGAGCCCGCTATACCCACTGCTGAATTTCCGGTGATCGTGGGGTTGTTCGGGAAATGTAATAAGAACGCTTTTTCCACTTGTGACGCGTCAGTCGTTCCGACGGTGTTTGATTCCAGTCGGTCCAGCGATATCAATGCGTTCAGCGGGCGAATATAAAGAAAATCGCGCACTACGTTTCCCGCATATGGATTATCGTCCCGGCTGGGATAGGGGGACTTGCTGGCGCGGTATGCCTGGGATAGATCAACGGAAGAAAAGGAATAGAGGGGGTTGCTCTCAACCCGCGTAACGCGCGCCGGCCCATCTACATAGGCGTTGGCCTGCCCGATTCCACCAATCAACACCGCGTTATGAGCCACCGTTGCCGATGCGTCGATTGTCCCATTACCGCCGTAATTGGCGATCGGCGTTGAATAACCGGTACTTTCCTTTGTCACCCACGATCCTCCAGCCCATATCTGGAAGCTCCCGGCGTCGAGGTGTTCATGGTCGGCGGTGCGACTTCCGAGCTGGAAATACGTCTCCATCGCCGATGGGTCCCAGCCGCTCTTGGCATATAGGTATCCCGGGCCTGGCGCGTAATAATCAAGCGGCAGCGCCGAAAAGCTCTGCGCTGGTCCTCCGGGATCCGTCGCGGCGACATACAACCCCTGACCAAGGGAGTCGGTTTGCACCGCCGCGCCGGCACCGGTAACGTTCAGCCACTGCCTGGCGTATTCTGCTGTCGGAGTGCCCGCATATTCCTGGGCCATTTGCGTCATGAAGAAGCCATAATATTCGTCAGCCGCCGGTGGATATCCCGTACCGAACTCATCATCTCCGGAAGGCATAAGCTGGTAGGCTGGCGGGTCGCCGGCAATATCCGTACTTGGGCCCGGAGTCGTGCCGTAAATCAGATTATAGACCGCTTCTTTATAAAAATTGGTCTTTGAATACAGGTCTTGGCCAAGCAATGCCGCCGTCGCAAAAGGGACCGTGGAATACTCCAATAGATAGCGTCCGTATTCTGACCCCTCTACGGCAACCCCTCCTCGGCCGGTTGATGCGGCCCACGGCACAAAGCTATTCTCGTATCTGGTCACTAGCGCATCATTTATGAAGGCCTGTGCGTCGACTGTGTCCTCATAGTAGGTGGCGATTCCCCAGTTCAACTCGTTGCGCAGATATCCCCAAAAATAGTTATTCGACGGCATCGTCGGACCACCCCAAGACTTCCTCATGATCGTATACACATATCCATTGTACCTCGCGATGAAGGTACTCTGTTGGGCCGCCGTCATTTGATCGTGACACCAATCGAAAACCACTGGCACCCAATCGTTCCAACGGTAGTCATTGCTCGCAGCAGCGCTATCCAGCTCGCTCTGGCGTATGGTGAAATTCATAAGCGAATTAATCGCGTTCTGGGCATATGCCGTATTTCCTGTAAGTACGTAAGCAAGCGCATTGTTCATTGGGTCATTTGCACGCGGCGTGAACGGATTTGCGGCATACCAGACCTTGGCTTGCTGTAGTCTGGCGGGGGTCCACCAGAGCCGCGCGTGAGCCACGGGGATCGTCAAGCCATCGTATGTGGGCGGCGGTAAAG
>DASRLH010000259.1:0-8438 GCA_035648595.1 Tepidisphaeraceae bacterium
CATGATGAGCGACAAAGGACGGCAGGTGACCGCCGCCCTACACGCGGCACGCGAGGCAAACATCGAAAAACTATCACAAGCGGCATAAATCACCTGGAAATCTTGCCAAAAAAACCAGAGACTGCATGATATCCTTGAAGACACAAAGAAAATCAAGCCATTGCCAACCCATGCCGTTGCGCAGGCTGCGACTTTTGATTGGAAGCGTTTTGGGTTGTAAGCGCTGACCGTGAATGTATTTCTTCGTGCCTTCGTGACTTCGTGGTGAATAATCGGGGCTATCGCTGTTCGCCAAGCATGGCGAGCAGGTCGCGCAGCTCCTGATCGGTCAGGGCTTGCACCAGGCCTTCGGGCATGATGGACTCCTTGCGGATTTTGCGGTCGATGACATTGCCGGCGTCGGCGCGGAGTTCCTGGCCGGAGGCATCGACGTAGACTTCGTGTTCCTGTCCATCGCGGCGGAGGAGCATGCCGTCGATGGTTTGGCCGTCCTTGAGCGTGATGTGCCAGTTGGTGTAGAGCGGGGCGATCTCGCGGCTGGGGTCGAGGATCGATTCGAGAATATGCGAGCGCTGTTGGGAGTGGCCGATCATCGTGAGGTCGGGGCCGACCGAACGGCCGCGGCCTTCGATCGTGTGGCAGCGGAAGCACGCCGGGCCCGAGGGGCTGAAGAAAATGCGCCGTCCGGCGGCGGGGTCGCCGGGGGCCTGGTCGAGGATTTTTTCCCACGCCGGTACATCATGTTCGGGCGGACGCGCCGCGGGGGCATGGCCGAGCAACCGATTTACCATGTCGGCTTGCGCCGGAAACTGCGCGGCAACCTTCTCCAGATGCCCGCGCTGCGGCGCGGTAAGCACGGGCACGGCGGCGCGCAGCGAGCGGAGGGCTTCGGCGCGCAGGGCCGGTTCATTACCTTGCGCCAGCCGCACGAGCAAATCCGCCTGCCCTGCCGCATCGTTCGCCAGGCCGACCACCGCCTCGGCGCGAATGGGAATCGCCTGCTTGCCATCCTGCGCGACCTGGGCCAACAGCCCGAATCGATTGGGATCGGACATGTCGCTCAAATACCGCGCGGCTTCCAGTTGCAGCGCGGGCGCGGGGGATTTGAGCAATTCGGAAAGCTGCGATATTTTCATCGCCCCCTTGCTTGCCGGCAGCATGCGCAGCAGCACGGCCTTGGTTGCCGCGGCGGTTTGGGGGGCGTTGAGCTTGGCCAGCAGAAGATCATCCACCTTCGACGTATTCACGCGGGCGGCGGGATCGCCATCCAACTGGGCGATCGCCGCGGCGATCATCCCCAGCAGGCGCGGCGTCATCACCGTTGAATCGAGCAATTTTTCGATCTTGGGCCGGGCCGCCGCGATGCCCTGCTCGGTAGCCGCCCGCACGCCCATCTCGCGCACGCGCGGATCGGGGTCTTGCAAGGCGAGATCCAGGAACGGCGTCACGTCCGCCTCGCGCCACAAGAGGGCCGACAGCAGGCCGATGCGCTGCTGGGGAAGCGTCAGGCTCGCCCAGTCGATCTTTTCCACCCCCGGCGTCTGCGACAAGCCATAACATGCCGACTGATGGATCACCGGATCATCATTACCCAACGCCGCGATCAGCGCGTTGATGTCGTGCGAATGCTGTAGGTCGTTGGCCCATTTGGCGCCGTTATTTTGCGCGGGAAAGTGTGCGGAAGCCGGATGAGTGAACGTCACTTTCCACACGCGGCCAATGCCGTTCACGGAGTAGCTGGCCGATCCCCAATCGCTGATGTAGAGCGTCATGCCATCGCGCGCGAAGGCCAGGCCCACCGGGCGGAAATCCAGACCGCCGGTCAACAGCGGTTGCATGGCGGCGTGATAGGTCGCGCCGCTGGGGGTGAGGGTGTAGGTTTCGACCTGGTGATCGCGCCAACTGCTGACCCAGAGCATGCCGCGTGCGGCCTTCACATTGCAGGGCGCTTCGCCGACGCCGCTGATCATGCCCAGCGTGCCGGGGAGTTCACCGTTCCAGGCTTGCAGCGGATGCAGTCCGGTGCGGCCATAGCGGAACTCGAATCCGTAATCGCCGCCGGGCGTCACCTGAAGCAGCCGGGAAGGGGGCCGGCCATCGGGATCATTGTCCACGGCCCAGAGCGTGCCGTTGGGATCGAGGCCCAAGCCGAACGGATTCCAAAGCCCGCGCGCCAGCCGCACCAGTCCATGTCCCTGGCGATCGACGCGGAAGATGCAGCCGGTGCCGCGGGTTTCATGGATGGATTTTCCATCGGTGCCGATCAGCGTCCAGGGCGCGCCCAGGTTTTCGCCGATGGCGAAGGAGACATTCCCCGCCGGATCAATCGCCAGGCCTTCCAGGCCGTCGTGAGGATAATTGCCTTTGGTGTCCAGGTGGGCGAGCGAGGTTTTCCGCGGGGCGCCGCCGCCGGGCGATGGGGTCAGGCGGAAGATTTCGTAGCGCGAGGCCACGACAATTGAGCCGTCGGGATCGGCGGCGAGGTTCATCAGGAGGTTCTCGCCTTCAAAGAACGTGGTGATGCGGTCGGCTTTGCCGGCGCCTTTGGTGTCTTCCAGGATGAGGATGCGATCCGTCGCGGGGCCTTGATAATTCTTGGGCCGAAAGTGCGAGTTGGATTCGATCACCATCAGCCGGCCCTTCGCGTCCACCGTCGCCCCGATGGGCGTGACGATTTGCGGCTCGGAAGCGAACAGCGAAATCTTCGCGGATGGATCGGCGGACCTGGGCGGCTCGGGCGCGGCAGAGGCGGGGGAAGCGACGATCGCGATTGATAACGCCAACGCCAACCATGCAACGGTATGGCTGGACACGCGGCACCGAAGATTCACCACGGAGACACGGAGAACACGGAGGGGAGTGCGGTTCATGCGGGTAATGTAACGTACGGCGCGTGGATGAAAAGAGGAAGCAAGAGCGAAATAATATGGCGCTTGGGTGTATGATGCGTCACATGCAGCGAGACAACGGCAACCCGCCCAAACCAGTTATCGTTGCCGCGATGTATCTGATTGGATTGACCAGCCTCGGAATCTTGCTCTTCGGCGTGACGTTACTTTTGAACGACGCGCTCTTCGCGGAGAACGGCCCGCGATCATCGCCAACTCTATCAGCAATCCAGGGCACCACCACACGGTATATGGAGGGCGCGGCCATCTTTTCTTTGCTTGGGCTTGGGGTGCTGGAAGTTCTGATTCTTTGGTCGATCACGCGAAAGCAGATCCGGTATCGCAGGGCGCAGGCGCTGGAACACACAGATCACTGCCCGCGTTGCGGATACGATGTGAGGGCCACGCCGCTGCAATGTCCTGAATGTGGAACCGATTTCTTGGCGGGCGCGTTTCCGCATTCCGGGCAGCGATCGGGCGTGGCGCGTAAATCGTAGCCGCAGGTGGTGCAGATGTTTTCGGCAACTTGGGTGGCGCGTCGATATATTACCAACACAATCCAAGCGGTCCAGACAAAGGGGAGAACGCAAGTCGCGCACGCGATTTTGGCGTAATGCACGGCATGACTGACCGGCGGCGCGATTGGTGCAATTCCCCGCGCATTCCAGACCTCGGCCAGTTCCATGAGGCGAAAGTAGCGATCCTGTGCGTTGCCGGCCTTGAGGTTCTCAATGGCACTTTGCTGAATGGTGTCGTCAATCTCGTTCAGATGATTCGGGCGGCTCTCCCACTGATTGTGCAGGATCCAGGACTTGCGTGAGTGAACGAGCTGACTTGCGCGGGCCTCGCTTCGTAACCTGCCAAGCGTGTTATATGGCTTACGATCCAAATCGCGCTGCGGCTCGTTGTCGATCCACAGACGGCCCTTGTCCGACGCGATTCGCCAGTAGCCCGTGCCCGTCCAGAAGGGATAGGCGCTGGCCGTGCGATAGCTGTATGTCCACAGCACCGCGCATTCGATGAGCAGCATGAAGGAGACTGCGGACATCAGCGAGAAGAGCCGGCGGAGCATGGGACCATCCTTCCCGGATGCGGACGACTCGTAAGAGAAGACCATGCACCACGAAGGCACGAAGACACAAAGACAGAAGCAAACAAAAAACTGTTTTCAATTCCTCTCTTCGTGCCTTTGTGCCTTCGTGGTAAATCTTTCTTCTTCAGTTCCGATTTAGCCGCTACGGGCAACGGCATCTTCCGATGCGCTCAATCCCCCGGCGGTGGGAAAGGTGAGCACCTGGAGCAGCAGCGCGATCGCCACTACCCAGATTGTCGGCCACAGCGAGCCATTAATCATAGCGACAACCAGGCCGAAGAACGTGGCGGTTTCGCAGCCGGCCCAGAAGACGATATTTCCGGTGCAGTAGCCGGCGCGGCGGACGCCGTCCTCGGCGCGGAATCGCCGGAAAATCATCGCGCGAATGAAAAACGTGATGGGTGCGGCGGTGATTAGCATCGCCACGCTCACCCAATTGAGCATCGGCTGCACATGGGCGGGATGAACGGTCGGCAGGATCGCTACGACAATTATCGCAAAAAAAACCAATTGCCCCATCATCAACGCGAACCAGATGATGCGGAGCGTCATCAACGCCTTGCGGGCAATTACGCCCAGTTCCTTGGGACGAAACGGATCGTGCATGTGGCTTTCCATGAAGGCTCAATCTACCATGAGTGTGGACGCACACCAGAGGGCTCCAATGAAGCAGCAGACCCCTTCGCCGGCGGCTTTCGCGAGCGCCGTGCGGTTTGACGAGCAGGGATTTGACGCGGCGGCGATTTATTGCAGCGACGGGCGCTTTGCCGAGCAGGTCACCGATTTTCTCCACAACGGCCTGGGATTGCCCGGCTACGACCGCCTGGCCCTGGCGGGCGGGCCGGCATGCTTCGCGGGCCACTTCGCCGCCTACCGCGAAGGAGGAAGGAGCCGTCTCGCATCTGCGCTTCCTGGCCAACCTGCACGGGCTCAAGCGCATCATCCTCATCTCCCACGAAGGATGCGGCTTCTATCGCGATTTCCTCCGCGTGCGAGATTTCGACCTGCTGCACCGCATGCGCCAGGATCTGGTGCGCGCCGCCCGCCGCGTGAGAGACGCCACGACACGCCTCGATGTCGAGGCTTACCTGGCGCGGGTGGATGGGACGGAGGTTTGGTTTGAGGAAGTTGCTACTGATAAATGAGATATTTCTCCCGCGTTTTGCGGAAGTCGTCGATCTCATTTTTCCATTCCCGCGGCACGTCGGAAGGCTTTTTCGCGGCCTGAAGCGCTGCCGTCGCGGCGGCGTTTTGCAGCATTGAACCCACTGACGCGGACTCGAACTTGTCGCCAAACAGGCGCTTGACCTGCCAGGCGATGGCCACACCGGCGCGGGCGGGGGCGAAGGCGTTTCGGTCGATCACCTCGATGTAAACGCCCTGGCATTTCTGTTTGGCGAACTTGCTGGCGGCGGGCTCAAACGTGATCGGCACAAACCGCAGGCCCGGCAGTCTTTCCGCGTTCAACGCGCTGGCGAGCTTGCGGCCATCCATCCAGGGAGCGCCCAGCCGCTCGAACGGCTGATCGGTTCCCCGGCCCATCGAAATGTTGCTCGATTCCAGCAATCCCACGGCCGGGTAAAGCAACGCGGCGGCGGTGGAGCGCAGGTTGGGCGAGGGGTTGATCCACATCAGGCCCGTCTGGTCCCACCACATGCGCCGGCGCCACCCGGTCATGGGAACCACCTGCAAATCGCAGCCGAGCTTCAACTCGCCGTTGTAAAACCGCGCCAGCTCCCCCACCGTCATCCCATGCACCAAAGGCAGCGGGCCAAACGCAGTGAAACCCAGATGCGCGGCATCCGCAAGCGGGCCATCGACGAGCAGGCCCGTGTTGGGGTTGGGCCGGTCGAGCACGAGGAAGCGGATATGCTGCTCGGCGGCCGCCTGCATGCACAGGCCCAGGGTCGTGCTGTAGGTGTAGAAGCGCACGCCAACGTCCTGAATGTCGAAGACGAGGGTGTCGATGCCTTGCAGCATCTCCGGCGTCGGTTTTTTGGTGGGGCCGTACAGGCTGAAAATCTTCAGGCCGATCTTGGCGTCGGTGGCGTTGTTCACCTTTTCATCGAAGACGCCGTCGATGCCATGCTCGGGGGAAAAGAGCCTGACGAGTTGCAGATTTTTGGCGCTGGCGAAAAGATCGATGGTGCGGCGGCCGTCGCGATCACGGCCAGTGTGATTGGTGATTAAGCCAATCTTCCGGCCCGCAAGAGGTTTGAAGTCTGATTGCTCCAGAACGTCGATGCCGCAAAGCACGGCCTGGGGCGCGGGGTTTTCCGGGGCGGAGCTTTCCGGGGCGCGGTTTTCCGCGGCGGTCTTCTGGGTCGAAGCCACGCGCGGGCCGCCCGTGCCAGTGTTTCTGTTCGGCGGCGCGATCGCCAAGATATCTTTGCCATTGGGTGTGCCCGCGGGGCCGAGGAGGGCGTTGGCGACGGCCGTCGCGACATTGTAGCGCAGGGCCAGGATGTTTCCTTTGCCATCCGGATGGACGCTGTGGGTGAGGAGGATGAAGTAGCAGTGGTTGATCGGATCGAGCCAGAAGGCGGTGCCGGTGAATCCGGTGTGACCGAAGGTGATGCCTTTCTCGAAGCGTTCGCCGCGGATGCCGGCGTAGGGCGTGTCCACGTCAAAGCCGTAGGTGCGATGATCGCCGCCGGGTAGTTCGCGCGGCTTGATCCAGCGCGCCACGGTCGATGGCTTGAAGATGCGCACCCGCCCAACTTTTCCGCCATCGAGAATCATCCGGCAGAAGCGCGAGAGATCCTCAGCCGTCGAAAAAACGCCCGCATGCCCCGCGACGCCGCCAAGGGCATAGGCGCGCGGATCATGAACTTCGCCGATCATCCAATGGCCGTTGCGCTGCTCGGTCGGTGCGCAGCGCGCCTTGAGCGATTCGGGCGGCAGATAGCCGGTGTCGCTCATCCCCAATGGCCGGAAAATCTCATCGCGGGCAAACACGTTGAGCGGACGGCCATCCACCGCGTGCACCAGTTCCCCCAGCACGATGTAGCCGACATCGCTGTATGCGAAACGCGAGCGTGGCTTCCATGTCGGTGCGATGGCCAGCGTGCGCTGCATCGCGATCTTCGGGCCGTCCGAAAACTCCGCGATGTCATTGTCCGGCGTCAGCCCGCCGATGTGCAGCAGGAGATCGGCGATGGTGATGCCGCCCTTGCCGTTGGCCGCGAAAGCCGGCAGGTATTTTGCGACGGGATCGTCGAGCTTGAGTTTCCCGCGCTCGCTCAGAAGCATGATGCTCGGGGCGGTGGCGACGGACTTGGTGAGGGAAGCCAGATCGAAAATCGTGTCATCCGTCATCTTGATCGCCGCTGGCTTGAGCGCGCGATTGCCATACGCTTTTTCATACAGAATCCCGTCGCCCCGGCCCACGAGCAGCACCGCCCCCGGGCACTTGCCGGCCGCGATGGCGTCGTCGATCAGCTTATCCGCTCTGGCCATTTCGGCGCGGTCGAAATGCGATAATGCGTCGTCCACTGATGCGCCAGCCGCCGTCTGCGCGATGGCCATGCGCGGCATGGCAAGGTTAATTAGCAGGAATACAAGCCAAAGCGCAGTAATCGGACGCAATCCGCTCGCAGTGGCACGGGCGGCCCGCCCGTGTTCCTCGCATGAGAGACCACGGGCGAGCCGCCCGTGCCACGAAGAATGCATGGCGGCTGCGGAACAGCTGATGACGACTGGCAGCCGCGTCCGAATTTCCAGAATCTTTTTAGACTTTTCGTATGGATGGCTCATAATATGCCCGGTTTCAGGGCTGATGATTGCGTTGGGAAGTTTGCCCATGTTCCCTTAGTCCGATAGACGCCAAGGCCCGGATAGAAAGTCGCGCGAGCCGTCCCCAAGCGGGTCGGCAACGCGGTTATGCGGCGCACGGATTGTGCCGCGTGCTAGAGTGTTACAGGACAGCACCCTTCAACGGAAGAAGACGCCGTGTTTGCCACATTACTTTCCATCGTACCCGAATCGCGGCGTTTCTCGCATGATGAGGCGCTGCGCGTCTCGAAAGTCGCCCTGCGGCAGCGCGGGGCGCGCACGGTGGTGATCGACCTGAAACACGCCACCGACGCCACCACGTCCGCCTTCGCGCGATTGGTGCTGCTGCGCCGCCGATTGCGCGCCAATGGCCGCGACCTGCGGCTGGTCAACCTACACGACCGCACCGAAAGCCTGTATGAATTGAACCGCCTGTCGCGCGTCTTGCCGCGGCAATAAGACGTGCCAAGGGCCGCTTACGAGATCGATAAAAGGGACGGCCCAGCGCCGTTCGCCGCAAGCAAAACGGATTAGCGCGGAGTCCGCAGAGCGGCTGTGTTAAGTGTCAAGGGTAAAAATTCGACGCTGCGATGAATTTTCCTGTTTGCCGAGCAGACTTGAGGACGCTGCGCGGCGGTTGAGGTTGGATTTATGCAGGCATGGCTCGGGCGTCCGATGGCGTG
>DASRLH010000260.1:0-5192 GCA_035648595.1 Tepidisphaeraceae bacterium
ACCTCCTGCTGCTCTCCACCCCGCCTCGCGGCGACGCAGTTGCAATTGGTTACGAGCGGCCAACGTCCGCTCGGAGGGGACTTGCACCCCTCAGACCTGATACACTCCCAGGCGCACTGACACGGGCGTCCCGCCCGTGCGTATTGTAGGAAACTCGGGATAGTGCAATCTTTTCTACGCTTCAGCCATCAGCACGGGCGGGACGCCCGTGTCACGGTATATTTAGCCTCAAAGCGTTGAATTATGACCGGCAGCGAAAACTGGATCAAATTGACTGCCGAGCCGATCGACGTTGGCAAAGTTTTGGCGTTTGCCAACGATCCAAATGCCGGCGGCATCGCAGCGTTCGTGGGCACAACCCGCGCGGAATCCGACGACGCAAACGGGGCCCTTCTCGCCTTGGATTACGAGGCGTATGACCTCATGGCTCTGTCGCAAATGACCGATCTGGCCCGGCGGGCGCAAGAGCGGTGGCCGGTGCTGAAGCTCGCGTTGATGCATCGCACGGGACGGGTGGCGGTGGGTGAGCCGTCGGTGGCGATCGCGGTCGCCACCCCCCATCGCCGACACGCATTCGAGGCCTGCCATTGGCTCATCGACACGCTCAAAGCGGAAGTCGCTATCTGGAAAAAAGAAGTGTGGGCCCAATGAGCACGAATCATCCCAGCGCGGGTCCCAAGAAAAGACAACCACGGAGACACCGGGGCACGGAGGCGCGTTCGAAGCGACACGCCACTTTGCACACGACAAGAAGACTGAATTGTTGGTTTTCTTTCACGATTAGCGCAATGCGATGGTGATTCGAAAGCGCCTCGGTGTTTCCGTGCCTCCGTGGTGAAATTCTTCGCCTGAAGCGACCCTCATTGCCGCGCGCGGGGATCGGGCTTAGAATCCCGCCGCATGGGCCGGAACGCCGTTTTCGCCGCTGCTGTTCTGATGTTTTGCATGCTTTGCGCCTCTGAAGCCGGCGCGCAGCCCAGGACATGGCGATATAACGGGACCGGCCAATGGCGCGAATCGGAGGATGCGCCGGGCCCCGCCCGCACAGGGAACGTCCCCAACAAGACGCTGGATAAAGCCGAGCGGCTTACCGATTCGGGGCGGCTGGAGCCGGCGCACGACATCCTCCTCGATTGGCTCAAGCGCACGCCCAAAGCCCCGGACCGCGATCGCGCGGTTTATTTGCTCGCCCAGGTTTATTACGCCAACGGCGACCGGGTCTGGTGCTTTTATGAGTGCGATGAGCTGCTCGACAATTACCCCGACAGCCGGCTCTTTTTTCCCGCCCTGCGGCTGCAATATCAAGTGGCCGACGCCTTTTTGAATGGATACAAGAAAAAGTTCCTCGGATTGGCGGTCGTCGGGATGCGGGAGGAAGCGATCGAGATGCTCTTTCGCATCCAGGAGCGTTCCCCCGGATCACCCATCGCGGAGCGCTCGCTGCTTCGGACGGCGGATCACTACTACCACACCTCCGAGTTCGACTTGTCCGCCGACGCATATGGCGCCTTTCTGCGGACGTATCCGCGCAGCTCGCAAGGCCCCAAGGCACGCCTGCGGCAGGCGTATTCCAACTTCGCGCAATTTCGCGGCCCGCGCTACGATGCCACGCCCCTCATTGATGCCCGCGCCCAGTTCCAGGACATCATCGTTCGCTACCCGGCCCTGGCCCAGGAAGAAGGATTACAGGGATTCATTGATAAGATCGAGGATCAATTGGCCCAGAAGGTGTACATCCGCGCCGACTTCTATAGACGAACCCACGAACCCGCCGCGGCGGTCTTCGTCTATCGCACCCTGATCCAGCAATATCCCAACTCAAGGCAAGCCGCCGCGGCCCGCAAGGAGCTTTCCCGCATGCCCAGATGGGCCCTCAATCACCCCGAACCCCCGGTGATGAAAAAATAATGGATCGAAGGCTGAAGGGACCGCACGGATGGGTTGGGCAATTGGTGGTGATCGCCTGGCGTGGTCACTTTAGTGACCATGCCCACCCGTGCAGTTTTCGCGAATGTTCCAAAGTGCCCCCGCACCAGCGTGACGGAGTTAAGGCGATGAAGGTTTTGCTCCACCCATTACGGATCCTCCTCACGCTGGGAACAGTGTCCCTGTGCGGTTGCGGTTACCAAATCAGCGGTTCGGGGCGGAATGATCCGGGCTATCAATGGAAGACGCTGTATCGGGATGACGTTCGCACGGTGGCCGTCCCGACGTTCGGGAATCGCAGTTTCAGTCAGGGGTTTGAGTTTCGGCTGACCAAGGCGGTTATCAATCAAATCGAGGCGCAGTCTCCCTACAAGGTCGTGCCCAGGGAAGAAGCGGACACCATCCTGGAAGGGGAGATCACCGGCGTGCGCATGCGCACCACCAGCGACAACTACGTTGCCGCCGTCCCGCAGGAGCAGATGTACTCGATCCTCGTCCGCTTCACCTGGCGCGATTTGCGAACCGGCAAAATCCTCGTCGAACGCCACGACTTCGAGCAAACCGCCCCCTTCTATCCAACCCTTGGCGAAGACCCATTCGTCGGCGAGCAAAGCAACATCGAACGCCTCGCCCTGGCCATCGTCCAGGAACTACAGGCGGATTGGGGAAGTAAGAAGAAATGAAATGGCGGTTGTGGGTTGTGGGTTGTGAGTTGGGCCAGTTCTTAAATGCTGTCGGATCATTTGTTCTATTGCAACGGACAACCCACAACCTACAACCCACAACCCACCAACCCGGTGGAAAACCACCGCGTCACAACCTTATGATGTGATCCGACGTATGCACTGGAGGACGCCCGGCGGCCCGATAGGCCCGTCCTGGCGAATGGAGCGAAAGCGGCCTTGATGGCCGCCAACGAGGACGTAAGCGCATGGCTGAGAAACAACCCGACCGGCCCCCGCAATCGCGGCCCCGCACCGCAATGCCCAACACCCCCATCCCTTTCCGAAGGGGACTCATCATGTGGGTGCTGTTCGTCGCCTGCGCGATCATGCTGGTCTATTTCGTCAATCACAACAAGCCCGATGTCACCAGCATCGGCTGGAGCGAATTCGCCGACCGATTCGAGCATGGGCAGGTCGAGAACATTCTGGTCGATGGCAACACCATCACCGGCAAATTCGTGTCCCCCCAAACCATTCCCGTGAAGGGCCACAGCGAGGTCGTCTCCAAGTTTCAGACCGAATTGATCGACGGCTCAGCCGCGCAGGGTTGGGGATTTACCGATTGGCTCAATAAAAACCACCACAGCGCGCGGGTGGATATTGTCAACACGAACAATTTTCTAATGCAGATCGTGCTCCCGTTCGTGCCCTGGGTGCTGATCTTCGCGTTCGTCTGGTTCTTCATATTCCGCCAGCTTCGCAACAGCGCGGGCGCGGGCGGCATGCTCGGGAACTTCGGCAAGGCTAAAGCCAAGATCATGAGCAAGGAACACACGAACATCACCTTCGACGATGTGGCCGGCATCGAAGAGGCCAAGGAAGAGGTGATGGAGATCGTCGAGTTCCTCAAGAACCCCAAAAAGTTTCAGCGCCTCGGCGGGCGGATTCCGCGCGGCGTGTTGCTGGTCGGCGAGCCGGGCACCGGCAAAACACTGCTGGCAAAAGCCATTGCCGGCGAGGCGGATGTGCCGTTCTTCTCCATCTCAGGTTCGGATTTCGTCGAGATGTTTGTCGGCGTGGGCGCCTCCCGCGTGCGCGATCTGTTCAAGCAGGCCAAGGACAACAGCCCCTGCATTATCTTCCTGGACGAAATTGACGCCGTCGGACGCCGGCGCGGCTCTGGATTCAGCTCCGGCGGCCATGACGAACGCGAGCAGACGCTCAACGCCATCCTCGTCGAGATGGACGGATTCGAGACCAACGATCAGGTGATCGTCTGCGCCGCCACCAACCGCGTGGATGTGCTCGATCCGGCCCTTACGCGTCCGGGCCGGTTTGATCGGCAGATTTACGTGCCGCTGCCCGATGTGAAGGGCCGTCTGGAGATTCTCAAGGTACACAGCCGCAAGGTGAAGCTCGGGCCCGTCGTGGACATGCTGCGCCTGGCCCGCGCCACCCCCGGCTTCAGCGGTGCGGATTTGGCCGCCATCATCAATGAGTCGGCCCTGGGCGCGACGCTGGCGGGCAAGGAATACATCGAGCAGGATGATCTGGAAGAGGCGCGCGACAAAGTGCGCTTTGGCCGGGCCAATAAAAGCCGAGTCATGGAGGAGAAGGAAAAGGTCGGCACCGCCTATCACGAAGCCGGCCATGCCGTCGTGCAGCATCTGTTGCGTCCCGATGCCGACCCGATTCATAAAGTCACAATCATCCCGCGCGGCAGAGCCTTGGGCTCGACGATGACACTGCCGGAGAAAGACCGCTACAGTTATTCCAAGCGCTGGTGCACCGCGTTCATCAAGATGGCGTTTGGCGGGCGAATCGCCGAGGAAATGTTCACCAACGACGTGAACAGCGGCGTCATGGGCGACATCCGCCAAGCGACTTCCATCGCCCGCAAGATGATCACCGAATGGGGCATGAATGACCGTCTGGGCTTCGTCTTCTATGGTGACGACGAGAACAAGCCCAACATGCTCGGCGGATTTGGCGACAGCAAGGAATACTCCCAGGAAACCGCCAAGATCATCGACGAGGAAGTCAAGAAATTGATCGACACGCTCTTCGAGCAAACCCGCGTATTGCTGGAAGGCAACAAGGATCGCATCGACGCCGTGGCCAAAGCGCTGTTGCGGTATGAAACGCTGGATGGCTCGGACATCGACCGCATCATGCGCGGCGACGTGCTCACCAAGCCCACGGTCGGCGACCTGCTCGAACGCGAAAGCAGCCGCCGGGGCACGGTGATCCAACCCACCGAAAACTCCGCCAACCCCGACATCCGCGCCGGCGGCATCGGCGGCGCGCCGCTGCCCACGCCGGGGTGAACGCGCTATCGGCTCAGTTTTCCGGTAATACTTCAGCCGATTGTAGAGCCGTGCATTTGGTGAGAAAAAGCCCGCCACCGTATCACGGGCGTCTCGCCCGTGCTGATGGCGCGGTAGTCCCCATCTCCAGCCCACAGGGCTATCGCATTTAGGCCGATAGGGCCTGAATCAGGCTTTCCCGGCTCCATCCGCACATTTGCTGCTTGAGTCGAATGCCGACGTTGAGATTCTTTCCATTTGGTTTCTTGGGTTGCCAGCGTTTGAGCTTGTTCAG
>DASRLH010000261.1:0-16995 GCA_035648595.1 Tepidisphaeraceae bacterium
GCGACGGACGTTGCGGTCCGAGGCGCGATCGGTCGTGGGCCGACTGCCGTGTCCGCATGACTCTGAGCGAGGCTCGTCGCCACGCAGGCACGACGACGAGCAGTAGAACCGTTTTTTGGTTTTTTGAACATACAAGGCGCATTCGAAGGAATGCCCCATTTCTCAGAAACAAGAATTGAATGCGTTTGTTTTCTTCCGTTTGGACAAGTGCGCGTTTTGAGTCGAATGCGCCTCAGTGTTTCTGTGTCTCCGTGGTGGAATTCCTTTCTTGGTGACCGGAAATGGGCAGTATGAAGCAGGCTCCTTTGCACATGAACGATGTTCCCGCCGCCCTGCTCGCTGGCGGTTTGGCGACGCGGCTGCGGCCGATCACCGATGCCATTCCCAAGGCGCTCATTGACGTCAATGGCCGGCCATTCGTCGATCATCAGCTCGAATTGCTGCATCGCCATGGCGTGCGCGAAGTCGTTTTGTGCCTGGGGCATCTGGGCGAGCAGATCGAAAGCTACCTGGGCGATGGCGATTCGCGTGGCTTGCGGCTTCGCTACAGCTATGACGGAGATGCGCCCGCCGGGACTGCCGGGGCGCTGCGATGGGCTCTGCCGTTCCTGGGTGACGTGTTTTGGGTGATGTACGGCGACTCATATATGGACATCGATTATGCCGGCGTCCTCGAGAATTTTTGGGTGAGGCAGACATTCTTGTCTGCCCGCGTTTGCGAACGGGGGCATTCCTGCCCCCCGAGCGATCGCGAATCGGTTCGGGGCAATCTTGAACGGCAAACAAAGAGTTACTCCCCCCCGGCGCGGCCCCTGGGCCTGATGACGGTTATCCGCAATGACGACCGCTGGGATCGAAGCAACGTGGTCTTTCAGGATCAGCGGCTATGCCGATATGACAAGCGACATCGGGTGCCGGAGATGCGCCACGTTGATTACGGGGTGCAGCTGCTCCGCCGCGAGGCATTGCTGCATCTGGCCCCGGGAGAAAGCGCGGATCTGGCGGACGTATATCGCGACCTGACAGTAAACGGCCAAATGATCGGCCATGAGGTTCACAATCGCTTTTACGAGATCGGCACGCCCGATGCGCTGGACGAAGCCCGCCGCTTCATGGGCCGCGAGCAATCGCCGGCAGGCCCATATCGGCGAGTCTCCGCATAGCGTGGAATGTTCAACGCGTGCGGACGTTCGTTTGTGACACGGGCGTCCCGCCCGTGCCGAGGGCTTGGAAAAGCCAGAGACTCCATGTGTAGAAAATTCGATGCCACCATGCACGGGCGGGATGCCCGTGTCACGCGAAAAGTTCCCGGTTCCCCGGTCTGACGACCGCCGCACAATTCCGTTTTCGTCACCTTGAACGATGCGGAATCTGTTCAAAAGGAATAAATATGTCATTCACATCCGGCTATCTCGAAGAAGCCGCCGAAATTCTCGCCCAACTGGATCACGCCGCCATCAACCGGCTTGTGGCCAAACTGATCGAGGTGCGCCAGCAGGGCGGCCGCATCTTTTTCCTGGGCATCGGCGGAAGCGCGGCTAACGCATCGCATGCCGTCAATGATTTCCGCAAGATCTGCGGATTCGAGGCGTACGCGCCGACCGATAATGTTTCCGAATTCTCCGCCCGCGCCAATGACGACGGCTGGGAAAGCGTCTTTGCCGAGTGGCTGCGCGGCAGCCGGCTCAATGCGCGAGATATGGTTTTCGTGCTTTCCGTCGGCGGCGGCGACCTCGAGCGAAACATCAGCCCGAATCTCGTGCGGGCCATTCAGTATGCCAGGGAAGTCCATGCGACCGTGGTCGGCATCGTCGGCCGCGACGGCGGCTATACCGCATCGGCGGCCGATGCCTGCGTGATCGTGCCCACGGTAAACCCGGCCACCGTCACCCCCCATGCCGAGGCATTTCAAGCCATCGTGTGGCATCTGTTGGTGTCTCATCCTTCGCTGAAAATGGCGCCGACTAAATGGGAAGCAGCGGCGGCGTGAGTGAAAGCAATGAAGGCACTGAGTGTAGGTTGTGCCCACAATCAGGGTCAAAATCCGAAATCCGAAGCACGAAATCCGAAACAAATTCAAAAACAAGAAAATCGCAAAATTCAACCGACGCTTCCGTTGAGTCTTTTCTTAAGGCGTCTTCGCTTATGCGACGTGCCATTTTCCTCGACCGCGATGGCGTCCTAATCCGCACGTTTGTGCGCGATGGCGTTCCGCATCCGCCTCAAAGCATTCACGAAGTTGAAGTCCTGCCGGCTGTTGCCCAGGCCCTGGTCATTCTGAAAGCGCACGGGTTTGCGCTGCTGGTGGTCACCAACCAGCCGGATGTCGCGCGCGGCACCCAAACCCGCCGGGCCGTGGAGCAGGTCAACGATTATCTCCGCCAGCAATTGCCTCTCGACGGCATCTTCGTTTGTTTTCACGATACCGCCGATTGCTGTGCATGCCGAAAGCCGGCTCCGGGATTGCTGCTGCGGGCGACAAAGGAGCATGACATCGATCTGTCCGCCAGCTTCATGGTCGGCGACCGCGCCTCCGATATTGTCGCCGGCGCCGCCGCGGGCTGCCGGACATTTCTCATCGAACAGGCTTATAGCCGGGCCGAACAGGTTAAACCCACATACAAAGCGGCCGATCTAAGGGAAGTAGCTGAGGCAGTGCTGAGAGGTGAGTGCTGAGTGCTGAGAAAAGACGGTAGGCGCTCGTGCCGCGCATAGCGCAATGTAGGGTCCGCTTCAGCGGACGCGGCCCTACAACCGTAGTGTTTCGGCGGCCGTCGAATTCGACCAACTTCTCAATTCTCAGCACTCAACTCTCAGCACTCAGCACTATTCCCCCAGCACTTTCTTCCCGGAGGCCCCATGACTTCTCTTGAATCGCTTCGCATAAAGATTTTCGCCGATGGCGCGGACAGGGCGGGGATGCGGGAGATGGCGGCCCAGCCGTACATTGCCGGGCTGACCACCAATCCCACGCTCATGCGCAAGGCGGGCGTGACGGATTATCGGGCGTTTGCCCTGGATGTGCTGGCGGACATTCGTGACAAGCCGATCTCCTTTGAAGTCTTCTCCGACGATTTCAATGAGATGGAAGCCCAGGCGCATGAGATCGCGTCATGGGGCGCCAATGTGTTCGTGAAAGTGCCGGTGACCAATACGCGGGGCGCGCCCGCGACGCAATTGATCCGCCGGCTGGCGGCCGCCGGCATCAAGCAAAACGTAACCGCCGTCATGACGCCGGCCCAGGTGGGCGAGGTGTCGGCGGCGCTGGCGCGGGGGCCGGAAAGCTACATTTCGGTATTTGCCGGGCGGGTTGCCGACACCGGCCGCGACCCGCTGCCCTTGATGGGGGCGGCGGTGGATTTCCTCAAACGCTATCCCAACCAAAAGCTCATCTGGGCCAGCCCGCGCGAGCTGCTGAATATTTTCCAGGCCGACGCCATCGGCTGCCACATCATCACCGTCACCCACGATCTGCTCCGCAAGCTCGATCAGGTCGGCAAGAACCTAAATGAGTTCTCGCTTGAAACCGTGCGGATGTTCCACGACGACGCCCAGCGCGCCGGCTTCACCCTCGCCGCCCGCCTCCGCAAAGCCGCGTAGAACACTTGCCACGAATGGGCACGAATGAACACGAATAAGAATGGGGAATGGCGGCGCCGACGCGTCCAGCCTCCTATTCGTGCGCATTCGTGTCCATCCGTGGCAAGTCTTCTCTTCGCCCACTCAACTCTCACGTCTTCCTCGGCTACAATCCCCCACACCCCATGGTCGAGCCGCTTACGCTTTCGGTCGTCACGCCTTCATACAACACCGGCAAATACCTTGGCGCCGCGATCGCCAGTGTGCTGGAACAGGATTGGCCGGGCGTTGATTACGTGGTGATGGACGGCGGCTCAACCGATGAATCGCTCGATGTCCTCCGCCAATTCGGCAGCCGGATTCGGTGGGTCTCGGAAAAAGACAAAGGCCAGTCCAACGCCATCAACAGGGGCTTCGTCCGCACGCGCGGCGATGTGCTTTGCTGGCTCAATTCCGACGATACCTTCGCGCCCGGCGCTTTCCGGGCGGCGATGGAGTTTTTCCAGGCACATCCGGACGTGGCGATGGTCTACGGCGATGCCGACTACATCACGCCCGATGGAAAGCCGCTCGCGCCCTGCGTGCATATCGAGCCCTATAGCGCGCATCGGCTGTTTCACTATTCGGATTTCATCGTGCAGCCGGCGACTTTTTTTCGCCGGTCGGCGTTCGAGGCGGTGGGGGGGATCGACGAGTCGATTCACTGGGCGATGGATTACGATCTTTGGCTGAGGATTGCCGCCGGAGGATTTAAGATCGCTTATCTTCCGGCGCTGCTGGCGCATTTCCGCTGGCTCAAGGACAACAAAACCGCGACCGGCGGGTTCGGACGGCTCAATGAGATTCACCGAATCCTCGGCAAACACGGGCTTGGCGAGCCCGCGTACATCCGCCTCGAACGCGTGTATCTTCATTTACAGCAGGCCATCAAATCGATCCGCAAGGCCAAGCCCGGCGGCGCCGCCGCGTCATCTTTCAGCGCCTTAGGCAGCCTAATGGTTTCGCCGCGCGCCATGGCGAGCATGCTGATGCCCCAAACCTGGAAGATCATCTGGACAGGCCGCGTCCTGCGGGCAAGATCGGAGCGGCGGGAGAGGGAGGGAAGTGCCCAGTGCTGGGAAAGTGCTGAGAGGTGAGGGCTGGGTGCTGGGAGAGTGCTGAGAGATGAGTGCTGAGTGCTGAGAGAGTTTCTGCAATGCTTGCGAACGCCGCAATGATCGGCACGAACATTGTCGTTTTTTTTCTCCCTCTCAACTCTCAACTCTCAACTCTCAGCACTCAGCACTCAGCACTCATCTCTCAGCACTCGACTCTCCCATCTTCTTCATCTCCCTGGGCACCTGCACGAAAAACGTCGATCCCTTGCCGACGGTGGATTCGACCCAGAGCTTGGCGCCCAGGCAGTTGGCGGCTTGTCGGGCGATGGAAAGACCCAGGCCCACGCCTGGCTGACCGTGTGTTTCCCCGCGGGAAAACGCGGTGAACACGCTTTCCAGCCGCTCGGGCGCGATGCCCGGGCCCTGGTCCATCACCGAGACGGTGAAGCGATCGGGCTCACAATCCGCCGGAATTGTGACCGTGGTTCCCTTGCCTGAGTATTTGAGGGCGTTGGAAAGCAGGTTCTGGAAAATGAGCGTGAGCATGGCCCGGTCGGAGAAAACTTCGCAGTCCGCCGGCGCCTCGATGCGCACTTCAATGTTCTTATCCCGCGACTGATAAGTGAAATGGGCGGCGATCTCCGTCAGAAGGTTGCGAAGGTTCAGGCTGCTGGGCCGAATCTGCACTTTGCCCTTGCGGAAGCGCTCGGCATGCAGGAATCGGTCCATCGTCGCCACGGTTTCCAGGAGCGAGCGGCGCATCACGTCCAGATCTTCCAGCGTCTCGCGGAGGCGTTCTTCCCCGGCGAGTTCCCGCTTGAGAACCTCGATCATCAGGAACACGCCGTTCAACCCGCCGCGCAGATCGTGCGAGAGAAACGAGAGATATTTGCTCTGCGTTTCGCTGGCCAATTGAAGTTGCCGGGATAGGTGCTCGACGAACCGCACGACGGATCGGCGGACGCTCAGGTCCATGGCCGCGCTAATGGCCAGCACCTCGTCGGCGGACAAGCCGCGCGTCATGTGCGAGGTCACTTCCTCGATCAGCGTCGCGCGCAATAGCCCGTACTCGATCAGCACTTCGTTGAGGTCAAACCCCTGGTCGTAGCGTACGGCGCCGTGGGCGAGCGCCATTTCCGCCAACTGCTCAACGGCGGTCCGCCGGTTGGACTCCAATGCATTGGCCACGCCGCGCAGAACTTCAGGCATGTCATCGCGCAACTGCGTGAGGGTGAGATGGTCGGATTTGGGCAGCGTTTCGCGGACCGCTTGCTCCCAGCGGCGCATCGTTGTGGAGATAACGGCGCGCACCCCGGCAGCCAATTCGGGAAACGAACGGCTCGCCAGATAATCCATTGATGGAACGCTCATTCGGCTGAGCGCGATTGTCACAACCAGAAATTGGAATGCAAGTGCTCACTTCGCGCAGAAGTCCACCAATCGCGCGACCTCGCTGCGCAGATCCTTGCGATGCACCACGAAATCCAGAAATCCCTTTTCCTGAAGAAATTCGCTGCGCTGGAAGCCTTCGGGCAGTTCGACCTTGATGGTGTTCCAGATGGTGCGCGGGCCGGCAAATCCGATAAGGGCCTTGGGCTCGGCAATGATGAAATCGCCCAACATCGCAAAGCTCGCGGTGACCCCGCCGGTGGTGGGATCCGCCAGCAGACTGATGAAAAGCCCGTCGGCATCGTCCAGCCGGCCCAGGGCGGCGCTGGTTTTGGCCATCTGCATGAGCGACAGCGCCGCCTCCTGCATGCGGGCGCCGCCCGAGCAACTGACGATCAGCAACGGCAGCTTCTCGTCCACCGCCGCCTCGATGGCGCGGGTGATTTTTTCCCCGACCACGCTCCCCATCGAGCCCATCATGAATGTCGGATCCATGACGGCCAAAATGATCGGCCTTCCCTTGATGAATCCCTTGCCGCAAACGACGGCGTCGGGGTTGCCGGTCTTGTGCTGCTCGGCTTTCAGGCGGTCGGCGTACGATTTCTTATCCACGAAATCCAGCGGATCAACCGGATGCACGTCGGCGAAGCGCTCCTCGAAGCTTCCCTGGTCGATCAACTGCTCGATGCGCGTGCGCGCGCTGATTCGGAAGTGGTACTCGCAGCCGGGACAGACGTGCAGGGCCTCTTCGACGACTTTCCGAAAGAGCATGTCGCCGCACTCCGGGCAGCGCAGCCACAGCCCTTCGGGAATCCCATCCTTCTGCTCCCGCGCCAGCCGGAGACCTTCGTGGGGGGCTTGTGACATTAACATACTCTCCTGTTCCGCGATCTTGCTGCCGCGTACCGCAGCGAAGAAAAACGTACGACGAAGACACAAAGACGCTCATCGCGGCCTTAAGCCCATAACCCACAGAGAAAACAACCACGGAGGCACCGGGGCACGGAGGCGCGTTCGACACGATGCGCCACTTTGCCATAAACAAGAAATTGAATGCTTGTTTTCCATACCCTAATACAGGGCGCCGGTTGAACCGAAAGCGCCTCCGTGTTTCCGTGCCTCCGTGGTTAATGCTCTGGAAGTCGCAACTACGCGAGTTTCGCGCGCAGTTCAGCAATCGCCGCGGCACGGTCGGGGCGGCCGAAAATGGCGCTGGCGATCACGAACCAATCGACGCCCGCATCCCGCGCCGCGCGGATTGTCTGGTCATGCAATCCGCCGTCCATTTCGAGCCGTTGGCTGCCGGTGAGGCGTTTGCGGATTTCCCGCGCCTTGGACAAAACCTCGGGCATGAATTTCTGCCCCGAAAATCCCGGCACCACGCTCATCACCAGCACCACGTCCACATGCTCAATTGCCGGGAGTATCCGTTCGACAGGAGTCGCTGGATTGAGCGCGATCCCCACCCGGCAGCCCGCGTTCCTGATCTCCCGCGCCACTTGCGCCACATCTTCCACAACTTCGCAATGAAACGTCAGGCTCTGCGCACCCGCCTTCACATGAGCCGGGGCATAGCGCACCGGATCGGCAATCATCAAATGCGCGTCAAAAAACGCCCGCGTCACCGGGCGAGCCGACTCAATGATCGGCGGCCCGAAACTGATGTTCGGCACGAAATGCCCGTCCATCACATCCAGATGCAAAAAATCCGCCCCGCCGGCGAGCACATCATCGATTTCGCCGCCGAGCTTCGCGAAGTCCGCCGACAGAATCGACGCGATGATCTGGGGAGCGGTGGTTGTGAAAGGATCGGCGGTCATGTGTTGTGGCGCTAATCGAGAAGGAGAAGAGAAGAGTTTGCCACGAATGGGCACGAATAGGCACGAATGAAAAAGACGAATCAGCGGGCGGATCGCTTAGCTCGACGCTGAAGATTCGAAAGTGTTTTGTATTTTCCGTTTTTCGTCCTTTTGAATTTGTTTCGGATTTCGTGCTTCGGATTTCGGATTTTCAGCGCCAACCATTGCGAACGGCCTCAGACTCAGCGTTCAAACGAACTCCCCAAGCATTTCCCCAGCCATTTCAATCCCGCCTCGGCCGCGGCGGACCGGTCGGCCAGTTCGCTGGGATCGACGGTCAGCCACCCTTGGTTGCCGATGGAATCGAGGCAGGCAAGCAGGACGGGCCAGTCGGTGCTGCCGGCGCCGATGACTGCCGGCCGGGCCCGGCGGTCGCCGCCGGCGACGGCATCCCTGCCGCGAACGTGCCGCACCAATTGCCCCAGCCGGGAAAACACTTCATCCACACTCCACTCATCGCGCAAAATAGACGATGGGTCGAGGTCAATCCCAAACCAGGGACAGGATGCGGCAACGACAGCGCGGTCCAGAGCCGCCAGCGACGCCAGATCGCTGCTAAATGCTACGATCACGCTATAACGATCCGCGCGATGCCCCAGCTCCGCCATCGCGCAATCCACCTGCGCCACGAACGCCGGGTCGGGCGGCGGGGAATCGATCGGGGCCGCGCGGGGCACCGATGGCACGTTTGGGAGCAGGATCAACCCCGCCTGTGTTTGCGTCACCGCCGGCCTTGGCCGCTCCTGGCGGCCCGGGGCGGGCAGCGGCCCCAGATCCACGTACACCAGCGGGCAAGCCAACGACGCCGCCGACTCCAGTACTTCATCGAAGCGCGACAGCAGCCGGTCGATGTCCGCGCCGATCCCGAAACCCTTTGGCCCCAGGTCCGCCCGCAACCCGGCAAGCTTCAGATCCTGCGAAGAAATCATCCGCAGAAACTCCCGCCGGCCCGAACCGGACAGGGCGGGTATGTCAAACGACGGGGAATGCGCGTCGAACTCGATGCCGGCAAACCCCATCGCCCGCGCCACGCGCGGCGCCTGTCGCGGATCGGGGTTCAAGGCCGATGCGGCCGCCGCGATCTGGATTGTTCTTGAAGTCATTCATCCGCATTGTATGACCGAAGCGCGAGTGGTGCTGGACGAAACGTTAAATGATTCTCCGCCGGTAGGCGACCGCGGAAAAAGCGCGGCCCCGCGGGCGGCCGCTAAAAGAATGAAAGAATGCGGTAACGCTTCAACCGATTGCAGAGCGGTGGGCGCGCATTGCTAAAGCCCGTTACCGTATCACGGGCGTCTCGCCCGTGCGGATGGCGGAGTGGTCGAAGAATCGCGGTATTGCCAATCCAAAAACACCCGGCACGGGCGAGACTTATGTTCCCCGCGTGTTCCCATACAGCGCGATGTGAAGCCGGGGGCAATAGCGGAAGCCGCGCTGCTTGCATAGATTGGAAACCCAGCCGGCTCGCGCGGCCAGGATTTGCGGATCGGTGCCTTCGGGCATCAGCAATACGTCCGCGGGCGCCCACCCCCGCAGGCCGGCGAGGATCGCATCGATCTCCGCCAAATCAACTTCGCTTGCCACGACGAACTTAAGCTGGAAATCCGCAGCGGCGTCAATGAACTGCTGAATGACCGGCAGATTCAGGCGGTGCTTCTCGTGCGCCGCCGCGAACTGGCCCCCCTCGCGTTCACGCGGCGTGGAGTTGGACAGCTTGGGCGACAGCGACGCCAGATGAAATTTGACGGGCTGAAAAACGGTGGCGGCGGTTTCAATCGTAATGTGATATTCCAGTTGCGCAAGCAATTGGGTCAGCGGGATGATGTCGGGCATAATCATCGGCTCCCCGCCGGTCAGCACCACATGCCGGCCCGGATGCCGCCGCACCTTCCCGACGATTTGCGCGACCGACATATCCTCGCCCGCCGGCTCCCAACTCGCATAGGGCGTATCGCACCAATGGCAGCGAAGATTGCACCCGCTGGCCCGCACAAATACCGACGGCACGCCACTGAGCTTGCCCTCGCCTTGAATGGAATAAAACAGCTCGGAAATCTTCACGACGGCTATTCTACACGGCGAATCAACCTGTGTTCAGGATGCTCAGGACGTCGAATCGGCTCAATCCCGCATTCGGTGGTCGAGGAAAGTTTGTCGTGTCACGGGCGTCTCGCCCGTGCAGGTTGCTTTGAGATGGCAATATCGTAATTCTCCGACCGCCACGCCATCGGCACGGGCGAGACGCCCGTGATACGTTGACGGGTTTGCTCCCACGAGGCGGCTACGGCGCATCGCTGAGACAGGACCTGCGCAATGCGACCTCGGCTACGGCCCCGGATCGAGCCATTCCAGATTCATGTCGTAGTCCCAATTGCCGAAGTACAGATTTTTCCCGTCGATCTCGACTTCGCCGCGCTGAAAGTCGAGCGGCTCGCTGCGGAGCGAGCCCTTGGGCGGGTGAAGTTGCCGGCCGTAATCAACGTTGACGATCATTCGGTAGGAATCCTGGTGGCCGAAGTAGAAATCGCGGATGGCGGGATCGCCGCTCTTTTGCAGGCCGTACGAAGGGTCGGCAGGGAGCCAACCCCAGGGCTCGACGTAGAATTCGCACCAATCGTGCATGTCAAAACCCACGCGCTTGGTCTCCCATCCGGTTTGCCAGCGGGCGGGAATGCCGGCGCAGCGGCAAAGGGTGATGAAGAGCATCGTCTGCACGCCGCAATCGCCCCGGCCGGTGCGCAGGGCCTTTGCCGACAGGCTCGGGATGGTGCCGTATTCCTCCTCGGCCCAATAGGAGATGTTCGTGGCGACGAAATTGAATATCTTGCGCGCCTTTCGTAGCGGGTTGGTTTCATCGCCGACGATCTTGGCGGCCGTCGCCTTCATTTCCGGCGAGAAGACAATATGCGGCAAGCGCTCGGCTAACTCCCTGTCTCCCCAAATGGGCGGCAGCGGCTTGGCCCTGGCATCATCGAGATCGGGATAAAATGCCCAGGTGGTGAACTCAAATGCCTCTTCAAAGACCATAGGCTCTTGCTTGGCGCCCACGCGACGCTCAAAGTAAGCCGTGCGCTGCGGCGCGACGGTCAACGGCTCCCCGCGTGCCGGCGGCGCAATGAGTGCCGGATGCGGATTGGAGGAAATCAGCTTCACATCGCGCTGGCGGGAATACTCCTGCGGGAACGGCAGCCAGATGCGCACGAGCGCGCCCGGCTTCAATCCCGGCGCATCGGCCGGCACCGTCAGCGAATATCGAACGCGATGCCGAATCGGCACGACCTGAGTCTGGCCCGTGCGCTTCGCCTCGCTTACCACGCGGGCCAGATGATCCACCAGCGTCCAGCCGGCGGCGGGTGGGGCCGGCGGCTTGCGCTGGCGAATGGCCTCGTCGCAAAAGCGGAAAATATTTGCCGGCTCGCGGCTGAAAAAACGGACCTGGCCGTCGATCATCCGATACTGTGCCTCGCCGGATGCGCGCCATCGCTCCAGATCGGCGGCGCTGGCGTCGGGAATTGATTCGCGCAGACGAGCGAGCAAAGCCGGACCATCCAGCGCGTATTGGGCGCGCGTGCGGTCGAGAATGTCGAGCATTTCTTCGCGTGCGCGCGGGTCGCGCGGGTCATTGGCCGCGCGGTCCTTCGCGGCGAGGTCATGACCGCTTCGTGGGGCACGATCCCTCGTCGCAGGTTCGCGCCCGTCGCCGGAAGCGTCCTTTTGAGTAAGGATCGCCCGCGCTTCGAAAAATTTCCCCTCATCGGCCAATTGCCGGGCGCGAAGGACCAGCGGATCGTGGGTGGTAAACGCGGCGGAGGCGCCGCTGCGGTCGTGGGCGGGACTTTGCGCCGGCTGCGAAGATGGACCGGCTGCCAGACCCATAAGCATGCACGTTGCCAGAACAATGAGCCGCCGCATAGTAATGTGAGCCTCGCGGAACCGCGAATGGGGGCATTCCTACCCCCCGAGAGCGCGCGCCCGATTTTTCTGGCAGGCGTAACCGTTGACATTCACAGGGTTTGGTGGGGCAGACATTCCTGTCTGCCCGAATCCGCGAGTGCGGGGCATTCCTGCCCCGCCGAGCGGATTCGAATCGGTTCGGGAGGACAAGAATGTCCTCCACTCACCGATTCGTCGGCAGACAGGAATGTCTGCCCCACCATCGATCAAAGCTCCTCCCGGGAAATTGGGCACGCCCCCCCGAGCGGACTCGAATCGCTCGGCGCTTTCTCTAAAACCGCGCCCACTCTAATCGACAAAGACGAACTCGTTGGACTCCATCAGCACCTGGGCGTACTTTTCCCAGGCGGACGGCGAATGATCGGCGGCCCGGGGCCCGGCGAAATCGGCGGCGGCGTTCCATTCCCGGACCGGCCCCTGGCCCGCGATGGCCGGCGCGCCCGACACCTGGATAACCGGCGCCCAACCGAACGAGTCATAAGACGGCTCGCTCCGGCAATCAACCACGAAGTCAATCGTATTGCCCTTCTTCACCTCAATGCCATCGAGCGCGGTTTGCGCTTCGCCATGAAACACGTTCCATGACGCCAGCTCGCCGGATCGGCTTGAGACGATGAGGGCGTGAACGCCATCGCCGCGAAGGTCTTTGTGCGACACGGTTCCGCTGATACGGAGGGTTGCATCGCGGGGCGCGATCCAGCGGCGCACGGCGGCGTGATTGGCGTCGTTGCCCGGATGGCCGCCGGCGGCGGTCAGGGTGACCCAACCGTTGGTTGGATCGGGGATTTTGGGCCCGGCTTGCCAGGCCGAACCGGTGAAATGCGCAAGCGGCGTGAAGTTCTTCACGCGCTGCGCGCCTGCGTCGTATTCGCTAAAACCATATTGCCAGACCGGCTCTTGGCGCGGCGTGGTTTCTTCGGAAGCGATGAACTTTTCGCCCAATGCCAATTCATCCGCCATCGGCACGCGATCGAATAGATCGCGATAGAGGGCCGTGATGCGCTGGCGAGTATCGGAATTGCCGGCAACATCCGGCCGCTGGGTGAGGCGCTGCGCCTGCCGCGCCACGAACGGGCTGTTCATCATAAACAGCGCCTGCTGGGGCACCGTGGTTGTGAAACGCTGGGCGCTGGTGGCATCGGGGCTGGCGAAGTCGAAGGCTCGGAAAAGGCCGGGCAGATTCTGGCGGTCGATGAACGCATACACCGTCCGCCGATCCGGCGACGGATCGGTCGTGATGTCCACCGACCGGCCATACACGGTTTCGTCCAGCTTGCCGGTGACATACAGCAATGCGTCACGCGTGGCCTCGAAATCCAGCCGGCGGCGGTTCATGTGCGACAGCAGAAGGTTCTGCGGATCGCGCTGCTCGGTGCCGGGGGCGGCGTCGCTGGACATCTGATAGGCCGCCGAAAGCATGATCAACCGATGAAGTTTTTTGGTGGACCAGCCATTGTCCATCAGCCGTAGGGCCAGATAATCAAGTAGCTGCGGATGCGTCGGCGGATCGGAGCGCGTGCCGAAATCACTGGGGGTGCGAACGATGCCAAATCCAAAATGATGCAGCCAGACGCGATTAACCCACACGCGGGCGGTGAGCGGATTGTCCCGGCTGGCGATCGCCTGAGCCAGTTCGAGCCGGCCGCTGCCTTGCGTGAACGGCTTGGGATTGCCGCCCGACAGGATGGTGAGGAAGTGCGGCTTCACCGGGTCGCCCGGGGTTCCCGGATTGCCGCGATGGAAGACCCGCTGCGGCTCAATGTTTTTGGCGTCTTCCAGCGCCATCGCGCGCGGCGGAGCGGAGGGATTGGTCGCCTTGAATTGTTCGATCTTCTTGTTCAGAGCCCGCTCCCGGTCGCGCGAGTCGGTCTTGAACAGATGCTCCAAGTCGGCCAAGGCGATATTGGCCGGAGCTCCCTCGCCGCGCAAAACCTGGCGCAGTGCTTCTTCATCGGCATCGGCAATAAGCTCTGGCTTATCGTGGCTGGCCAGCAATTTGCCGTAGTGATCCGCTACTTCGCGCAAGGACTTGGGCGGCTCACTCTCGAACGCTTTGAGGACCAATGGATTGACAGGTTGCTTTGCGACCCCGCCGGCCAACTCCCCGGCAACCGCCGGCGCCTTTGCCGCGAAATCGCCCGCGGGAATGGCGGCATACGCGCGCCATGCCGCGAACACCGCATCATGTTTCTCGCCGGCCACTTTGAGATACATCTGCCAGCGATTGACCATGAATGGATTCAGGCCCGCGCCCGACAGATACGCCCGCCGATCGGTCTTGGGCAACTGCGTGGCGAGAAGATAATCGGCGATCTGCTTTTCCGATCGCAACGCCGGCGCCATCTCGTCAAACTTTTGCCGTCGGAAATCCTCCACGTCTTTCTGCCGCTTCTTCAGCTCCTTTTGAAATGCTTCATACGCGGCATCATGCGGCGGCTCGCCGATCAGCGGTGGGTCCTTGGCCTCGGGGCTGTTGCTGAAAATGGCGTAGAGCGAGTAGTAATCCTTGGTGGGAATGGGATCGAACTTGTGATCGTGGCAGCGGGCGCAGCCGACGGTGATCGCCATCATCCCCCGGCAGACCACATCAATCCGATCATCCATGATGTCGGGCTTGGCATTGAGGAATCGCCGGCCCAGGGTCAGATACCCCTCCGCCGCCAGCGGCCGCTTGTCATCGCCGAGTGGCATCAGATCAGCCGCGATCTGCTCCTTGAGGAACTGATCGTACGGCTTGTCCTCATTGAACGAACGGATCACATAATCGCGATACGTATAGGCGTACGGGTAGCGTCGCTCTTCTTGAAAAACATATCCCTTGGTGTCCGCGTATCGCGCCACGTCCAGCCAATAGCGGCCCCATCGTTCGCCATAATGCGGGCTTGCCAACAGATGATCGACGACTTTCGCAAAGGCGTCGGACGACTTGTCGGCAAGAAACGCATCCACCTCGCCGGGCGTGGGGGGAAGGCCGATCAAATCAAAATATGCCCGGCGAAGGAGCGTGCGCTTATCCGCCGTGGGCGCCGGCTTCAGGCCCTTCGCTTCGAGCTTGGCCAATACGAACGCATCAATCGGATTTTTAATCCACGCGGCATCTTTCACCGCCGGGATCGGCGGCTCGACGGGCTTTTTGAAGGACCAATGCTCCTGCGCGCCGGCGCCTCGTGCCGCCGCGATATCGGCTGCCGGCGCTTTGTCAAAACTCGCCGGATGCGGCGCGCCCAACGCCACCCATTTCTCGAAATCCGCAATGGCGCCATCGGCGAGCTTCCGCGATTTGCCATCCTTGGGCGGCGGCATGAGCAGCGGATCGTCGGCGGATTTGTCGGTATATCGAATCGCCAGAATCAGCCGGCTGCCGTCCACATTTCCCGCGACCACCGCCGGCTTCCCCGAATCGCCCCCTTTTTCCATCGCCTCGAAACTGTCGAGCCGAAGCTTGCCTTTCACTTTCGCGGCCTTGGCGCTGTGGCAGCCATAACAGCTTTCGATGAGTACCGGGCGGATTTTGGTTTCAAAGAACTCGACGCCGTCCTTGTTGGGCCCATCCGCCGCCCTCGCCGGGCGGATCGTTGCCAGCGCAAACGCCCCAGGCAGAAATATCACGAGGATCATCCATGGCTTTCGCATCCGTAAAATACCTCTCGCAAGCTTAAACTTCAGGTCCCCATACCAAGCATAGCGTCCAAAACGCATCTTGTTTTCGATTTGAGCCGGCGCACTTCAATTGTAGCAGAGGATTATGATTTGTGGATTGCATCGCAGGGTTCGCTTCAACCAAGGGTGAAGCGCCCGATTGTAGCAGTCTCCCGGTGGGGCTGACATTCTTGTCTGCCTCTGATCCGCGAGCGCGGGGTGTACCGATCCCGCCGAGCGGACCCGAAGAAATGAAGAAATAAGGAAGGGACAAGAATGTCCCTGCGGCCAACGGGCAGACAGAATGTCTGCCGCACCAAGTCATCACAAACACGACTTACACCCTCAGCGAACAGTTCGCGCCGGGGATGAAGCGGAGGTTGTGTCAATTCATCGTGCCGGCAACGGCGGAGCCCAAACGGCGGGGACGTATCCATTGTGCCACTTGAGTTGCTTCAGGTTTTCCAGCGGAACCGTTTCGCCGTGCCCATCCAGGAACACCACATTGATGTTCCTCCCATGACGGCTGATCGTGAATCGCGCCATCATGTTCTCGGCCGGCGGCGTGCCCTGCGTCGCGCGGTCGCCGTCGATCAGATTTGGCGGCGTCGGATCGGTTTCGCGCGGCCAGGCGTCCGCCCAGGTGCAATCCCCGAATACCGGAACCGACGCGGATTCAGCGGGAAAGGTTGTGAAGTATTGTGCCGGCGTTCCCCCGCTGTATTGCTCGCCCCCGCGCCCCGTCGCGTCCCAACGGCAAAGCCATGCGTTGAATCCGTACCCGCCGACGCGGCGATCGAGGGTCAGGTCAGGAAGGTCCAGGTCGAAGGTCCACGACAACGCCGCGCTGCCAAAATCGGGGCTGATCTCCGGCGCCGATGGGCAGGAGCGAACGCGGTCCGCGTTGCCGTAATCAGACCGGAAGGTTTGAATCCAAACGCCATTGGCATGCCGGGCGTATCCGATGCCGCGTCCGTCATTGCCGGTCAGGTAGGATGTGTACGCTTGGCCCAGTTGGCGCAAATTGGCCATGCAGGCGGTGCGCTGCCCTTCCTTGCGAACGTGCGCCAGAACCGGCAGCAGGATGCTCAGCAACACGATGAGGATGCCGATCACGACGAGCAACTCGACGAGCGTGAAAGCGGCGCGACGGTGCATCCGTAATATCTGTTGGCGCATATGGCCTCACTCTCGATCAATCAGACTGGCCCGGATTATTCACCACGAAGTCACCAAGGCACGAAGAAATACATTCGAGGTCAGCACTTACGTCCCAAAACGCTTCCAATCAAAAGTCGCGGCCTGCACAAAGGCATGAGTTGGCAATGGCTTGATTCTCTTTAAGGATATCATGCAGTCTCTGGTTTTTTTGGCAAGATTTCCAGGTGATTTATGCCGCTTGTGATAGTTTTTCGATGTTTGCCTCGCGTGCCGCGTGTAGGGCGGCGGTCACCTGCCGTCCTTTGTCGCTCATCATG
>DASRLH010000262.1:0-5108 GCA_035648595.1 Tepidisphaeraceae bacterium
ATACTACTGCGCTCACCTCAACCCACAACTGACAACCCACAACCCACCTACAACCCACCACTGACCACTGACAATCCCGCTGGACAACACGAGTGTTTCCCTGCACACTCCGCCGCGATGCTGGCATTTGTGGATCAACGACGGGCGGGTCCTGGGCTTATTCTGATGGCGGCGGCAGCCGTGCTGTACTTGGCGTCGCGCGCGGCGGTGGCCGCGATGGCGCGGGCCGACGGTTCCGATCCGGGCCGGCGGGCTCTGGGGCAGTGGCTGCCGATCGCGGCGGCCGCAATTGCCGCGGCGCTGATGAAGCAAGCGGACGTGGCGGTTTCCATCGTGTTTGGAACCAGCGTGGCGCTGCTCTCATTGGTGGTGGGCATGGTGCTTTACCTGGCGCCGATGCAGTCGCTTCCCGTGTCGCGGCGGGTGTGGCCGTTCGTATTGCCGTCGGCGTTGCTCACGCTCATCGCGGGGTTCAGCGGGCGGCTCACCTGGTGGCATGCGATTATGTTTCTGGCGCTGGGCGGCGCGATCCTGCCCGTCTGGCTGGATTCGCCCGATGAGCCCAACGCGCAGGGCGATTCCCCGCCGGCACGGAATTGGGCGGGCGTGTTAATTGGCGGGGCGTTGATGGCGTCCATCATCGGCGGCGTGCTTGCCGTGATGGGCACGGTGGCCAGCACCCAATATCCCCGCGTTCTGACGGCGGTTGCAATGGCCGCCGCCATTCTCAGCCCCTTGCTGGCGCTGCCCACCCTCGGCACCGCCACCGCGCTGGCCCAGCGCGGCCACGCCGGCCGCGCGCTCAGCGCAATCGTGGGCACGGTCATCCTCAACCTTTGCGTGTTGCTGCCGATGGTGATCTTTCTGTCCTATGCCGGTCTCTGGTTCAACGTGACGAACACGGGCGGAGCGCATCTGGCGTTTGACGCCGGTCACATCGCGGGCCGTGCGGCGCCATACCCGATGATCGCCTGGCGCATTGAAACGGTTTTGCTCGTGGTGCTGGGATTCGCGTTGGTGCCGGTGTCGATGGGGAAATGGATGCTGGGGCGAATGGAATCGAGCCTCCTGGTTCTTGGATACGCGGCGTATCTGCTTGCCGTCATTGCATACGGGTTGAATATTGCCTGAAAACGTGGCCCCGCGGACAGCCGCTAAAAGACGCGGGTCTGTATGGGCAAACGACCCGCCATCGACTGTTCCCATTTCCAAATCCGCGCGCGCCGCTATTATCTTTCGCCATGAGCATCCGCACCGACCAGATTCAGATCGATCGCAAGCCATTCGAGGGCGAGGTTCATGACGTGATGGGCGGGTCGGGCCGATGGGAGGTGAAGGTTCACGATCATGGGCTGGTTGCGTTGGTGGACGTGATGCCGCGAATGGCGCCGGCGGGGAAGACGGCGGACTTCGCCATCGTGCAGGCCGCCCGCGTCAGCTATGGCGAAGGCACCAAACTGGTGAACGAGGATCGCGGGCTGATCCGCTACCTGATGCGCCATCGCCATACCACGCCGATGGAGATGGTGGAGTTCAAGTTTCATCACGTGATGCCGATCTTCGTGGCACGGCAGTGGATAAGGCATCGGACCGCAAATGTGAACGAGTACAGCGCCAGATATTCCATCGTCCGCGACCGCTTCTATCGCCCGGACATCGAGAACGTGCGCAAGCAAAGCCTGACCAACCGCCAGGGCGGCGAAGAGCCGATTGACTCGGCCACGGCGCAGCAGTTCCTCGACTATCTGGCGAAGGTTGAATCACATTACGCGGATTACCAAAGCCTGATGGATAAGGGCGTGGCCCGCGAATTAGCCCGGATCGGGCTGCCGGTGAACGTGTATACCGAGTGGTATTGGAAGATCGATCTGCACAACCTTCTGCATTTCCTATCGTTGCGGATGGACGAGCACGCGCAGCAGGAGATTCGCGATTTTGCGATTGCGATGTTCGCGCTGATCCAGCCGATTGTGCCGATCGCCGCCGAGGCGTTTGTCGATTACAACTTCGAGGCGATGCACCTAACCCGGCTGGAGGTTGAGGCCATCCGTTCCGGACAACCCATCGGCTCGCAAAATAAACGTGAAGTCGCCGAGTGGGAAGCGAAGAAAAAAAAGCTGGGAATGAGGTGAAATCCGAAATCCGAAGAGAAGAATCTTCACCACGAAGTCACGAAGGCACGTCCTGAAGTCCGAATCCCGAATTCCGAATACCCGAATGAGGAAAAGGCAGCGCATCCGTCTTCATTCGGATTTCTGAATTCGGGTTTCGGAATTTTCTTCGTGCCTTCGTGGTGAACCTTCCGCCTTCATCGTTTATCCTTTATCATTTTCTCCCATGTCCGAAGCAGATGATACCTGGCGTGTGTTCCGCATCATGGCGGAGTTCGTCGAAGGATTTGAAGCGCTCGCGCCGCTGGGCAGGGCGGTCACCGTCTTTGGCAGCGCGCGCACGCGACCGGAAGATCCGATGTACAAGGCGGCGGAGAAAACCGGCCGGCTTTTGGCGAAGGCCGGCTTTGCCGTCATCACCGGCGGCGGGCCGGGGATCATGGAGGCCGGCAACAAGGGCGCCTTTGAAGCCGGGGGCGATTCCGTGGGACTCAACATCTCCCTGCCAAGCGAGCAGGAATCTAACAAATACCAACAGGTCAGCCTCGATTTTCACTACTTTTATGCCCGCAAGGTGATGTTCGTGAAATACGCCTCGGCGTTCATCTGTTTTCCCGGCGGCTATGGCACGCTCGACGAATTCTTCGAGACCATCACCCTCATTCAAACCCTCAAAGCCGATCCGCTTCCCGTCGTCCTTTTCGGCTCGCGATACTGGGGCGGCCTGGTCGATTGGCTGCGCGCCACGCTCGTGGGGCATTTCGTGGATGGCGAAGACCTTGATATCTTCCGCATCGTCGATACCCCCGAACAAGCCGTGCGCGTCGTCAAGCAAGGCGTGAAGAAGCACTGGTGGCGGCCCGAAACCAACGCACAGAAAAAAGCCGCCGATGTCCACCGCGCCGGTTCGCCCCTATCGGGAGCCCGTGCCGGCGACACCGGCGAAGGAACCCGCTACGGCAAGCGCCCGCACAAGACCGACAAAAAACACGCCAGGCCGGGACGAAAGCCCGCGCAGTAACGGAACCCATCCAATGGCTTCAATCAAACTTGCCGTCCTGGTCAGCGGGTCGGGAACGACGCTGCAGAATCTGCTCGACGTGATCGCGGCGGGGCAACTCGATGCGCAAATCAAACTGGTAATCGGCTCACGCACCGGCATTCAAGGCATCGAGCGGGCGGCGGGCGCGAAGATCATGAACTTCGTCGTTCAACGCGGCGCGTTTGATGACTGCGGCGAATTCAGCCGGCAAGTCTTCTCACTGTGCGATGATGCCGGCGCCGATTTGGTCTGCCTCGGCGGCTGGCTCTGCCTGCTGGATATTCCGGCGCGGTATCAGGGAAAGGTGATGAACATTCATCCGGCCCTGCTGCCCAGCTTCGGCGGCAAGGGCATGTTTGGCCGCCGCGTGCATCAGGCCGTGCTGGAGCATGGCTGCAAGATCAGCGGCTGCACCGTTCACTTCGTCGATGCCGCCTACGACTCGGGGCCCATCATCCTCCAGCGCGCTTGCCGGGTGCTCGACGATGACACGCCCGAAACGCTGGCCAAACGGGTGTTCGAGGAAGAGAAAATCGCCTACCCCCAAGCCATCCGGCTATTTCAGCAGGGAAAACTGCGCATCGACGGGCGGCGGGTGAGGGGGGCGGACTGGATCGGCGGGGAGGAAGAAAGACTGCCACGAATAGGCACGAATGAACACGAATAAGGACAGAGGCATCTGGAATCCGCAACAATTTCAAGGCTTAAGGGAAGAAGGCCAGGAAAAAAGCCGTTGGGTGCGCCCTTTGAAATTTCCGCATTTCTTGATTTTGAATTTGTTTCGGATTTCGTGCTTCGGGTTTCGGATTTTAAGCGTGACCTCGCGGTCATCTCCCATTCCAGCCGAAATCGGATGTTTAGCTGAAAATCTGCGTGGCCGTCGCCATCAGTTCATCGAGGCGGCCGCCAGTGCGGGCGACCATGGCCGGGTCGATTTTCACTTCCGCGAGGGCGGCGTTGTCGATGGATTGCCGGCAGGCGGTTAGATTAAATCCGCGATTGGATTGGCAGCAGAGCGTGTCGGCAACATAGACCAGATTCACCAGCATCCGATTCTGCTCGGTAAGCGAATTAGGGCTGTGGTGATGGCCGGCGACCAACTGGCAGGAGCGGGGAAACTTCCATTGCTCGGCAAGTGCCGCGCCCAGTTGCTGATGGTCGGCGCCGATGATCCGGCGTTCCAATTCACAGAAATCCCCGGCGCCCGCCTTCGATTCCTCACAGACTTCGCGAAGCTGATCGGGGGACGTTTGCAGGGAAATGAGGATGCCCACGTCGTGGATCATGCCGGCCAGGAATGCCTCATCGGCAATCGGCAGCGACATCTGCTTGGCCAAGTCGCGCGCCGCGACGCCGACCGCGATGCAGTGCGTCCACAGGTCCCGTACCGCGAACCCCTCACAAAGTTTTCCGCCCTTGAACAATTGCCCGATGCTGGCCGCCACCGCGATGTTCTTCACCGCGTTGAGCCCCAGAAGCACAATCGCCCGCTCGATCGACCCAATCTGCCCCGGCAAACCATAGAACGCGCTGTTCACTACTTTCAAAATGCGCGTCACGAGTGCCGGATCATGGGTCACGATCTGGTGCAGCTTGGCCGCCGTGCTGCGGGGGTCCTCGACGGTCTGAATAATCTTGGCGGTCACTTCCGGCAACGTCGCGATCGTCGTCACCTTCTTCAAAAGATCCTTCACCCGCATCTGCGGCTCGGCAACGGCACTCGTCATAAAAGTTCCCTCAGCCCTAAACTCCCGGCGCGCGGCCGGGCCATCCTTATGGTTTATCGAGAAAGGAATGGAAGGACTTTAGGGGGTTCGTGGGTTGTCAGTTGGGGGGTGTCCGTGGTCAGTTGTCCGTCGTCAGTTGCCAAGTCTTAATTGCGGGTCGTGCCCGCGGAGAAACAAGCGGCGGGGTGAACTGTTCTCCCTCTCCCGGTACTCCGGGGGAGGGTTGGG
>DASRLH010000263.1:0-2190 GCA_035648595.1 Tepidisphaeraceae bacterium
TCAAACCCGTGATCAGCGAAATGCTCGCCGATCACGCGATGCATACAGAGGAATATTCGATCAGTTCGCAAGCCACCGACGCCCTGAACCGCGCCAAGGCCCAGGGCCGGCGGATCGTCGCCGTCGGCACCACCAGCGCGCGCGTGCTCGAAAGCCAGCCGGAACACGAACCCTTCACCGCGAAGGACGAACAGACCGGAATCTTCATCCACCCGCCTTATCGTTGGAAACATGTGTCGGCGTTGATCACCAATTTTCATTTGCCGCGCAGCACGCTGATCGCGCTGCTCGCCGCGTTCGTCGGCCTCGAAGAGCAACGAAGGCTCTATCGCATCGCCATTGAAAACCGATATCGATTCTTCAGTTATGGGGATGCGATGCTGATCGAGTAACCGTCCAAATGACCAGGTTCTCCACGAACTTTTCGCAGGAGGCCGGCGCGTAGCCCATGATCGGCCAGGTGTTGCTGCCCAGCAGGCCGGTGGTGAGATCCAGCGGGCTGACGATGACCGCTCCCTTGCCGGCGGTGAGCATTTGCAGACCCGGCGGCACGAGATTCAGCCGGGCGGCGGCATAGGGACGAAGGCGCACCGGGCCGAAATTGTCCGGGCTGTGGCCCAACCCTTTCAGCAGCGGATGGCCGGCGGGGATGTCGGAAAGCGATAGGCCCGGGAACGCGGGCTTGAGGAGCGATTGCCCGACACTCATGGCAAAGTCATCGGAGCCTCCGCAGGGATCGATGAGTAGGATGCCGCCGGCTTCGACGTACTTGCGCACGGCTTGGGTTTGGACAGGGGTGAAAGACTGCAATGCCGTTCCCGTGAGATGCGCAATTGGGGAGGAGTTGGGTCGCAGCGCGGAAAGATCGACCGGGGATGGGGCAATCGCCGCGCTCGTATCCCATCTGCAGGCGCGGGCGAATCGGTCCCAGGCAGCCGGTTCGGGATCCCAGTTGCCGGCATAGCGCAGGCGCGCCACCTGAATCGCAGGGACTTCGGATTTGGGCGGCTCGGGGAGAATCGGCGACACCAGGCGGTTGCGCAGATCGGTCTTTCCCGCCGCGTAAAGGAAAATGTTCATGCCGATGCGAAAGGCGTCCGGCTTTACCTTCTCGAAATTCCCCTGCCAGGCCATCGCCAGATCCGCCGGCGAGTGGACCAGCAAAAGCCGCGACCCGTTGCTCACGCCCATCAGCTTCACCGCGCCCGGCGTGATGTTGTAGTTGACATGAAAAATCGGGTCATCATCGTGAAGCGGCTCAAGGGCGTGGCCGGGGCAGATTCGCGGAACCAGCGTGTCGTTGACCCAGCGGGTGAATTCCGGTGAGCCGGCGTCGGCATGGGTGAAGAGCAATCCGCCGGCGTTCACAAATTGCCGGAGCATCGCATATTGCTGTTCATTCAATTGCGGCGGCTTATGGCTGGCCAGATAGAGGACGGGACAATTCATCCAATCCTGCCAATCATGATCGAACGACACCACCTGCCAGTTCAAGGCGCGCTCGGTGTTGTGGGCGGCGAAGCGCGTGAGGTTGGCCAGATCGCGCGGGCGGTTGGACCATGAGCCGTCGAATCTAAGCTTGTTCATGAAGACCGGATGGCGTCCGCTGGAGAGGAACAGCAGGACGTACGCGGTATCGATAACGGTGTCTTCGCCGGTCTGCGAACGGCCCCACGCGCCGTTGGGCCATTGCCGGGCCAGGGCGCGCTTGGCCAGTTCGCGATACCAGTCGTGGCTGCCGAAGTATTTGAATCCCGAGGCCAAACCGACGCGCTCGATGCCATAGAGGTTGTAGCCCATGTAATGCGTCCCCGGACCGGTCACCTTCATGCAGTTGTCGCCGGTCTCAAGCCAGCGCAGCCCGGCGGCCAGGCCAGGGCCATAAATCTCGCGGCCCACGGCGCCGTGAAGCCCGGGCGCCTGGATGTATTCGTGCGTGACCAGCAGCGAGGCGACGCCGGCGCAGTTCATGGCCATCGTGCCTTGCGCGTTGAAGGCCCGGTAGCCCCACTCGCCGGTTTGCAATTCGCTGCGAAGCCAATGGCCTTCGACATCGCGCCAATATCGGCTGGGCACTTCAACGCCCACTTCCGCGCCGCACCAGACGCCCAGCAAGCCGTACTGCGAGTTGGAATTGTCCCACGGAAAGTCCGGGAACCGCGCGACGGGGATCGGGTCGGGGACCGGGGC
>DASRLH010000264.1:0-11100 GCA_035648595.1 Tepidisphaeraceae bacterium
GTTACATGATGAGCGACAAAGGACGGCAGGTGACCGCCGCCCTACACGCGGCACGCGAGGCAAAAATCGAAAAACTATCACAAGCGGCATAAATCACCTGGAAATCTTGCCAAAAAAACCAGAGACTGCATGATATCCTTAAAGACGCACAAGCCTGTAACGCACAGAACGAAGAAACCACGAATGGCCACGAATGACCACGAATACAGATGAATTATTCGTGTGGATTCGTGTTCATTCGTGGCCGTCTTTTGCTACTTTGCTTTTCAAAACGCGTGGTTCCTGAATTCGTTTTTTTCAAGCAACATGTTTCATTCCACCTTCATCCTCTGCCCCGGCCAAGGCGCGCAAGCGGTCGGCATGGGCAGGGACTTTTACGAGTCCCACGAATCCGCCCGCAAGATTTTCGGGCAGGCCAGTGGCATCCTCGGATTTGATCTCGCATCCGTCTGCTTCAACGGCCCGGAAGATCGGCTCAACCAGACCGATATCAGCCAGCCCGCGATTTATGTCACCAGCATCATCAGCATGCGCTGCGCGATCGAGGCGTGCACGGTTTCGCGCGAACAAGTGACGGCATGGGCGGGCCTGAGCCTGGGCGAATACACGGCGCTACACCTGGCCGGCGTGTTCGGGTTCGAGGATGGCCTGCGGCTCGTCGCGGCACGCGGGCGGTATATGCAGGAAGCGGCCATCGCCAACCCAAGCGGAATGGTCGCCATCATGGGCGCTGACGAGGCGGCGGTGCTGAACCTGTGTGAAACGTCGGCTCAGGGCGAAGTGCTGGCGCCCGCCAACTTCAACGCCCCCGGCCAAATCGTCGTCAGCGGCACAAACGCCGCCTGCCAGCGCGTATTGGCGGCGGCGGAAAGAGCCGGGTTCAAGGCGGTCGCCCTCAAAGTGACCGGCGCATTCCATAGCCCGCTCATGGCGCCGGCTGCGGACCACATGCGTGAGGAACTGGCGAAAGTGCAATTCAATGCGCCGCGCCAGCCCGTCTATTCTAATGTCACCGGCATGCCGCACCAATCCCCCGAGTCTATCAAGGCCCGGCTCATTGAGCAGATCGTAAAACCCGTTCGCTGGGAACAAACCATGCAGGCCCTCATTGCCGCCGACCCCGCCGCCCGGTTTATCGAACTGGCCCCAGGCCGTACACTGGCGGGGCTGGCGAAGCGAATTAGCCGGCGACTGCCGGTCGAAAGCGTAGCGGTTCAAAGGGCCCCTGCAAAAACGCCATGAAGATGATTGACCACGAAAACGCGAAGGCACAATGGAATTCGGAAGAATCTCACCACGGAGCCACGGAAACACGGAGGCGCTTTCGATAGAATCGGTGCCCTTCACAGATTTTCAAAGTAATGAATCATCTGTGTTTCTTGCAGAATGGCGCACTTCGTCGAACGCGCCTCCGTGTTTCCGTGCCTCCGTGGTTGTTTTCTCCGCGGATTACGCCGAGGATTTCGTACTGGACTTTGCATTTCCGGGTTGGAGTTCATGATGACCGAAAAACGTGTCGCAATTGTCACCGGCGGATCGCGCGGAATCGGGGCGGCGATCGTGCATCGGCTGGCCAAGGACGGCCTGCACGTAGTGGCGGTCGCGCGCAATGCTGAGAAGTTACAGGAAGCCTGCAATCAAGCCATCGGCGAAGGGGGCACGGCTGAGCCGATCGTTTGCGACATTTCCGATGCCAAGGCCTGGGCGGGCGCGATCGAGCAGATCGCCGAGAAGCATGGGCGGGTGGATGTGCTGGTGAACAACGCCGGCATCACCCGCGATGATTTGATCCTCCGCATGGAGGATGCCGCGTTTGATGATGTGATCAACACGAATCTCAAGAGCGCGTTTGTCGCGATTCGCTCGGCGGCGCGTTCCATCATGCGGAGCAAATCGGGCCGGATCATCAACATCAGCAGCATTTCGGGCGTGGCGGGCAATGCCGGCCAAGCCAACTACGCGGCGAGCAAGGCGGGCCTCATCGGCCTGTCCAAGAGCGTCGCCCGCGAACTGGCCCGTAAGGGCGTCACCTGCAACGTGGTGGCGCCCGGCTTCGTCACCACCGACATGACCCAGGCCCTTTCCGATGAATTGAAAGAGACGGTAAAGTCCAACATTCCGCTGCGCCGCTTCGGCGAGGCGCGCGAGATCGCGGCCGCCGTCAGCTTCCTGGCCGGCCCCGATGCCGCCTACATCACCGGGCAGGTGCTGTGCGTGGATGGGGGAATGGTGATGTAGGAAGTGTTGCAAATACAAGATCGACGGCTATAGTTTTTCAACTTCCCCTGGCCGCGTGGCCAGGGGGGACGCATTGTGTCAGGGTAGGTGGATAATCACATGGAAGACATCGAGCAGAAGGTTATCGAGATTGTCAGCGAACAGATGGGGGTCGATAAGAGCGAGATCACGCGCGAAACCCATTTCATCAACGACCTCAACGCCGACTCCCTGGACACCGTCGAGCTCGTGATGGAGTTCGAGGACGAATTCGAGCTGTCGATCCCCGATGAAGAGGCCGAGAAAATCCAAACCGTCGGCCAGGCCATCGACTACATCAAGCAACACTCCGGGAAATAGGCCCCGTCCGGCGAGCGAAGCGAAGATTATTAACCACGAAGCCACGAAGACACGAAGAGATTCATTCGGATTTCTGGCTTCGGATTTCGGACTTTTTCTTCCCTTCGTGACTTCGTGCCTTCGTGGTTAATCCTTTTGGAATTCGGTTGTTCCCGAAGTCAGGTTTTTAATGTCCAGGCGTCGCGTTGTCATCACCGGGTTGGGGGTTGTCACCTCTCTGGGCGAATCCCACGACCAGATGTGGGACAGGCTCTGCGCCGGGGAGAGCGGCGTTTCCACCATCCGCCGCTGGAACACCGAAAAATATCCCGTCAAAATCGGCGGCGAATGCTTCGACTTCAACATCGACAATTACAAGGACGAAGCCGCCAAATACACCGAAGACCGCCTCACGCCCCGGCGGATCGATCGCTTCGGCCTATTCGGCATCGCCGCCTCCTTGTCGGCCGTCCGCGATGCCGGCCTGGAGTTGGATAAGGAAGACCGCGCCCGTTGCGGCGTGATCATCGGCACCGGCATCGGGGGCATCGAAACCATCGAGGAACAATACAAAGTCCTCATCGATCGCGGCGTCTCCCGCGTCAGCCCGTTTACCGTCCCCCGCCTCATGCCCAATGCCGCCAGCGGCAACGTGTCGATCGTTTTCCACTTCAATGGCCCCAACACCGCCGTCTCAACCGCCTGCGCCACCGGCTCCAACGCCATCGGCGATGCCGCCCGACTCGTTCAATATGATCTGGCGGACATCATGATCGCCGGCGGGTCGGAGGCCGCGCTGTGCGAATTGGGCATGGCCACTTTCTGCGCCGCCCGCGCCCTCTCGACGCATAACGAAGAGCCGACCCGCGCCAGTCGGCCCTGGGACAAGGGCCGCGATGGGTTTGTCATGGCGGAGGGGGCCGGCGTGGTGATCCTCGAGGAATACGAGCACGCCAAAAAACGCGGCGCGCGCGTCTATGCCGAGTTGGTCGGCTACGGCATGAGCGGCGACGGTTATCACATCACCGCCCCCGACGAGCAGGGCCGGGGCGCTTCGATGGCCATGGCGCTGACGCTCAAGGATGCCGGCGTGTCCGGCGAATCCATCGACTACATCAACGCCCACGGCACCAGCACCCCCCTGGGTGATCTGGCCGAAACAAAGGCCGTCAAAAACACGTTCGGCGCCCACGCCAAAAACTTGACCCTCAGTTCGACAAAAAGCCAGTTGGGCCACCTGCTTGGCGCCAGCGGCGGCGTGGAAGCCGTCATCACCTGCCTGGCCATCCATCGCAATCTCATCCCCCCCACCATCAATCTCGACGACCAGGACCCCGAGTGCGATCTGGATTACACCCCGCTCACGGCCCGCGAAAAGAAAATTACCTACGCCATGAGCAACAGCTTCGGATTCGGCGGACATAACGCCTCGCTGTTGTTCAAGAAACCCTGAGCCTTTGACGGCTCGCTCATTACGCAAGCCCGAGGCTATTCGCGCTCCAAATCAAAATTGCAGTTCCATGCGCTCGCGTAAACTTCACCGCCCGGCGGTCCGCCCCATTTGCGCCGGTAATACTCTTCATTCATCGGGAACGTAACGTCGTTCACCCGACGGCGTAAATCGCTGCCGCGAAGCGTCGAGGACGCGCCGTTGTGATGGGTGACGGCGATTCCGGTCTCAGTCAATTCGTACCCCTTGAGTCGCGCGCGGTGGAACCAGTCATTGTCAATGTGATAGTTTGGTTGGGGGAATGCGGTGTCCCAATCGCCGATGTCATTCACCGCCGCGACATGATATGCGCTGAGTATGTCGTAATGCGTGAATACGGTTGCCCACCGGCTGGCGGCATCGAAATGTTCCTGAACCGTCTGCAGGAACCGCATCGCCGAGCCGGGTTGCGCCTCGGCATCATTGTGCTGAAAGAAAAACACGTCAGCCCCGGCTTCCCGCGCCAGCCTTTGGAGAAAGTTCAATGATTGGGCAACCGACAACGGCACGCTTGGTCGCACCACCGGCACGGGCCAGCGCCGATCACGCCCAATCCAGCCGCCCGGCGAATTGTCCAGAATAAACGCATTCTCCCATAACGGCTCCACGCTATCAACTGCCCGTTGCAGCAGGTCGGGCTCGTTCACTACGACGATGCCTTGGATGTGTCGCATGAAAACCCTGGCCGGAATGGGCAACCACTACCGCGCCGAAGGTTCCAATTCCCCGGTGCGCACGTCTGCTTCCTCAATGGGGGCCCGCTCGCCCGTCGCCGTGAGTTCCACGGGATTGCGTTCGTGGATAAGCCATTGGCCGTGCCAGCGGTCCGGGCCGTCGGGCAGGAGGACACACGTCAGACCGTCTTTGCCGTGGATTTCCAGAGCAAGCTTGCCGTTGATGGGCTCCAGATCCCAAGTCTGCTCGCACCCGGCAGCGCCTAACGCGATGCGGCCGTCCGCGCCAAAGGTCATTTGTCGCTGGCCGATCCCCTCGCGCAAGTAATTCCACCGTCGATGCGTCAACCCGCGTACAATTGCCCGCCTTTCTCGGTCCTCGACGGAATTGCCATGCGTGCTTCTGCGGTCTGCCCATCGCCCGCGCAAAACCTCCAGGTGTTCCCGGCATTCATCTTCATACATAAACCCTGGCACGCGCACGTCAATGTCATGGGTGAGGAATCCGGGATTTTCCCCGCGCTCGCCGTTGAGCGTCCACTTGCCAAAATTGCGATGTTGAAAAATGCGCCGCCCGCCAAAATCGTGCTGGCACATCACCCCGTCGCGCCGTCCCGGTATGAATAGCGGCTCAAGTGGGCGCGATGGCATCGCGTATTCGACCCCCAGTTTCCGCCAGGCGAGATGGAACGTGTCCTTGTCGCCGTGAATGTATTGATACCAGAAGTCGCTGTGCTCGTTCATCCACATCGCCAGATTCAATGACTCCCAGCACCGCCGCTTGTCCATGACGATCTGCCCGCTTTCAAACTCGGGCTCATCGCGATATTCGACGCCGGTCAGGCTCCATATTTCGCGCGTGGCCGCAAATCGGCTGAAATCTGGCCAAAAGATCGCGCCATGCCTGCGGTACTCCGGCGTATCGAACAAAAACGTCGGATCGACCACCGGCACGTTATCCGCGTCCAGCAGCAATACTTCCCGAAAACGCGAGTGCAACAGCGCGAATGGCTTGATCTCCCATCCCTTCAACAAGCGAACGGGATGCGCCTTGCGGACCTCAAACGCGTCCACGCATTTAACGTCCAGCGACTCGATCGACTTGCGCATCCGATCGGTCATCTCCCCCGGCCCCAGGTGCCATAGCTCGATCGGCAGTTTGCAGCCCAGATCGCGCAGGCGATTGAGGCAAACCCACGCGCACGCGAAATAGCGCCCGCCTCCCGGCACGACCACGCCGCGACCCCTGTAACCCCCCGGATAAGCCGGCAACTCCGCCGCCGCTTGCTCCATGCGAGCCCGAGCCGTAATAACGCTCAGCGGCATCTCGATCCGCAACGCGGAAGCCGTCGGAGACGCGAAACCAACCGGCGGGCGGCAGGTGGCGAATGCGAGGTACCGCTCGACTGCCTCGATCGCTTGTTTTTCAGTAATCAGGTCCAGGCATTTGGGCAGTTTCCGCTCGCTCGCAAGCGTCACGGGAAGAATACACAGTTGCCGGTCGTGGGACTCCCCATCCCCCAACGCCTCCACCCGGCTCTTCCAGCACCCCCCATCATCGCAGCACGGCAAGCACCCATTGGTATGCAAATACTGATGGTGCGGATATGCCTCCCACTGTGCCGGCTCCCTGCCGCCGGCGATGACCACGCAAGGCCGGTTCTTTGGCCGCCCCGGCCGCGTCGGCACCGCCGCCGCAAGGTGCATCATCAGCGTCACCGGGCAAATCACGCCGTCGGCGTGGTACATCAGCCGCACGAGTTGACGCAGGTCGGTCTTGCCCACAAGATTGATGACGCCCGTGAGCGGCCGATGAACGTGCCCCGCCGACCCCTCACCGCATTGCACAAACTGGATCCGCCCCGCGAAACGGTCCACCACCGCCTGATAGCGCTGCGGGTCCCACCATTTGGCGGTGTAATCCGTCTTCCCGCCTGACACGATAATCCAGAATCGCGTATCCGGCACGCCGGTAATCTCATCCACCTGCGAAAGCCAATCCTTCTCCTCTTCAGTCAAGTGAATATCCCCATGAAACGCATGCGGCTTGATCTCAACTCCGAGCCGTTCGCTCAAAAACAACCTGAATCCGTGGATGAAGTGATACGGGAGGTGGTTGCTCTGGTGAATCAATGGATAGTGGCACTCGATCCGCTCAACCGCCGGATCATCGTCCGCCAGCGGCGTGAGATAGGGATTGTTCTCCCAGAGCTCCGGGCACGGCGTCCGCACGTCGGTCTGGAATTGGCGCGGGCAACTGAGGTGAAGGTCACGCACTGCCGCCGTCAGCATCAGCACGTCGCCGGGGGAAAGGGAGGTGGTGAGGATTAGACGTCGCATCGCTTACGGCGGCAACAGCCGCAATTGCATGGGAACTCTCTGGGTCAGCAGCCCCGGGGGACTGTTTTGGGTTAAAATTGCTACCAGGGCTTGACGCCGCCTCTGCGTCAGTAGATGAGATCGCAATGGGTTACCACTGACGCTCCAGTTGTTTCATTAATAATCTCGATTGTGTAATTGCCTGGCGACCCGCCGTTGAGAGGGATCCACATCGCCGAATAGGTGAAATCGATGCTAAGAAGCCCAATAACGGGTTGGACTATAAACTGATAGCGGATTTGCAGGCGCTTCGGACCCATCGCGATTTCGTCAACATGTATTATATTCTCAGCGCTATCGAATCCGCCAAGTGACACAAACGCCCACGGCGACGCCATGGGCTTCGTTGATGATGTCTCCGCACTGTTAGCCCGTACTGCGGATGCTTTGACCGCCTCGCAAATATCGCCGGCGGAAACTACGAGCACGACGGGTTTACCGGCCGCGCGCAACAGTGCCGATTTCGCAGTATTCTGCGCAGAAAGTAGCATGAGCCCTTGGATCCCTTTCTCATTAAGGCCCGTTCCATAGATCTCCGGAGGCGCAGAATGGCGACCGGTGTCGTCCAGCGAATAGGCTTTTACCGGGCGATCCCGTATCGCATCGGAACACCCGGCGCAACCAATACATCCGGCACTATAAATCACCATCCACAAAGCTACGTATTTTCGATTCACGGTCTGGACTCCTTCGCGGGTAGAGCGTCATGGTTGCTGGCAGCGAAAGATGAAGTTGTCAAAAGCCACGATGGCCGGGTTGAGCGCCGCTCCGTTCTGGCCGGTGCGAAGCGTCGGCAAATTGGTCGTGGAAACGGTGAGGATGATGTTGTTTACGTTTGGCGCCGTGCCGGCAGGGACGGCAACGATTTCGCTGTAACCCTGAAGCCGGGTTCTGACAATGCTGAACCGCCCGAGGAATTGCTGTCTGTTGCCGAGCGGCTGACCATTCTGATCTTTGCGGTCGCGGCGAAGGGATCAGCCGGGAGCGGCATCGAAACTGAAGTTAGGTTCTGAAAGTAGACGGTGCCCGCCGGCGGTGCGGAGGTCAACGTTAAGATCGGAGCCCCTCCGCTCGTATTAGAAACCACTGCGTACGGGTTTCCGGGCAGCGGCTTGGCACGATTATCAAGCAGTGCAACCTGCCCACCGGCAAACATGTTGTCATACGCAATTGCAGTGTTCAGCGTCACGCGGTTTCCGGCAGCTGGCGCTGCGAGGCCCGATGCGATCTGTTGAGTTCCGCCGGGGAGTTGCGTACTCATATAGGCAACGGCCGCTTGCGAGTCGGCCTCCCCCGGAATTGCCGGGCGCGTCTGGCCTGGGTTGGGCCCGTCGTCGTCGATTTTTATGTAGGTATTGTTGCTGGTCAGTTTTCCCCATATCGTGCAGTTTTGAACCTTGGTCCTGATCTCAAAGGCATACCAGGTCGTATTAGGATCGCCCAACAATGGCAGGCTCTGGAAGAAACTGTCGTTTGCATTTTGACCGGGAGTTCTGCCCTCTGCCGAGAGTCCCTTGTTCGCCGCCGCGAGTACCGCTTTCCAAAAGTTAGGCCGTCCATGGCCGGTCCACTGATTTACCACCGGAGCGCCAATTGGGTCGCAGGTTGCCTCAATGTACTCGGCAACCTTCACGATGTTCGCCGGCTGTTGCAACGTCGGGTCCACAAGCATCAACTCCGCGGCTATGCCCGCGACGATCGGTGTCGAGAAAGAGGTGCCATCGGCATCCTGCCGCACAGTGCCTCCCGGTTTTGCCACCTGATAGGCCGCTTGGGCGCAGACGGAAACGACGGAGCCGTAATTCGAGGTTGACTTCAAGCCTTCAAACTGGCTGACGAACGCAATTGTGCTCGCTTCGGAGACCGCCATCGCGTTTTTCTTCCACGCCTGAGCAGGGGCCAGCGTCTCGCGCGGAGCGCTGTTTATCGGACTAACTAATCCCGCCTCCTCGCCGCCCGCGTTGCGTTGCGGCTGGTTCAAGTACGCGTTAGCCGCAGACAAGACTATCAGCTTGCCTGCATTGGACAGCCGCTGGTAAACCGCGATCCGTGCCTGAACCGCGCGGGGGCCAAGGTGAATCAACGTGGCTGTTGACAAAGCGGATGAGGTCGTGTAGACAAATGAATTCGTATCCGCCGCAGCTAGTGCATTGTCATGCTTCCAAATGCGGGTAAAACTCTAGTGATTTACCCCAAAATCATTGCGTGACAATGCACTAGTGCATTGTCATGCTTCCAAATGCGGGTAAAACTCTAGTGATTTACCCCAAAATCATTGCGTGACAATGCACTAGTTTGAGCGCAAGTTGACTCGCAAGGTGTTCTCTGGTTGAGAGGACGGGTCTCACAAAGACGTCCTTGCCGGTCCCAAGCACCACTTGCGAGAGGGTTAAGCCGCCAGTTCCGACGCCATCACCCGCCAGCGCGCTTAGGACTCCGGTCCCATGGCCGTTCGGAAGGCTTTGGTAATCTTTTACATTCGTTAGGACTCCGAACTGATTTTCCCCGGATTGTCGTGGATAAACGCGGACCGAACGCCCCTCGACATTCGCGCTCCCGTTGGAATTCCTCGCTCCCACGAAGGTCGCGTAGCGTAACCGCCAGCCAGTCACGAACAAGTTGTTGCCCGCGAACGGGGTAGCGCTGAAATCCTGGCCGTTACCAAAGCCGGTGTCCAATAGAAACACCTGGATGCTCGGTATGATCGGTTGGTATTGGATGATCACGTCAATAAGGCGTTGGGCGGCGGCGGTCTGCATCTCCCAATGTTGATGTGCCGCGATGAGCTGAGCCTGCTCGTCGCCCCACGTACCACTCCCGGGCTGACCCGGCTGGGCAACGAATGCAGCATTAAACGGAACGGGGTAATCTTCGCCCGCCGTCGTCGGAGGCGCCGCCTGCCAAGGCTGGGCCAGTGGGTCGATGGTTGCCTGCCCGGGGGAACCACCCATAGCGGTGTTCAGTGCCGCTGCCCTGTTCTCTAAATCGCTCCCCTTTAAGTCGGAAAGATCGCGGACCTGGAGCGTCCCAAACTCGCGATCTATCCCCTGCGGGCGAAGAGACTGGCTCAGAAGAAATTGTGAAATGCCGGCGTCAGTTGCGGCGGGATCAAAGTTAAGAAGGATATGGTTGGAGGCCATCTCTTCAAACTCATCGTCCGGCAACGGCTCGGCTCCATAATTTGTGCCAACCACGACGTTTTCTGGCGAATCATAATGAAGGAATCGAGCCTCGAAACACAACATCCCGTATAAAAGAAACTGAAGGCGATTTTCGCCAAAATACATAATGCGAGCTGAATTCGGATCGTCCACAAGCGCACGGAATTGCGCCTGAATGTTGCCTGGATAGGTCCCGATCGCCACGACTGCAGGAATGCTTGCAATAGCGACACCGCCGCTGAAGACGAAAAGGCTGGTAATGTCGAGCGCATCGTCGCTATCGTCCTCGCCGTCGTCGACGAAAACCTTGAATCCGTCGCGCGCGTCTGCAAACGTCGCTTGCGGCGGGTTAATCGGCGGAGTAAGCGTGATCCGCATCGTCGGCGACATCGTCTGGAAGATCGCGAACTGGATCGTCCGATAGCCGCCGCCGGTCGGGTCGTTAATTTCGATGGTCGTGTCCGCGGCGCAGGAGGAGCTCGAGGAAGAGGGGCCGCTGGAGGAGGACGACCCGCCCAAGAGGAGGGTTCTGAGCGTCGAACTCGACTTGCCGGCAGAACTCGAAGTGCGTCGAACGGCCATCGCATCGTCCTTTCTTGCGACAGCAACCGATTCTGATCCTGATATTTCGCTTCCGCGAGTGAAACGGTATGGAATTCGGGATGGCGAGTCAAGGCGACTCGGCGCGGAACGGCAATGAGCGCAGGGCAATCGCATTTGAGAAGTTCGGCATATGTTAGGTATCGCCCGCGCGGTGGGGAGTGTATGTTGGTTTCGTCGTCGCGAAGCTTCGCAGCAAAAATTGAGCTTTCACCCACGAAAGGAGCTTGCGCATGGACGC
>DASRLH010000265.1:0-28839 GCA_035648595.1 Tepidisphaeraceae bacterium
CGAGTGCGGGGCATTCCTGCCCCGCCGAGCGGATTCCCGTGACATTGCAATGGTGTTCAGCCGGACTTCGGCGGCGACACGGGAAACGCCGATTCGTGAGCATGGATGCTGGAGGTGATCAGCTCGCGAAAGGCTTCGAGCTGCTGGGGGGAGGAGAAGGCCCGTTTGGGTATGCCATGGTAACGCACCAACGCCGATTTCTTGGCTGCTGTGAGATACAGGACGAAAGAGCTGGCTGTCTCATCGAAGCCGTGAAAGGCGGCCCATTGATGCTCGATCCGCGTGAAGGGCAAGCCAAATCAGGCCGGCTTCGCTCGCAGTTGCCTGATATTTGTTGTGGAGCAATTGATCGTCCTTGGACACTCGCCGCAGTTGTCGGAAGAAAAACCACAGGAAGCCGAAGATAAGAAACCAGGACAGGAGCAGAGGCCATATGTCCCGCCAAGACACAGAGTCGGCAGGCGTTGGCCCGCCCACCGCGCGTGGCCGCGCTGGTGCATAAGTCAAATTAAACAGTCCAATCACAACAACAAGTAAAACCGCCCAGGCGAGCAGACTTAGGCGCACCCTCCAGGCGGGGCGCCTCCGGCGCAATGCGGCTTTCATCGCCTCGGCGAATTCCTGAGGCGTGTATTCAAACTCAATGTGAATTGGATTCATAAACCTTCACGTTCCGTGCAGGAAGTACTCCATCAATTCATGCCCCTTCTCGAAATGCAGCCCGGCCGCCGCCGCCTCGCGCTCGGTGTATGTCGCCGGGCGGGAATTGGCTATCCCCGTTCCTGCCATGGCAAACAACGTAGGGGCGTACCCATGCTTGCGCGTGGCGATATTGGTGGGATGATCCGGCAAAACAAGTATCCGCCATTGCGGAAACGTACGCAGCTTCCGCAGCACCGGCCCCACCACAAATTGATCGATGTGCTCAATCGCCTGCACCTTGGTTTTCCAGTCGGCCTGGTGGGATGCCTCATCGGGGGCTTCGACGTGCGAGAGAACCAGGTCGTATTTGTCGAGCATGGATGCGGTGTCGATGCCCTGGCCGACGTAATTAGTATCGTGGAAGCTGGTCATGCCTTCCACTTCATGCACGTCCCATCCAAGCAAAACGGCCAGGCCGCGGAGCAGATCGACGCCGGTGATCATGCAGCCGGATGTGACGCCAAAGCGCTCGCGAAAGGTCGGCATACTGGGGGCGTGGCCCTGCCCCCAAAGCCAAACCTGCGTCGCCGCGTTCACGCGTTTCTCCCGGCGCGCCCGGTTCACCGGATGATCGGCAAAGACCACTTTCGACCGCTCCATGATGCCATTGAGAACGTCCGCGCCCATCCCTTTTGGCGCCCACTTGGCGGCCGATTCATCGGGGATTTCATGCGGCGGGCGCGTCGCAACCTCAAAGACCCGGCTCCCGCGATAGACCAGCAAGTTTCGGTAACTCACGCCGGTATGAAACTCAAAGCCGGGGATGTCGATGGCCTTGGCCAGATCGTCGATCAACCGCTTGGCCTCGGCATTTGAGATGCCCCCGGCGGAGTGGTCTTTCATCAGCCCATCGGCCACGGCCACCAGATTGCAGCGAAAGACCCAGTCGCTCGCCGCCAGCGGGATTTGTTGCGCGGCGGCTTCCAACGGCGCGCGGCCGGTGTGATAAACGCCCGGGTCGTATCCGAGCAATGACATCGTCGCCACGTCGCTGCCGCTCTCGAAACCCTCGGGCACGGTGCGCGCCGTTCCCAGCTTTCCCTCGCGGGCAATGGCGTCCATGTTCGGCGTGCGCGCCGCCTCCAATGGCGTCCTGTCGCCCAGTTCCGTCAGCGGCTCGTCCGCCGCTCCGTCGGGGATGATGATGGCGTATTTCATTTCGGTCCGCGTTTTGTACCTTGTTCAATTGACAGTACAAGGTTGGGAACCACACATCGGCATTGAAGACCCTTGCGGCGACGGCTAAAGTTGTGGATATGACCGAAACAGAAGCCATTCCCGCGAATTATTCGGAAGCGGTGAGAACTTTGGTGCGCTGGCACGCGGAGGGCGGCCCTGACGATCTACTCATCTTCGCATTTTCAGACCCGCATGAGCAGATGGTGAGGCTGATAGAAGTCAGCGACGAGTTCCTAAGTTCCGGCACAATCCAGCCCATGACTTTTGGACGATCAGCTGAATTTCCTTTTCGAAGCTCTACCGCTTTGGCCACTCCGGCTGAGTGGGAATCCGTGCGCGCGGGAACGTTGCCGCTTCCGCAAGGATGGGTCTTGGCTGCCGCGCAGCAGGTTTGGCCGTGACTCGCGACGGGGCGCTTCTGCTGCAAGCCCGCAGCGATTTTGCCGTGTATCAACACTTGGCCTCGCTGGATCGATCGGCGATGCCCGAGTGTCATGCTCTGCATTATTTCCAAATGTGCAGCGAGAAGGTTTCGAAGGCCGCGTTTGGAGCTCTGGGGCTAGTTACCGATCCATTCTCTCACGTCGCCTTTTCCCAAATCCCTTATCACATGGCTCGACGCGACGCCGCGCGGGCTCTGGGGTATAAAAGCTTTCACGCTTATCGCGCCTTTCTTGGTCGAGCGGCCCCGCTGTTCCGTCGCGTCGATGAATTGAATCCGGCGGTCGGTTTACAAATGCCGGCTGGCGCTGCAAAGGACGGCCCTAACGTCGAATATCCATGGCAAGCGAGGGATATTTCAGGCCAGGCGACATGGATCGTGCCCGCCGGGCACGGTTTTGAACTCTTGTCGCAAATGAAACGCGGCGGCGATGCGGCGAGAATGGTGGACTTTGTAAAGCGATTGCTCGAGCGGTTCGATGCGGTGTTCCGTTAGGCCTCCCCCAAACTCCCTGGGCTGATCCATCACTAGCGCCATCGGAATACGCCTTTGAATTGCTGGATCTGTTTAGGCAATCCGCCGATGCCGCGAGGCTGTTAGCGTTGGTCCGTACGCTTCTGACCCGATTTGAGGCGGTGTTTGGCTGAGGAGATGGCGACTCAAGGCATCGGCTCAAGGGCACGCCGCCCATCGTCCGATAACTTGAGGAATGGAAGCCTCGATATACCGGCTGCGGCATCAGGACATTCTTACGGCCTGCGTGCTGGCGCTGCTGAGCCTGGGCGTCATCATGGTGCAGTCGGCATCATCTTCCGTCACCGGCCAGTTGCATTGGCAATGGTCCATCATGGGCGGCAAGCATGTGCGATTTGCCGTCGCGGCGGCCATCACGTACCTGTTCATCGGACAGATCGACTACAGTTTTCTAATGCGGCGAAAGTCGCTGCTCACGTCGCCGATTGCTTGGGCGTCGGCCTTTGCGATGCTGACGTGCGTGGCGGTGCTGGTGCCGGGCATCGGCAGCCAGATCAATGGCGCGCGGCGCTGGCTTAAACTCGGACCAATGGTTTTGCAGCCTTCGGAACTGGCCAAATGGGCCGTCGTGATTTTCCTCGCCTATTGGCTGACGCGCAAGCCCACCGAGAAATTCTTCACCGGCTTCCTGCCGGCCATGGCGCCGGTTGCGATCTTGTGCCTGCTCGTGGTGATTCAGGATTTTGGGACGGCCGCGCTGATTGCCATTTGCGCGTTCACCATGCTTCTGGCGGGCCGGATCAAGCTGCGGCACATCCTCGTGGTGCTTGTGCCGGCGCTGATGGCCGGGGTGTGGTTCATCGCCCATAGATCGTATCGCATGAAGCGGCTGCTGGCGTTTCGCGACCCCTGGGCCTCGCCGCAGGGCGATGGGTATCACATGATCCAGAGCCTGCTGAGCTTTTCCACCGGCGGCATCTTCGGCCGCGGCCTGGGCAACGGCATTCAAAAGCTCGGCTACCTGCCGGAGGACACCACCGACTTTATCTTCTCGGTCATCTGCGAGGAGCTTGGGTTGTTTGGCGCGATCCTGACGATCGCGCTGTACCTGGGCATCATTTGGGTGGCCTGGCAGGTGATCCGCCAGAAGCGCGATGACTTTGGCCGGATGCTGGCGTTTGGAATCGCGTCGATGATCGGCTTGCAGGCCGCGATCAACATTGCCGTGGCGACCGTGAGCGTGCCGACCAAGGGCCTGTCGCTGCCGTTGATCAGCGCGGGCGGCAGCGGATTGGTGATCACCTGCGCGGCACTGGGCCTGCTATGCAGCACGGCGCGGCATCGCCGGGCCGCGGACGCGGTCGAGCCGGATCATGTTCCCGGGGGATTCCCGGTGATGCAGAATTGAAGAATGATGAGTGATGAGTGAACCGTGACTGCGGATATTTCCTGTCACGGTTCACTCATCACTCGTCACTCATCTTCCCTAGTGCGGCGGCTCGCCGGGATACGCGGTGTAATTGTTCGGATCGAGCGATTCGCTTCTTGGGATAAACGAGGCGTGGCCATCGGCATACGCGACGTTCCCCCGGCCCGCGGAGGGGTCGCCGGCTTTGTAGTCGAGATGATGTTCGCCGACAGTATCGTGGCGGTTGCTCAGAAGATTCAGGTTGCTTCCTTCCAAATAATTTTGAGCGGCCCAGCAACCGTCGTCGATCGTGGCGCTGCTCTCGCAGATCACCAGAATCGTGAGGGCGGAGTTGCTGATCTGGGTGGAGCGAATGGTGTTATGAGGACTGCTTGGCAAGGTTCCCGCCACCGGGGTGCGGCAGATAAACTCGTTGACGCTATAGCTATAAGGAAAAACGCCGCCTTCCAGCGCCTGATGCGTTGAAACATCATCGCTGGGGCAAATCAAGGCAGCTTTCATCGCCAACTTGCCACCGAAATATCCAGCGGTACTGCCACCCGATGGGCTGTTCTGAAAAGCGCCGATCCAGTAAACCCAGTCCTCGGGCGCCTCGAATCCGCCGCCGATTGCCGGGCGGGGAAACATGTTATTGTTATCCAATGTGTAGCCGTGCAGGGCGGCGGCAATCTGATGCAGATTGCTCAGGCATTTCACCCGATTGGCCTCCGCCCGCGCCCTGTTCAACACCGGCATTAAAAGCGCGATCAACACCGCGATAATGCCGATCACCACCAGCAACTCAATGAGCGTAAACGCCGCGCGGCGTCGGACGGATTGCAACCGTTCGGGCATAACACAACTCCTGACGGTCAATCCTCCCCTCCCGGCATCGGCCGCTGGTCCTGAATCACTAGTGATTCACACCCGCGCGGTCGATTGCGCCGGTCGCTATTGCCGTCATACATGTACCGGCGGCGCGCCGACTTTGTTCGCCTCGCCCGGCACGACGACCGGATCGACCGCGTGGGGGCCGAAGGCGTATTTTGGCAGCGTGTAGCTGGTCTGGTCGTGCATCGCCTCGGCCCAGGTGATCACCTTCCCGCTGTATGCCGACATGCGGGCCATGATGGCGGCGAGAGTGCTTTGCGACATGTAGACGCCGTTGTTGATCGGCTGATTCTTGCGGATGCTCTTGAACAGCGCGATGTGCTCGGCATCGTACATGTTGATCTTCGAAGGTCTGATCTTAGCGGGATTTTTGCCGGTGATAAACGGCGCGTCGGCTTGCACCGAGGCGATTCCGTCGGAGCCATACACCCAGTCGGAGACATCGCCGTTGCAATTGACGTACTGGCGGCAGTTGGTGAAGGCGCGGGTTTTCGGCGCTTTCTGGCCCTTTTCGTCCCATTCGAAGATCGTGTTGAAGTGATCGTAGACGTTCCCGTACTGGGGCGCGGTGCGCTGGATGCGCCCGCCGGTGGCGATGACGCGCGTGGGCGGAACGTCCTTCATGATCCACATCATTTTGTCAAGGCTGTGAATATGCTGCTCGACGATGTGATCTCCGCTGAGCCAATAGAAGTAGAGCCAGTTGCGGATCTGGAATTCCATGTCGCTCCATTTCGGCTGGCGGGGGCGGGTCCACAGGCCGCCGGTGAGATAGTTATGCTCGAGCGCGCGGATGTCGCCGACCGCGCCATCGTGGATTTTGTTGATGACGTCAATCTTGGATTGGTCATAGCGATAGCACAGGCCCGATACCAGCGAGAGGTTTTTTTCCTTGGCGAGCTTGGCGACTTCGAGCACTCTTCGCACGCCGGTCGGATCGACCGCGACCGGCTTTTCGCAGAAGCAATGCTTGCCGGCCCGGATGACGGCCTCAAGCTGCATGGGGCGGAAGTGCGGCGTGGTCGCCAGCAAAACCACGTCGCAGCTTTCGATCACGCCCTTGTAGCCGTCGAACCCGATGAATTGCCGTTCCTTGGGCACGTCCACCTGGTTGAGCACTTGCCCCTTGGCCCCCTGCTGGCCGTTGAGCTCCTGCTTGAGGCCGGCCAGCGCATCGGTAAGCCGATCGGGAAACAGATCGCACACGGCCCAGAGTACGGTATGTTCGTCGGCATGGCAGGCGTTCACCGCCGCCCCGCTCCCGCGTCCGCCGCACCCGACCAGGCCGATCTTGATGGTGTTATTCTCGGCGGCATACGCGCCGCGCGGAACAACCAGGCTCGAAGCCCCCGCCGCGGCCACCGCCGCCGCCGTGGAGGTCTTCACGAACTGCCGGCGAGTGGGCTGGCTTTGCGTTCCGTTCTGTGGCTGCATGGAAGGTTCTCCTAAAGGTTTTATGAGCAATGGAATTACAAGAAATCAACGGACATCAATCGACATACAGTGAAGATTACCGCAGAGACGCAGAGACGCAGAGAATGCAAAAAATAGTTTTGTTGTCATCCCTCTCTTGCTTTCTCTGCGTCTCCGCGCCTCCGCGGTAATTTTTCCGCTTAGGATGCCTCAGGGTGCGGGCTGGAAAGCGAACTGCCCAAACCGCTTCGATTCCCACACCGCGATCCGTCCGCCTTCGATCTTCGTTATACGCGCCGCCGCGCCCGGCGTTTGCTCCACCAGCGCCAGCCCCTTTTCGGGCCCCATCACGCTGACCGCCGTTGACATCCAGTCGGTGGTCGTGGAGTCCGGCGCGATCACGGTGACGGCGATCCGGTCCGTCAATCCCAGCCCTGTTTTCGGACTGATGATATGTGAATAGCGAACGCCATCAATGATGACGAACCGCTCGGTATCGCCGGAGGTGGAGATGCCATAATTATGCAGTCGCACGTACACGCCCGGCTTGGATTTGTCTTCCAGCGATTCGAGCCGGACGACCCATCCGCTCTTGCCCGGCGGTGGATCGCCGGCGTGTATATCGCCCGCCGCCCCGCACAGCGCGCGGGTGATGCCGAAACGCTCGCGCAACAGCTTGAGCACCTGCATCGAGGTGTACCCCTTGGCGATGCCGCCCACGTCCAGCACCATCCTGGGCGCCAGCAACTGCACGCTGCGGTGGGCCGGATCGAGCTTGATGAAGCGATAGCCGACTGATCGCTTTGCGGCTTCAATGCGCGAAGGCTTGGGCAACTGCACCAACTGCTGGGAGCGCCGCCACAGGCGCACCAGCGGGCCGACGGTGATGTCGAAGTCGCCGTCGGAAAGCCGGGCCGCTTCGAGCGAGCGCTCCAGCATGTAATACAAATCCTCGCTCACCGGCACCGGCGCCGCCATCGGCCCGTTGAGCGTTTGTTGCGAGAGCAGGCTGATCTCGCTGCTGGGCCGCCAGTCGCTGAGCGTCTGCTCGAGTTGATCCACGCGCGCCCAGCAAGCGGCGGCGGCCCGGTCGGCGGCGCCTTTGTCCGAGGCATAAAGCGTGAGGCCAAAGATCGTGCCCATCTTCGGCGCGGAATACTCGAATCGCGAAAGCGACGGCGCCTTTGATTCGCCATGATTGGCAGGCCCCTGGCAACCCGCTAGTGCGCAGATCACGATTGAGACAATGACGCTGGAAAAGGTGCTCTTCATTCCGCCGCTTTTGTAGGTTTGTAGGGTTCGCTTCAGCGAACGCTGCTCTTTGCGCTATCAAGCCGGACGCCCCGCATCATACCCACCGCCCCTCCGAATGTGGAACGCGGTTGGCAGCGCTCATGGAAGCGAGGGCGTGCCCGAATTTCCGGGCAGGCGTAACCGTTGACATCCACAGGGTTTGGTGGGGCAGACATTCCTGTCTGCCCGAATCCGCGAGTGCGGGGTTCCTGCCCCGCCGAGCGGATTCGAATCGGTTCGGGAGGACAAGAATGTCCTCCACTCACCGACTCGCCGGCAGGCAAGAATGTCTGCCCCACCGTCCGCCAATTCCCCGCCTGGAAAAGTGGGCATACCCGGAAGCGACGAGGGCGTCGCTTCCACGTAGAAGCGGCGTCCCCGCCGCTTTTCTTCGTCAATCCCTATGCCCGAAAGTGGAACACTAATACCGCATTCCAATTTAGATCCGATTCAAGCACACAACACCGCCCCGCCATGGCCGTACGATTTGGAAGTCACCCCATGCGAACGCTCCTGACAATCACCTGCGTGGCCCTTCTGGCTTCGTCCCTGCGCGCCGACGACTGGCCCAACTATCGCGGTCCCCATCACGACGGCACATCCTCCGAAACCGGCTGGACCACCCAATGGCCGCCCCAAGGCCCCCCGGTGCTGTGGAAAGCCAACGTCGGCACCGGCCTTTCCTCCTTCGCCGTCGGTGGCGGGCGCGCGTACACCGCCGGCAACACCGACAACACCGATACGATCTTCTGCCTTGACTCCAACACCGGCAAAGTCATCTGGAAGCATTCATACCCCTCCGATCTGGGCGCCAAGTTCTTCGACGGCGGCACCACCGCCACGCCGACGTTGGACAACAAGCGGCTCTACGTCATCGGCCGCTGGGGCGATTTGTTTTCCTTCGACGCCGCCTCCGGCAAAGTCATCTGGCAGGAAAATATCCACACCGAAACCAAAATCCGCGTGCCGGGCTGGGGATTCTCCGGCTCGCCGCTGGTGATGGGCGATCTGCTGGTGCTCAACGTCGGCGAGGCGGGCGTGGCGGTGAATAAGAGGACGGGAAGGATCATCTGGAAATCCGCCAGCAAGGATGCCGGCTATTCCACGCCCGTGCCGATGTCGGCGGACGGAAAATCGCTCGTGGTGCTGAGCAATGCGCTGGCGATCCTGGCCGTTGATCTTCAGACGGGCAAGCAAGTCTGGAAGATGCGCTGGGTGACGCAGTACGGCGCGAACGCCGCCGATCCGATCGTAAACGGCGATCGCGTGCTGATCTCCAGTGCCTATGGCAAAGGCGCCGCCCTGCTACAATCCGCCGAGGGTGAACCCAAAATCCTTTGGAAGAGCAAAGTCCTCCGCTCCCACCTCAACCCCGGCGTGCCGCTGGGCGAATTCGTCTATGGTTTCGACGGAGACAAACGCAACGATGCCTCGCTCAAGTGCATCGAGTTTGCCACCGGCAAAGAGAAGTGGTCCGCGAAGGAATCTGGCGTTGGCTCGCTGATCATCGCCGACGGCAAGTTGATCGTTCTCAACGAAAACGGCGAACTCGTAATCGCCCCGGCATCCCCCGATGGATTCAAGCCAATCGCCCATGCCCAGATATTGGGCGGCACCTGCTGGACTTCGCCGGTCTTGTCCGGCGGGCGAATTTTCTGCCGCAATTCGCGGGGGGATGTGGTCTGTTTGAACGTGCGGGGAAGTGATAGTGATGGCCCCCATGCTTGGCTTCCGATCCCGACGAAGACTATGTTCGCCGGTTCTCTTTGCCCAAGAAGGCCATTTCATGTGGATCGGATCTGCGCCGACTCACGATGCGCGAAATGCTGGGCGCGTTCATCAGCCTTCGTGCCCGCCACTATCGGGACACGGAGCAGATCGAACCGGCGGATCGCGATTATGCCCTGTCGCGGGTGCTCTTTCCCAAGTACCGCAGCGCGTATGTCGCCGCTATGATCCCAATGCTGACTCGCGGCAAATGGCTTTTCGAATCTGATGAACTCGGACATCCAAACTCGCTCTTCGAGGACCTGGCTCCAATTTTTACCCCTAAACTGTTTCACTTGGCTAATCCTGTTGGGATCGGTACCGTTCAGCAATCCCCGGTGGTTCCCGATGGCGTGATTCGTCCGCCGGGAGTCTACTTGGTGCAGGTTCCGGCATCGTCGGTGCGTGTCGAATAAACTAATCGGAAGGCAGGTCTGAAATGGAATCTTCGCAGATCGCTCGCCGCTCAACGAATGAACGGCTTTCGCGGCTCGGCATCCTTCACGAGCCGATGGGCTACGTGGATGGAGCAAACTTGTACGAATTTGTCGCAGATGGACCCATTGATCTCGTTGATCCGCTCGGTTTAGACGCGGAGAAGACGTTCACAATCCATGACACCACCCGAGACGGTTCCCCGGCTGATCCACAAGGAACAGTAACTGTTTCACTGTCCGGGACTAACCTTTGCGCTGGCGACAAAAAAGGCAAGATCGAGTTGAAGGTTGTGTATAAACCCACCTCGGGCATTTCCGGTAAGGCGTCAGATGAAGGTTATCTTGTGATAAACGGCACCAAGGTAGACCCAACTGGCAAGGATAAGGAAATCACAGCGAAGTGGTCCACGGAGGTCGGGGGTGATGGAAAGGGGCACTCGGGGCGGATCTATGTGGCAGCGGTCTACAAGCCAGATGTTCTCGACAAAAAAGAGGATCCGGATAAGATTGGCAGAACAGGCGTTCTCCATGTCATCGTCATTACGTGGAAGTACAACTGCAACTGCGGCGCACTGGATGCGAATGGACTTCGAGCCGACATCAAACTCACCGAGGATAAGAAGTTGACTGGCCAGCTCCCTACCACTGAGCCGGCCGAACGGAATTAGATCGAATGAATCGTACCCCGTGCGTGATTCTCGCCGTAGCCATTGTATTTAACATCGGCTGTCCGATGACATGCGCATCGGACCCCGCTGCGCCGGTGGTAACCAAGCCCACATCCTCCGATGGTTCAAAACAAGAAGCAGAAGCACTGCTGAACGCACTGAATGATGTGGCAGCGAAAACAGGGGTGCCGAGAGTTCGTTATGACGCCTTGCATAGAGTCACTTCCGTGTGGTTGAATACAACGTTCGCAACGGATCAGAATATCACGCTACTGGATCAGTTTGCTCACCTCAGAGAAGCAAAGATTTCGTGCGCGCCGGTCTCAATCACACCCGTCGCTCTGACCGCGTTATCCAATCTTGCACGCCTTGAGCAGATTGAGTTAAGGGGCGCTTCCGAACACATCACCCGAGAGATTGTTACCGCATTGGGCAGAATAGGAACGCTAAAGACCATCATCATCCGTGATAGCGAGATTGAGCCAGACGCTTTAGCTTCTTTACAGGCGTTGCCGCATCTTGAGGTCTTGAAAGTCAGTGGGACAGAAGCGGAGTTCACCGACCTGAACATTCCCGCTGTCGCAAAGCTCTCGCATCTGACCGACTTGGACATAAGTCACACCGGCGTGACGAATTCATGCCTAAACTCGCTTGCCAAGCTGCCAAGGCTTAAACATTTGACAGTGATTGCAACAAAAGTCTCCGAGGCCGGAGTGCGTGGATCACAACTTTCGGGCAAGGTAGACGTTGTGGGTGCACGGCTGACCCCAAGTGGACCGGACTTAATGAGATAAAGCCGTTTTACTTCCGCACCAACGGACAGTCTAGTGCATTGTCACGCAATGATTTTGGGGTAAATCACTAGAGTTTTACCCGCATTTGGAAGCATGACAATGCACTAGTCCCGCCAGCATAGAAAAGGGGCCCGCTGAACGGTGCTGCCATTCGTTCACTGGAGCCATCGCAATGACGCAATCACGCCGACAGTTCATAACCACCTCCGCCGCCGCCTCCGGGCTTCTGCTTGGGGCCCCATATATCCACGCGCAGGACAAAGTCGATCGCATCTTCACCACCGCCATCATCGGCGCCGGCTGGTGGGGACGAAACGTCCTGCGCGAGGCCATCGCCTCCAAACGCTGTAAGCTCACGGCGATGTGCGATGTCGATGGCAACAGCCTCGAAGCCTCCCTCGATCAGATGGGCGAGCTCGCGGGAACGTCTCCCAAGGGATACAAGGATTACCGCGAGCTGCTGGACAAGGAAAAGCCGGAAGTTGTGATCATTGCCACCCCGGATCATTGGCACGCGCTGCAAGCGATCGCGGCACTCAAGGCCGGGGCGCACGTCTATGTGGAGAAGCCGACGGCACAAACCATCAACGAAAGCCGCGCGCTTCTCAAGACCGCCCGCGATTCGGGGAAGGTGGTGCAGGTGGGACTGCATCGGCGGGTTGGGCCGCATTACGTCGCCGCCCGGCAATTCTTCCGCTCCGGCGGCGTCGGCGAACTGGGCATGATTCGCATCTTCGCCGACGGCGCCGGCGGCCGCGAACTACCCAACCCCAATAGCGAAACCCCCGATAACATGAATTGGGACCTCTGGTGCGGCCCAGGCCCCCTCCGCCCCTTCAACACCAAGCTCCATCCCGGCGGCTGGCGCAACTTCCTCGACTACGCCAACGGCCAACTCGGCGACTGGGGCGTCCATTGGCTCGATCAGGTGCAATGGTTCACCGATGTCACCTACCCCAAAGCCGTCTACAGCACCGGCGGCCGCCCTGTCCGCGGCGCCGCCATCAACGACCAGCGCGGCCAAACCACCGATGCCCCCGACCATCAGGCCGCCGTCTATGAATTCGACAAGTTCACCGTAAGCTGGGAGCACCGCCAGTTCGGCGGGCAGGGCGCCGAAAAAACCTCCATCGGCGCCTACTTCTACGGCTCCAAAGGCACCCTCCACGTCGGCTGGCGCGACGGCTGGACCTTCTACCCCAACCGCGGCACGCCGATCCATCAACCCTCCCAACTCCAGGAACCCGATGGCCACAACATCAAGCTCCTCTGGGCCGACTTCATGCACGCCATCGACACCCACACCCGCCCCGCCGCCGACATAGAGCCCGCCCACCGCGCCACCGTCATGGCCCTGCTGGGCATGCTCTCGCTGAAAGCCGGGCGCAGCGTGCGGTGGGATGGGGCGAAGGAAGCAATCGTGGGGGATGAGGGAGCGGCGAAGCTGATGGGGCGGGAGTATCGCAAGCCGTGGGTGTATCCGGGATGAGGGGGCGTCGATGGGCACGCGACGGACTATAGCCGGCGACCTGATTGCGCGTGAAAATCCGAAATCCCGAAGCACGAAATCCGCAACAAATCCAAAGAAGAAACAAAAGAGCAAATATCTAAACGCAAGCGCATGAAGGTAGGGTCGAAGGACCCTTTAGGATCATTGCTGGAAAATCCGGCGGCAAGCAGCGCGGGGCTGCTAGACTAAAGCTCGATCATTTCTTCCCACGCGCCTCTTCTTTTTCGAGTTCCGCGAGCTTGGCGATTCGCCGGACATGGCGGCCGTCGGCGAAGGGCGTGGTGAGGAATATCTCGACGATCTGCCGAAGCTGATCTTCGCTGAGAAGGTCGGTGCCGAGGCACAGGACATTGCAGTGATTGTGCTCACGGGCGATGCGCGCGGTGACCTCGTCGTGCGCCAGGGCGGCGCGCACGCCGTTGATTTTGTTAGCGGCGATGGACATCCCCAGGCCGCTGTTGTCCAGCAGAATGCCCACGTCGGCCCTGCCGGCCACCACCGCCCGGCACGCGGGCGCGGCCAGATCGGGATAGTCGCAGGCGGTATTGTTGTCGCAGCCGAAATCCTCGACGTGGTGCCCCATGCGCTTGAGCACCGGCAAGAGCCGTCGCTTCGCGTCGTAACCTCGATGATCGCATGCCACCGCGAGTTTCATGTATTGTCCTGCTTGCCCGCGGATCACGGCAGTTTCTTGCCTTCCAGTCGCTTCTCGATCAGTGAGCGAAGCTGGGCGGCGACCTGTTGATACAACGACAAATCCCCGCCGATCGGGTCTTCGATGTCTCCATCGGGATCGAGCGTGGAGACCTTCGCTGAGGCGGAGGGCACGAGCGCCTTTACAGCCATCGCATGGCTTGCGCTCATGGCGAAGATCATGTCGGCCTGATGGATCAACTCGACCGTGAGCGGCCGCGAACGATGCTGGGAAAGATCGGCGCCCATCGCCTTCACCACCTCGATTGCCGGCGCCGCGGCGCGCGTGCCGGGCGTGGCAAAACTGCCGGCGGAGATCACGTTGATCCCCTTTTTCTCCAGATCGGCCTCGCCAACGCCAATCTTTGTTGCCAGGTATTGCCGGGCGATCGCCTCTGACATTGGAGATCGGCAGGTGTTGCCGCTGCACACGAACAGGATGGTCGTGCGCAGCAATCGATCGATGATCCGCTCATCGTAAATGCCCTGCCGGACGATCTGATAGTTGTCCAGGCCCACCTTAAGAATGGTCGAAGGCCTGGAATATTCCGTAGGCCCGCCGTCGAAGACCAAATCCACCCGATCGCCAAGCTCCTCGGCCAGCGACGCGCCCGATTCGGTGTGTCCAGAGAAGGCGCTGGTCATCGTCATGGCGACAGGGCCGCCCTCGACCGCGCCGACCACATCGGAAAAAACGATGTGCCGCGGGCAGCGGAGGGTGATGTCCCCCGCCGCGTCGTACAGGTCGGACTCGCCGACGCCGGCTTGTTGGGCCGCCTCCTGGCGCCGTTGAGCCGGCACGTTGAATACAAGCGACACCGGGCCGGGCCAGAGTTTGCGCATGATGCGCTGGGCATAGTCATTGACATCAGGCAGAAAGCGCAGCGCATCCTCTGGATGTGCCAGGTGGGCGGTAAAGGGCTTGGTGGATTCCCCGCGAAATTCCGCCAGCCGGCGGCGGCCTTCGGGATGGCTGAGCAACGCCGCCGCGCCGTACGCGGTTTCGGTGGGAAGCACGACAATTCCGCCGGCCTGGAGAATCTCCGTGCCACGCCGCACCTGCGCTTCATAATCACCGGCCGCGAAGATGGGGACCACGGGATTGGCCAATCGGGTCATGGCAATATATGAGGCGAGCAACCGCGAGGTGTCAAGGTGAATCGGGAGGTTGAATCTTCGTCGCCTCGCGGTTAACCCCCCCGTCATGCCCGCGACCTAATGGCCACGGCGCGACTACGCGCTCTTCATGGGTGGCAAAACCAGGAGGAGTCAGGGCGGGAATCGGTAATTTAATCGTGACACGGGCGTCTCGCCCGTGCGTGTCATTTATTCGAACAGGCTGAGCTGTTTGGAATCCTGCGCGATGGATTCCACCTGCCCATCATCAAATCGAGTGAGTAGCCGGTCGCCGGGGGCGATTTGGGCGGCGCTACGGACAATCGAGCCGTCTTTTTTGCGGGTGGTGATCGTGTACCCCCGGCGCAACACGTTCTGGGGGCCGACGGCCTGTAACTGGCGATCCATCGCGTCCAGTTGCTGGCGCCGCAGCAGCAGGCTTGTGGCGGCGGCGTTATTCAGGCGGTCGCAATAGCCCGCCAGTTTCTGTTGATAAAGCCGCAGGGCTTCGGGGACTTTGCGTCCGAGGCGGCCGTGCATTTCCTGCACGCGCCAACGGGCCTCGTGGAGTCGGCGGGCGATCGTCAGGCCGATGGCGCGCTGCCGGTCGTCGAGCAGTTGGCGAAGCGAATTGATCCGGTCCATGGGCCGGCGAAACACCTCATGGCGTTCGATGCCCGCCAGCCGATGCCGGGCATTTTGAAGCTGATTCGCGCACCCGCGGCGCAGGCGCAGCGTGCCTGCGTCCACGGCCTCGCGCGCGCCGCGCCAATGGGCTGCCGCGACCTGGGCGGCTTCGGTGGGCGTGTGGGCATGATGGTCGGCAACCAGGTCGGCAATCGACGTGTCCACCTCATGCCCAATCCCGGTAATCACCGGAATCCGGCAGTCCGCGATCGCGCGGGCGACGGCTTCTTCGTTAAAGGCCCACAGGTCTTCCAACGAGCCGCCGCCGCGCGCCAGCAGGATCAGGTCGGCATTGATCTCATGGCCGCGCGCGCTGATATGGTTTAGCGCGGAGGCGATCTTTGCCGCCGCCCCTTCCCCCTGCACCGGCACGGGATAAACCAGAAGCCCAAGCCAGGGGAATCGACGCAATACCTTGAGCATGTCCGCCAGGGCGGCGGTATCGCGCCCCGTGACCAGCACAAGGGTCCCGGGAAATCGCGGCAACGGCTTCTTGCGATCCGCCGCGAACAATCCCTGGGCTTCGAGTTTGGCGCGAAGCTGCTGAAACGCCAGTTCCAAGGCGCCCTGGCCCAGGGGTCGAAGTGTTGAGACATAAAGCTGATATTTCCCCCGTTGTCCGTAAATTCCCACCTTTCCCACCGCCAGAAGCTCCATGCCATCGGTGGGCGCAAACTTCAGGCGGGCGGCATCGCTCTTCCACATCACGCAGTCGATGCAACTGGCCGCATCCTTGAGCGTGAAATAGAAGTGCCCGGAGGAATGGTTGGGCCGGAAGTTGCTGATCTGCGCGCGAACCAGATGCGATTCGGGCAGGCCGGTTTTGATCACGCGATCGATGCGTTGGGTGAGTTGGGAAACAGTGATCGGCTGCTGCCCGCCTGCCAGTCCGCGCGCCTTCCCCCCCGCCGATATTGCGCTTTGCGACGCCAATGGCGTAACAGGGTTGCCGGCCGCCCGCCGGCGCGGCCGCATCTGTTCGTGAAATTCAAAGAAGCTGCCTTCGTCCATAGGGTGCAACTCGTGTTTGTGGCGACTGGGTGGGGCGATAGCCCCTTCCAATCGGGAGGCCGATCCGTTATACTCCGGGGCATCGTCGCCGCAATGCCCACTGATTTGTCATTTCCAGGGGCAGCGGCAATGGTTGGGAAAGGCGTCAGGCTCGCACGAGTCTCCAGTCGCATCGCCCTTTCCAGCGATATAGGCCCCCGGGATGGTGTACGCGATGAAGTTTCGTGTCTACCTGCTCATTTCCAACGTCTGCACGGCGTTATGCCTGGCGGTTGTTGCGCTGGCGGTGTTTCCGCACCTGCGTTTGTACGCGGATCCGCTTTTGGCCCGCTGGCACATTCCTGAAATGTTGTCGCTGGGTGGCCGCATTGCGCCATGGATGAGCGTCGCGGCGATTCTGGCGTTGCTGGTGGTCTGGCGGTGTGCATTAGCCGTTCGGCGGGGCCATTCGGTCGAAAGCGCGTCTCGCCCGCTGATCTGGATGCGGGCAGCCACCCCGCGTGCATCGGGCAAACAGACATTGGCCGGGATTCAGAACCGCCGGCCGGCCGCTCCCATTCGCCGATCACATCATCTGCCGCGTATTGCTCAACCCGGAAAACTTTGGCGTTGAGCGCCGGCGCAACATCAGGGGGGCTCCCGCGAAGAGGAGAATCCCAAGACTGGCCGGCTCCGGGGCGGGGGCGGCATCCGCGACGTGCGGTTCGGCGGTCTTCGCGGAAGCCGGCGGCGACGCGGAATAAATTTGGAAATCGCCCAGGATGTAGGGATGAAACACCAGCCCGCTCCCATCCCATTTAATTTCATCGATTGCCGGGGCTGTGATCTCTATGTGCGTGGGCTTGCCGAGCCGGTCGAGTCTCACCACTTCCGAGGCGACCTCCCGGCCGTGGTAGAAGCCTTCGAGCGTAAACCCGTCATTGAGCATCGCCGCGTTCACGCGGGTGACGTCCAGGGCAATGCCGATCGCGGGCTTATTGAGCCGCGCAACGCCCGACAGGTAAGGAGAATCGGCATTGTGATCCAGGTAGGGCGCGGTTGTGCCCAGCACTTCCCAGTTGCCGGGCGCCCCATCGGCCAGGGAAGCCGGGCCGGTCGGATCAACACGAATCCCCAGCCCCGCCAGGCGGGCCGTGTTTTTAATGTCGCTGATCGAAATGAAGTTCCCGCGTGATGGAACCGCGGCGCAAAGCACAATCGCAACAATCAATGATATCGGACGGGCAAAACGCATTCGCTTCCTCCTGATCGATACGGCCGGCACTTCTGACATCGGCCCAAAAAGCGGCGGGGTTTGCCTGGGCCGGATAAACCACTGAAGATCGTGGATGGGAAATGCCGCGCGGATGATTATTATGGGACCGATGTCATGAGAATGGAGAATGTGAGACCCGTGGACCGATGTTCGGGAAAATGTGAAATACCCATCGCGATTTCGCACAGTGCGGCATTCGAGTGTTTTTTTGTCGCGGGTTGGTTAGACTAATCCAACTTCGCGTATTTGCGGAGACGGCGCGGCCCCCGGGCCGGCATCCCAATGGAGATTGATCGCATGAAGCGTTTTCTGCTTACCCCCGCGCTTTTGATGACCGCCCTTCTCGCTGCCGGTTGCGGCAGCGGCAACCCCATCCGCGCCGAGGCGCCCGGCGGAAATAAGGGCCTCTCTCATCGCGTGCATGGTGATGGATCGTACGGCCTCTATCACGTCACGCAATGGAACCAGATGGGCCAGCCGGTCAATCCCAAGGTGATCGTCACGTACAAGCTCAAATCGCACCAGCGCGTCGGCTTCGAGTACGTGATGGGCCCCGATCAGCAATGGCAGCCCCAGCCCCAGAGCGACGTTGTCGCTTTTGCCGGCTCGCACCGCATTGCCCTGGGCCCCATTCATTCGCCGACCGAGAAATATTATTGGGCGAACGTGGACGGCTGGGACGCCTACTGGCTCGCGGCGCCCGAACGGCACGTCATGCAAGCCGCTACAATGCAGTGAACATCCTGACCGCTTATCCGCTGGCGGTCTTTGGGCCGATCGACTGGATGATCGTCGCCGCCTACTTCGCGGTGATGATCTACATCGGCGTGGTGGCCGCGCGCAAGGATCAGGACACGCGCGAATATTTCCTGGCCCACCGCTCGATCCCCACCTGGGCGGTGGCCATTTCCATCGTCGCCACCAGCCTCAGCGCCGCCACGTTCGTGGGCGCGCCCGATGAGGCATACCGCAACAACATCAGCTATTTGATTCTCACCGCCGGCGGGCTTGTTGCCGTGGGAATCGTGGCGACGTTGTTCGTGCCGCGCCTTTACCGAGCGGGCACCGTCACGATCTACGGCTATCTGGGCCAGCGCTTCGGCGAAGGGGCGATGATCGCGGCGAGCATCGTCTTTTTGCTGGGCCGGATGCTGGCGTCTGGGTCCCGGCTGTTTATCGCGGCGCTGCCGGTCTGCCTGCTGATGTTCGCCACGCGCGGAGACAACGGCTTTCAACCCAGCACGGGCCAACTCATCCTCGCCATCTGCCTGATCGGCCTGGTCGGCACGTTCTACACCGCCTTCGGCGGCATCCGCACCGTCATCTGGATCGACGTTATCCAATTCTTCATCGTGGCCGGGGCGGCGCTGCTGAGCATCTTCATGTTGCTGCACGCGCTGCACCTTCCGGCGGGCGAAATCTACCGCGCACTGGCCGACCCGCATTCAGGGCCCGATGGGCACAGCAAACTGTTTCTCGTGGACACCTCCCTGGATTCCCGCCATCGCTTCACGATCTGGACCGCCCTGATCGGCGCGACGTTTCTGAACGTGGCGGCATATGGCGTGGATCAGGATCTCGCGCAGCGGTTTCTCGTCGCCAAAAGCGTGGCCCGCGGCGCGATGTCGTTGCTGTGGGCGCAGATCATCAGCACCATCACCGTATGCGGATTTCTGCTGATCGGATTGTTGCTGTACCTGTTCTATCACCGCCCCGGCATCGCCCGCCCGCCGGACAAGGGCGTCTACCCGGCGTTCCTGCTCAACGAGATGCCGACCGTGCTTTCGGGACTGGCGATCGTGGGGTTTTTGGCCATCGCGCAGGGCTCGATGGACTCGGCAATCAATGCACTGGCTTCGAGCGCGGTGGCCGATGTCTATTACCCGCTGCGCCGAAAGTTGGGCTGGCCCGAAGACCCCGTGCACGATCGCAATACGCCAAAAATTGCCGTGGCGATCATGGGAATCCTGATGTCCCTGCTGGCGGTTGTGTGCATCTTTCTTTATGACCCCAAAGATGACACGCTCATCGGCTTCGCCCTCAACATCCTCTCATTCCCGTTCGCGGGGATGCTGGGAATCTTCCTGGTCGCGCTGCTGACGACGCGCGGCAACACCCGCAGCGTGATCCTGGGATTGCTCGCCGGCATCACGACGATCGGCCTGCTGCAGCCGCCCATCATGAAATGGTGGAGCGGCGCGCTGCTCCACCATTCGATCGGCCTGGCCGGCATGTGGTGGACGCCCATCGGGACAACCGTCAGCTTTATCGTGTGCTTGAGCGGAAAACCGCGAGCCGTTGCTATTTCGTTCGAGCAACCACGGAGGCACGGAAACACGGAGGCGCATTCGACATGACGTGCCGCTTTGCAAACGTAGAACACCTGAAAGTCATTTTTTAAGGACAACGATATACGTCTATTTCACGAAGGCGCCTCCGTGTTTCCGTGCCTCCGTGGTGATGCTTCGCGGAGTTGCTCATTTCATCAATTCATCCAGCGTCGGCTGCATCGCCTTGGCCCAGATGTAGTAGCCTTTTTCGTTGGGGTGCAGGGCATCGGGCATGATGCTCTTGGGGAGGGTGCCGTCGGGATCCAGGAATTTGTCGCCGAAGTCCAGGTACTTCACGTTGTCGGTGCCGTCGAGTTTGGAGATGGCTTCGTTGACTTCCTTGATCTTGGGACGAGCGTTGTCGGTGGGCTTGGGGCTGCGCGGGAACACGCCCAGGAGCAGGATTTTGGTGTTGGGCAGTTTCTCGTGAATCGCCTTCACGTCGCAGGTGATGCCGGCGACGATGTCGCTGACGGATGAGCCGATGTTGTTGGTGCCGATCATCATGACGACGACCTTGGGGTCCAGGCCGTCCAGCTCGCCGTGCTGGACGCGCCACAGCACATGCTCGGTGCGGTCGCCGCCGATGCCAAGATTGAGGGTGTTGTATTTGCTGTAGTATTCCTTCCAGACTTTCTTCCCGCCGCCGCGCCAGCCGTCGGTGATGGAGTCACCCTCGAAGACGACCTGGATCGGCCCTTTCTCGAGCTGTGCCGCCTTGTCCTTCAGGAATTGCTCATGGCGATTGGGGTCTTTTTTGGATGGGATGCAGGAAGCCGGCTTCTGCTGATCCGCGGCGACCTCGCCGCGAAGCAATTGGACGCCCAGGATCAGGGCCAGAACCGACGAGAAAATCAAGATGGATGGACGTGTGCGCATAGTTGGTGCTCCCGTTGAGTATGATGTTGACGATGGATACTACTGCCGCTGCGTCATGGCTCGTCGCACTTCGCGGTACATTTCCTTGCGTTTGATGGTGTCGCGTTTGTCGTGCTGCTGCTTGCCGCTGGCGACGCCCAGTTCGATTTTGGCGCGGCCATCCTTGAAATAGATGGCCAGGGGGATGAGCGTGGTGCTCTTCTGCTCCATTTCGCTTGCGAGCCGTTTGATCTCCCGGCGATGGGCCAGCAGCCGCCGGTCCCGGCGCGGCTCGTGGTTGTAGACGGAGGCGGATTTCTCGTAGGGGTCGATGTGCGCGCCGTGGAGGATCAATTGCCCCCCTTCGACGGCAGCCCACGCATCCTGCAACTGCGCGCGGCCGGCGCGAAGGGATTTCACTTCGCTGCCGACCAGCACCATGCCGCATTCGATCTTGGCGCTGATGAAGTAGTTGTGAAGTGCCTTGCGATTGTTAATGCGCGGCGCGAGGTTGTCCTTGGACTTGCCGCGCATGATGCTCAGGCTTTCGCGCGCAGGGTCTTGATGCGTTCCTGCACGTCTTTGTACTTAAAGTCCCATTGGGCGACGAGGCTGTATTGCTTGATCGCAGTCTGCTCGTCGCCTTTGGCTTCCAGGGCACGGCCATACCAATAGGTCATGTCCTTGGATTTCTCGTCGCCGCGGGCGGCGTATTCGTCGATCACGCTCTTGAGCGTCTCGGACGCTTCCTCGAAAAAGCTGGCCTCGTAAAACGCGCGCCCCAGCAATGTGCCGGCGCTGGCGCGGTACTTGGGATCGTTGCGCACCTGCTGGAAGACGGGGATGACATCCTGGAACTGCCGCAGCGCGAACATCCGCCGGGCCATCTCGAAGCGCGCCTCGCTGTCGGTCGGGTAGTTGTCGGTGCGGAGCTTGTATTCATCGAGCTCGCTTTGGATCTTGTCCATCACGAAGCCGTCGTATTCCTTCTTGAGCTCGACGTCGTCGGGCTTTAGCTGGAGTTGCCCCCGCAGCGTCCGCTCCATGCGTGAAAGCTGCGAGAGCTTGATCTCGCCGGCCCGCTGCCGCCAGCGGAAATTCTTGGTCTTCTGATACACCTGATCGAGCAACTCGATGGCCCGGTTTTCGTGATCGAGTTGCTCGGTGGTGCGGAGGGCGTCGATGAATTTGCCGAACTTGGCCATGTCATCGGGCGCGGCACGCCATTCGGTTTCGGTCGTGCGAATCTTGGTGGTGAGGAAATCGTCGCTGCGGACGTCGCGTTCCTCGTCGAGCAGTTTTTGCTGGCCTTCCTGGTCGCGCATCGACTCGCGGAAGCTCTTGGCGCGATTGTATTTCCCGGCTGACATCGTGTACTGCGCCGCCAGGTTCTTCATCTCCCCCTGGAGATCCATGTCGTTGGGGCGCAACCGCAGGGCCTCGGAGCAGGCGTCGCTGGCGCTCTTGAACTCATTGAGGCCCTTGTACACGTCGCGCAGCACGATGAATTTGTTGTATTCGGGCTTGGCGGAATCGAGATTGGCGCGGAACGCGAGGTCCGCCATCCAGAGCGCCGTGTCATAAAAACCGGCACGATGCGCGCTTTGCACCATCACGATCATGTGGTCGATGTTGCCCGGCTCAAACGCCAGCTTCTTCTCGGAATTAAGCATGTTCTGCTTGTCGTCGCGCGTGCTGGTGGAATACTTGCGGGCCTCGAACATGCCCATCGCCTTGCCGCCCGACACCTTGCGCTTCAGGGATATTTCGCGCACCGCCTTGTGTGCCTCAAGGTCCTCGGGATCGAGCGCCAATCCGTCGATGTACATGGAAATGGCGTACTCATACTGCCCGCTGGCCGCGACGGTGCGGCCATGCTCAAAAAACTTTTTGGCCTTGCGGCGGTCCTCTTCGGGGATGTCGCGGTAGCCCTCGGGGAGTGCGGGGACATCGGTGTTGGTGCTCACGTGGATACGGTCCTCGTCGGAGAAAGTCGGCGGCGGCCAATGATCGCAACGGTTGAATCTACACCTTAACCGACAAGACTGTCAATAAACTGATCCCGCGCATACACTTCCGCCCGGATTATAGGCTTGCCGCGTCGGCGTTTTTTTGGCGTTGATGGGATCGATTTCGATGCCGCCGAATTTTAAGATTATCTCATATCCCGACCCCCGGCTTAAGAAAATGAGTGCGCCGGTCGCTCATTTTGACGATAGCCTGCGCGAGTTGGCCGCCGGCATGTTCGTGCTGATGCGGGCGGCGGCGGGCGTCGGGCTGGCCGCGCCCCAGGTCGCCAAAAGCATCCGGCTCTTTATCACCAACACCACCGGCAAACCCGAGGACGACCGCGTCTACATCAATCCCATCCTCACCGAAGCCGAGGGCGACGAGGAAGGCGAGGAAGGCTGCCTGAGCATCGCCGAGCTGCGCGTGAAGGTCGTGCGGGCCAAGCGGCTGCGGATCGAAGCGCTCGACCTGGAAGGCCAGAAGATCGATAAAACCGCCGAGGGCTTCGAGGCGCGCGTCTGGCAACACGAAGCCGACCATCTCAACGGCATCCTGCTGATCGATCGCATGGGACCTGTCGCCAAGATCGCCAATCGCGCGCTGCTCAAGGAACTGGAGGAGAAATACCGGCGGGAAAAGGAAGGAAAACAGCGGATTCTCTAAACGCTCCCAACAAAATGGCGACCCGCAACCCAAAGAAAGAGGGAAACCACGAATGGACACGAATGCACACGAATGAAGATAATTTATTCGTGCCCATTCGTGGCAGTGCGATCAACGTGCGGTGGATTAACTTTTAGAAGCTGCCCGTAGGGCGCGTTCATTTGCGCGGGTATTTGAATCAACACAAACCACGGGCGGGCCGCCCGTGCCACTTCATGCGAATCATCTTTACAGGCAGCGGCGAGTTTGGCGTTCCGACGCTGGCGGCGCTGCTGCGCGGACCGCACACGGTGGTGCAGGCGGTGAGCCAGCCGGATCGGCCGGCGGGGCGCGGGCGGGGGTTGACCCCGACGCCCGTCTCCCAGGCCGCGATTGATGCGGAGCTGCCGTTGCTGCGAACGCCGGACATCAATCGCGAAAATCTGCCGCCCGCCGACGTCATGGTGGTCATCGCGTTCGGGCAGAAGGTCGCCGACGCGATCGTGCATCATCCGCGCCACGGGAGCATCAACCTGCACGCCTCCCGCCTGCCCAGATATCGCGGAGCGGCCCCGATCAATTGGGCGATCCTCAATGGCGAACGGATCACCGGAAACTCCATTATCCGCCTGGCCGCGCGAATGGACGCCGGGGCGATTCTCGCGCAATCGGAAATTGCCATCGGCGACGTGGAGACCGCCGGCGAACTGCACGATCGTCTGTCCCAGGACGGCGTGGCCCTGGTCGAAAAAACGCTGGACGATCTTGCCGCCGGCCGCGCGACGGAAACCCCGCAGGATGATTCGCTGGCGACCCTAGCCCCCAAACTTTCGCGCGCCTCGGCAAAGCTTGATTTCACGCAAAGCGCACAGCAATTGTCGCAGCAGATTCGCGGCCTGTCTCCCTGGCCCGGCTGCCGGGTAAAGCTGTGCGACGCCATCGGCACCGAGCTAGCCCGCCTGCGCCTGGTTCGCGCCCGCGCCGCCGATGGCGAAGGCCCCCGCTGGAACCCCGGCGAAATCATGACCGATGGCCGCATCCACAGCGGCGCCGGCGGCTTGGAAATCATCGACTGCCAGCCCGACGGGCGAAACGTCATGAGCCTGCAAGACTACCGCCGCGGCCACCCGTGGCCGCCGGGGGCACGGTTGGAATCGGTGGAGTGACGACCTCACGGCTTAAAGAACTCACCGACCTTGCACCGGAACTCGGGCAACACCGGCTCGGCGGTAATCCCGTCGTTTTCGTGCAGAAGGGTGATGGCGCCGCCGGCGCGTTCGATTCGCACCGTCTTGAGGTTGGGATCCACCACCCAGACCATGCCAAAGCCCGCCTCCAAGTACTCCGCGACTTTCTGGGCCACTTCGTAGTACGAATCATTGGGGGAAACGACTTCCACCGCCAGGTCCGCCGGGATCGGCATGTACCCGCGATTCAACTGCAATTCCTTCAAACGATCTTTGCGAACGACCGAAACGTCGGGCTTGCGAATGCGGTTGGGATGTTTCGCAAAAGACTGATAGCCCAGGTCGGGGCCGTAAACGGAGGCAAGGCCCGTGCGCTTCGCTTCGATATTCAAGAGTGTGCCGATTTGAAGTGCCACGCCGCTGGATTCAATGCTCACGTTTCGCTCCACAAGGTGGCCATCGACCAGTTCATATTCCACCGCATCCGCCATGGCGAGCAAATCGTCGGGCGTGTAGGTTTGGACGGGACTTGGGCTTGTCATGGTTGTCATGGGAAGTGCCTTTGGATTAACTCTCTTGGGCTTTTGATGATATCCGCCAAGGTGCACGCTGTCACCCGCGGTCGTGGCGAAATCTCGCAACGAACTGGCTGTCACGCCGGCCATACCTCCTCAACTCCCCCTCCCGCGCATGCCGATAAACAGCATTGTGAACTCGATTGTTCCCATCTGCATCGCTGCCGTCGCGGGCGCCTGGACGCTGCTCAGAATGTTGAGCGGCGAGCGCGAGCGGCGCAGCGCATACGCACGCACGCTCGTTTCCACGCCCATTGAGGCCTCGCCTTCGATTGCCGCGATTGCTTCCCCCGCCGCGTCACAATTACCTCCCAGGACCGCACGTTGACACCGTGCGCGCAACGTCTTACAGTCAATTGAGCGATTGTCCGACAACTCAATATTTCTTCCCGAGGTGGCCGTGGAGAAGCGAACTTTCCCCTCGTTAGTGTGGTATCTGGTCGCATCCGTTTTCGCGCTGGCGGTGCTGGGGGTGGGCATCTACCTGCTGGCACAGCCGGCGCACGATAACTGGTCGATGCTCGCCGCCGGGTGCATTTGCCTGGTGTTGGTCGGGGTGGCTTGGCCGATCACCCGCGCCATCAGCGCACAGCACGCCGGTACGCGCGAGGAGATGTTTCAGCCGATCTGCGAACGCCTCGATCAACTCGCCATCCTCCTCAATCTCATGAGCGAGCAGCAGCTTCTCAGCGACCGGGCCAAATCGGTGGCGTATCGCGAGAATGACCGCGAGGCCCTCCGCCGCGCCATGCACGAGGAAATGGGCCGGCTGGACTGGGAGGCGGCGTTGGCCCTGGCCGACGATATGGAACGCCTGTTCGGCTACAAGAGTGAAGCCGACCGCATGCGCAAGGAAATCAACGACAAACGCCAGGACCTGGTCCGCAAGCAGGTCAATGAGGTTGTGCAATCCATCGACAAGCACACGCGCAGCGAGCAATGGAACAACGCCGTCCGCGAGGCCGAGAAGCTGATCCGAACCTTTCCGGATAACGAGCAGGTGAGAAACCTGCCGCATGAAATCGACAACCGCCGCCTGGCGCACAAGAAGCAGCTTTTGCAGAACTGGCACGACGCCGTCGCCCGCCACGACGTGGACGGGAGCATCGAGATTCTCAAGCAACTCGACCCCTACCTGACCCCCGCCGAAGCCGAGGGAATGCAGGAGACCGTGCGCGGCGTATTCAAGGAAAAGCTCAACAACCTGGGCGCGCAATTCGCCAACTGCTACAAAGCCGAGAAATGGACCGAGGCCCTGCATCTGGGCGAGCAAATCACCGCCGAGTTCCCCAATTCCCGCATGGCCCAGGAAGTCCGCGAAAGAATGGAAATCCTCCGCAAGCGCGCCGGCGAACCCGCCGGCGTGGGGGCGTAGATTGCCGTACCCGATCCGTTTTCTTCATCACATTCCCCATTGCCCAACCCACGTTGCGCTGCTGGCGTTTCCGCTGATCCCATCGTAGCCGGCCTCATGTTCGATTTGCTCTTTTCCCCTGCATTCCTGGCCGCGATAACGGTCGTGGGCCTTGTCCTCGCCTCGATCGGACTTCTGGGCCGGCGGATTGACGGCCATCCGCTGTGCCGACGCTGTGGCTTCGACCTCATTGGCAAACCGCAGTCCTCGTCGGCCTGTTCAGAGTGCGGCGCCGATCTGGGCCGTCCCCGCGCCGTCCGGATCGGCCACCGCCAAAGGCACAGTCGTCTCCTTTGGATCGCCAGCGCCTGGCTGTTAATCGCTTTCTGCGCGGATGGTTTGCATATCTGGCAAGCTTTCTGGTCGGTGCACTGGATCGAACATGCGCCGCAATGGTGGTTGGTTCGAGAAGTGCATAGCCGCGACGCCAAAGCCCGCGATCAAGCAATCACGGAAGCCGCACGGCGGGATGCGAAAGGGACGCTGTCGCATGCGCGCGAAGCGTTGCTCGTCCAGGAAGCGATGGCCCACCAACACGATTGGGGATATCCCTGGAATGCGGCCTGGGGCGATATCGTTGAAACGGCGCATACCTGCGGGCGGGTCAGCGACGCGGAGTGGGAGCAATATTTGCTCGATGCCGTGACCGTCCGGCTGACTTGCGAGCCGCTGGAACGCCAGTGCGATCAAATCTACATCGACATCGAGCGCGGCCCGGACCGCGGAGGGTCTGGCCCGCATCCGCCGTGGCCCATCGGGCTGCATCTGAACCTGTATTGCACGGACCAGCGCGTCGGCCAGCACACGGAGCGGATCTGGTTCGGAAAGGATACCCACACCGGCGAGTGGGCCTATACACTTGACGACAACCTCACCGGCGTCAGCGTCCTGGACTCCGTGCGGGCCGGACAGACCATCGACCTCCTGGCTCCGGGTTGGGAGGTCCAAAAGGACATGGCTCTTGGCCGACAGACGCTCACCGCAAAGTTCTTCCTGCGCGCCGTCCGAAACGACAAAGTCATTCCCGAGCCGGCCAATCGCGACGTCGATTTGGCCGCATCGTGGACCATGATTCTTCCGCCAAAAGTGAGCTACGATCCGCGCTATCGCGAGGGCGTGGAGAAGTCGATGGGTGAGTGCAAGGTTCAGTTTTACAAAAACGACGCAGGCGCTGTTCTGGTCTTTCTTTCCTTTCATAAGCCGCCGATTGATTTAGGGTGGGGCGTTTGCCTGCGGTGTCGCGAAGCCGCCACCGGGAGAATCGTCGAGAGTGGTCCCTATGACCTGTTCTTCGGCAAGGGAGCCGACACTGGCGAACAGGACGTCTTCGCCATCTTGTTTGAAAGGGACCCTATTCGTAACGTGGGCCGTCTCGATCATCATTTTGCAGAGGTAACCCTGCGCCCCAGCCTCTCCGCCTCCCCCAAAACCGGCGTCGCGGAAATCTGGGGCGGCGAAATCGCGATTAAGAATGTGAAGTTCCTGCCCGATCACAACTGACTCCCTTTCCACGTTCACGCCTTCCCGGATGGGCGGCGCCGACGAATATTATTGCGGATCGCGTTGGAGGTAAAATCCTCAGCGAGGGACAAGGGACGCGGCGCGGCTGTGAAGGGTTGAGTTTATCGCTTTGGGTGCAACCAGCAAGGGATGGGGCGCGGGTGGCCTGATGAAGGCGCCGCCCCGTCGCCGTCAGATTTCTGCCGCGCGGGCCAACTGTTCTCCGTCTCGCGGCACTCTGTGGGACAGTGGAGGCTGCGTGAGCCGGGCGGAGAGATAAGGCGAATTGGCAATGGCCAAAGCTCCGTGTTGCGCGCAACGCCTCGCGCAACACCTTGCTTTCGCGGGGCGCAGCCGCGCAAGTGCATGGATGCCAACGGGTTGCGCAATGGATGAAGCAATTTCACGATATTGTGACGAGCGAAAACGCGCACATGCGCCACAATCTGTTAATGCCGTTCGGCTCGCCGGTTGCTTTATTATATGCTGGGCACGAGTATGGGGTTCAGGCGCGAGGTGGTTGCACGGGCCCCAGGCGCCAGCGCCTTGGAAGGGGGCGAATAGCGCGCAGCATCAAAGCGGA